>JBIJCX010000021.1:0-50010 GCA_044344465.1 Opitutaceae bacterium
GAACCGCACGCCGCGGAGTTTTTCGTCACCGCCGCCCGCACGGTTGAGATCACGTTTTACGACGCCGCCAAGCAGCCCGTTTCGCCCGGCCCCCAGGTCGTCACCGTCACGGCCGAGCCCGCCGCCGGCCGCGTGGCCGTCGCGCTCGAGCGGACCGCCACCGGTTTCGTCTCGACCGCGGCCCTCCCGGCCGGGGAGCCGTATCGGGTCGTCGTGCAGGTGCGAGCCACGGCCGACGCGAAACCGAAGAACTTCCGCATCGACTTCAGCCTGGCCCACTGCGCCGAGTGCAAGCACGCCGAATATGCGTGCACCTGCGCGAGCCACTGAGCCGAATGACGCAGCGCCGAGGTGGGCCGTGCGCTCCGCGCGCGGTCACGAGACGCCGCGCGAAGCGCCCGGCCCACCTTGAGCGAAAAACGTCACGAGGGCACGGCTTTCGCTTTTCAGCGACTTCCGGGTCTGGTTAGTTTTCCGGCCATGAAGCTCCTTTGCCATTTTGCAGTCGTCGCCCTGGTCGTCGTAACATTCGCGGCGTGCTCGAAACAGCCCGGCCACGATCACGCCGCGCCCACGGCCACCCGGCACGAACACGCCGCGCCCCACGGCGGCACCCTCGTCGAAATCGGCGAACACGCCTACAATCTCGAGCTCGTCCGCGACGCCGCCACCGGCCGGCTCGCCGCCTTCGTCTTCGATGGCCACGTGGAAAATTTCATCCGCCTCAAGGCCCCCGCGTTCGAGGTGGTCGCGACCGTCGGCGGCGAAAAGCGTCCGCTCACCTTCCGCGCCGTCGCCAATCCCGCCACCGGCGAGACCGTCGGCGACACCGCTCAGTTCGAAGCCCAGGCTGACTGGCTGAAGACCACCGGCACCTTTGACGCCGTGATTCCTGCGCTCACGATCAAAGGCACCGCCTTCACCGCGATCGCGTTCAATTTCCCCAAGGGCGGCGGCTGAGACCGAGCGCGCCCGCTTGCCCTTCGTGCCGGCCGCCGCACGATTGCTCTAAGCACTAAGCTGTAAGCGCTAAGCGGGCTGTAAGCGCTAAGCTCAATCGGCACTCAGCTCTCATCACTCATCACTCATCACTCAGCTCTCAGCCCTCAGCTCTCAGCCCTCAACTCTCAGCCCTCAACTCTCAGCCCTCCCTCCATGATTCCCGTCACCGTCCTCACCGGCTTCCTCGGCGCCGGCAAGACCACGCTCCTCAACCGCATCCTCACCGAACACCATGGCAAGAAGCTCGCCGTGATCGAAAACGAATTCGGCGAGGTCGGTGTCGACCACCAGCTCGTGATCCAGAGCGACGAGGAGTTGTTCGAGATGAACAACGGCTGCATCTGCTGCAGCGTGCGCGGCGATCTCATCCGCATCCTGGGCAGGCTGCTCAAGCGCAAGGACAAGCTCGACGGCATCCTGATCGAGACCACCGGGCTCGCCAACCCCGCGCCGGTCGCGCAGACGTTTTTCACCGACGACGAGATCAAGCAGGCCTTTCGCCTCGATGCGATCGTCACGGTCGTCGACGCGAAGCACGTGCTCCAGCACCTCGAGTCGGACGACGAGTCGGTGAAGCAGATCGGTTTCGCCGACGTCATCCTGCTCAACAAGACCGATCTCGTCACCCCGGCCGAGCTCGACGCGCTCGAGGCCCGCATCAAGCGGATCAATGCCGTGGCGAAGATCCACCGCACGAAGGACTGCGACATCCCGCTGGACCGTGTGCTCGATGTCGGCGGTTTCAATCTCAACCGCGCCACCGAGCTCGATCCGCAGTTTCTCGAACCCGAATATCCCTTCGAATGGGCCGGCGCCTACGCGCTCCCCGCTGGCACGCACGACCTCGTCATCGGGCACGACGATGACGACGGGCACGGCCACGATCACGACCATGGCCACGACCACGCGCACGACTCGGCCGAGGGCGAACACCGCCACCATCATCACCATGGCAATCCGAACGAGTTGGATGTGGTCGTGATGCCGGTGAAATCGCTCGAGGAAAAGGATCTCACGACCGCGCGCGACGCAGCGGTATTAGTCTTCGCCGACTGGGAGTCGCGCACGAACGAAGGCGACACGCTCGCCCCTGGCGGCACGTTGCACCGGTTGCTGCTCAAGGACGGCCACGGCCGCTTCAAGTTGAAGCTGACCGCACCGGGTTTCTATCTCGTGTTCGAACAGTGCGGCCACGACCCGCTGCACATCTACGTGTGCGGAGAAGTGGCGAAGCCCGGCTGGCAGCAGGATTTCCACGCGGCGCACACCCACAACGACCTGGTCACGTCCGTTGGCATCAGCACGCCCGGCGATCTCGACGGCAAGAAGCTCAACGACTGGATCAGCGTGCTGCTGCGGACGAAGGGTGGCGACATCTACCGGATGAAGGGCGTGCTGGCCGTGAAGGGCACGTCGAAGCGCCTCGTTTTCCAGGGCGTGCACATGCTCTTCGACGCGAAGTTCGATCGCGAGTGGGGCCACGAGCCGCGGACCAACACGCTCGTCTTCATCGGCAAGAACCTTGATCGCGCCGCGCTGACGGAGGCGTTCAAGGGGTGTCTGGCCGGTTAGAGGCTGAGCGCGGCGCGACCAGGAAACGGACCGGGAGGTCCGTTCTCCGCCTGTCGTCCAAGAGCGAAAGGCGATTGGAATTACCGGGCACCGGCCGACGCGTTTCGACAATTGATGCGCGCTTTTTCCGCCTCGCCTGAGGCCGGCATTTGCCCGTAAATGCGTTCGTGCAAGCGAGCACGCTTATCCGGCAGAGGATCAAGCGGGAAGAGGATCGGGCCGCAGACCAGCTCCTGACGGTCGTGCACGATGAGTTGCGCCAGCTCATTAGTTTCGAATTTAGCGATTCGTTTTCAAGGCAAGCGAGTATGGCCCACGGAACACACGGAATACACGGAAGCCCAGGATTCTTCCGTGTGTTCCGTGGCTTCCGTGGGCCCGAGGATTGCAGGGATTGAGAATTCCTGGGCCCGTTTTCTCGCGTGAATAGGGTAAATCCGCGAATTCCACCATGAAAACACCCCGCCACTTCCTGAGGTGCTTCTTAATACTTGCCGCCTTCGCGTTGTCCGGCTGCGTCTCGGCGCGATACAAGTCCGCCGATAAAAAAACGCCCCCACCGGTAGCGCTCAACCTGGCCGCGGCGCAGCCCGCTGGCGAGGCGACGGTCAACACGGCCATTTTCTATCGCGGCCCGGGCTCGTGGAAGCGCGACGCGTATTGGGACGAGTACGTGCTCACGTTCGTCAATCGTGGGAGTGTTCCGCTCGTCGTCGAGTCCGCCGCGCTTACTGACCTCCGCGGCGATGCCACCGCGCCGGGCGACAAACCGTGGCTGCTCGAAAAGGAGAGCCGCACGCGAACGAAGGAGTTAAATCGCGGCGCCAAAACTGCGCTCGTTCAATTGGGCAGCGGGCTGGCGGTGATGTCCATCGGAGGCGTACTTTTTTCCGCTTCAATCGGGGCGACGGCGGGGGCGGCCAGTTTTGCCGTCGGGTTAGCCGGTGCCGCCATCCTTCCGTTCTACGTCGGTGGGGTGATCTACCGCAACGTCAGCAGCCGCCGCGACATCGAGGCGGAGTTCGCCCGTCGCCGGCTGATGCTCCCCGCGACCCTCGCGCCCGGCCAGACTGTATCGGGCAGCCTGTTTTTCCGCATCTCGCCCGGGCCGCAGCGCCTCGTGCTGCGCGGCCGCTCCGGGGCCGAGCCGGTCGAACTCACCATCGACCTCGCACCGCTGAAGGGCCTGCACCTGAAGGAGCCGGCCGCCGTGGAGAAGCCGCCATCGGCTGCAAGCGCTTCAGCCGTTTCGAAGCCATGAGAACGATTCTGACCTTTTGCGCCGCCGCCGTTCTCTGTCTGCTGCCATCGGGCTGCGCGACGGTCCCGGCCTGGCAACAACGGCTCGTGTCAAAGCCGAACATGGTCTTCCAGGACGGCGGCGTCTTCGTCTACGGCCCGCGACTCAACCTGCAGATCGAGCCCGGTTCCGCCGATAACGGCGGCGCCGTCGCGGCCGGTTGCACCGCCTGCCGCTGATCACCATGCGACCGACCCGCGCTGCCGTTCTCGGGTGGACCCTCGCGCTCGCCACGATGGCCGGGGCCGCGTCCGAACCCGGTGCCGATTGGGCGATCGAGTCGCTGACGACGACCGACGTTCGTCTGGTCGATACCGTGGCCCGGCTCCGGCAAACGTACGCGGAGGGCGAGGGCACGCTTTCTCTCACTGGCGCGCGGGTGCGTGTGAACTACCGCCCGGCGGCGATCGATCTCGTGAGCCGCGCCCGGACGCGCACCGCGGATCGCGCCGCGGCGCAACTGACCTTCCGTTGGGGCACCCCATCGACCTTGAGCGGCGTCGCGGGCGGGGGTGGCTACCGCGGTTTCACCGACTATCGCTCGGTGTGGCTGGCGGAGTTTTATCAGCAGCTCTTTGCCGGCGTTCCTGGCTACGTTCCAGCATCGCCGCGCGGATGGAACGCGCTGGCCGGCGTGCGCTGGGCATACCGCCCCGCCAGCGGTTTCCTGCAGGCCACGGTGCTCGCCCAGAATGACAAGGTCTCACCCGGCTACGAGCCGCAGATCGGCGGGCCGTTGCGGCGGGGGCGCGAAAACCTGCAAACGACGGCCCTGCGTCTCTCCACGGAAAACATCCCCGGTCCCGCCGTGCGCACGCTGCTCGAGGCGGGCGTCATCGACACGACCGGCCGCCCCGCCCGAGGGTCACTCCAAGGTTCACTCAACTGGGCGGCCGCGGAGTCCTGGACCTTGCGCACCGTGATCGCGGGCGTGACCGAACGGCCGGCGTTTCGCGCCGGGTCCGCCACCGTCACGGTCGAGCGCGACTGGGATGCGCGCTGGTTCGCCGGCCTTGGCCTGCGCGCGTATCGCGACACCGGCGAGGTTGTGGACCCGCTCATTCCGTCGAGCGCGGCCCCGGCTCTCCGCACGTGGCACGCGATGGCCAGTCTGCGCTGGCAGGGGGAACGCGCGGCCGTGCGGCTGGAGGCCGGGCCCTATCGCACGCGCTACGCAGCCCTCCCCGCGCCGTCGGGCCAGTTCGCCCGGCTTTACTCGGACCGCCACTGGCGGCGGGTCCAGGCGACCGGCGAGTGGCGCTTCTGATTTTTCAACCCCGATTCCTCATGAAAACACACCGACATTCCCTCCGCGCCCTGCTCCTCGCGCTCACGGTGACTGCGACCCCGGTGCACGCGCAGGTCGTGGCCATGGGCGGCACCGCCCGCGAATTTCAACTGCCCCACTACACCACCCGCCAGCCCGTGAAGCTGAGCGACTACGCGGGCAAAATCCTCGTGCTCGACTTCTTCGCCTACTGGTGCGGCCCCTGCCAGACGTCATCGCCCGATCTCCAGCGCAACCTCCAGCAGTACTACGCCGGGCGCGGCGGCAATCCCGCCGGTGTGCCCGTGCAGGTGCTCGCGGTGAACATCGATCAATCCAACCCACCCCTCACCGACAGCTTCATCCGCAACGCCGGTCTCGATCTGGTCGGCGACGACACCACCCGTGCGATCTGGAACCAGTTCAACGAGCGGGGATCCATCCCTCTCTTCGTGGTGATCTCCGGCGTGGCCGGGCCCAGCCAATGGCAGGTGCTGCAAAAGGACGCCGGCTATTCCACCGCCGCCACGATCACCCGCCTGCGCCAGACGATCGATGCCGTCACGGCGGGAGGCGGCGCGTCCGTCAGCCCACCGTCGACGTTGCCTTCCGGCAGTTCCCAAACGCTGGGGTCGGCGTTCACCTTCACGACCCTGGCCGGCAGTGCCGGTCAGAACGGCAGCACCGACGGCACCGGCAGCGACGTCCGCCTCAACGCCCCGACCGGTCTCGCGGTGGACCGCACCGGCAATCTGTTCATCACCGACACGGGTAATTCGATCATCCGCAAGATCACTCCGGGCGGAACAGTGACCACGTTCGCCGGACAGGCCCGCAGCGCGGGCAATGTCGACGGCACCCTGGCCACCGCCCGCCTGGCCGCGCCTTGGGGCCTGGCGTTCGATGAGACCGGCAGCCTGTATGTGGCCGATGCCGCCGCCCACACGATTCGCAAGATCAGCCCGGCCGGGATCGTCACCACTCTGGCCGGGCTCGCCGGCACCACCGGCACCGCCAACGGCCCGGGCAGCACCGCCCGCTTCAACAGGCCCACGGGGCTCGCCGTGGATCGCGCCGGCAACGTGTTCGTGGCCGACGCGATGAACTCCACCCTCCGCAAGATCACGGCCGGCGGAGTCGTGACCACCTTCGCCGGACTCGCCGGCACCACCGGCAGCACCGACGGCCCCGGCAGCACGGCTCTCTTCAACCATCCGTCCGACGTCGCCGTGGACGGTGCCGGCAATCTCTTCGTGGCCGACGGCGACAACCATACGATCCGGAAGATCACGCCCGACGGCACCGTCAGCACCTTCGCCGGCCAGGCCCGCAGTGTGGGCAGCACCGATGGTATCGGCCCGGCCGCCCGGTTCTCCGCTCCGGTCGGTCTGGCCGTGGACCAAGCCAGCAATCTCTATGTGGCCGAATTCACCAACTGCACGATCCGCAAGATCACGCCCGGCGGCACCGTCACCACCCTGGCCGGGCTCACCGGCACCATCGGCACGGCGGACGCGACCGGCGCGGGCACACGCTTCAATCAGCCCTACGACGTGGCGGTGGACGGTGCCGGCGTGCTCTACGTGGCGGACACCAAGAGCCACACGATCCGCCAGGGCATGCTGACGATCGCGGCCAACCCCAGCGCCCGCCTGGTCAACCTCTCGGTGCGCGCCAACCTCGTGCCCGACGAGCAGCTCGTCACCGGCTTCGTCCTTGCCGGTGGCGTGAAGCCGATGCTCGTCCGCGCCGTCGGCCCGGGTCTAGCCCCGTTCTTGCCGGACAGCACCTGCGCGGGCAACCCCAGCCTCCAACTCTACAACGCCACCACGCTGCTCGAATCGAACGACAACTGGGGAGGCGTCACCGCGCTCGTCAACGCGTGCAGTGGTGTCGGGGCCTTCCCGCTGCCGGCCAACAGCCAGGACGCGGCAGTCCTCTGCGCGGTCGAGGGTGCGCGTACGGCCCACATGGCCGTCACCACGAACGGTGTCGGCCTGATCGAGGTTTACGACACCGCCACGGCGCAGACGCCCCGTCTCGTCAATGTGAGCGCCCGTTACCAGGCCGGCAGCGGCGCGGACACGCTCATCGCCGGCTTTGTGATCGCGGGCACGGGTGAGAAAACGATGCTGGTTCGCGCGGTCGGGCCCACGCTCGGGCAGCTCGGTGTGTCCGGCGTTCTGGCCGATCCCACCCTCGCCGTCTTCAACACCGCCCAGCAGCTCATCGCCGAAAACAACGACTGGCCCGCCGTGATCGCAGAGGTGATGCGTCGCGCCGGCGCGTTTGCGCTGCCCGCCGGATCCAAGGACGCCGCGCTCGTGGTGACACTCCCGCCCGGCGGCTACACCGCACAGGTCACCGGCGTGAACAACAGCACCGGCGCTGCGCTGGTCGAAATCTACGAACTGGAGCCGTAAGAATATTTTGTTGGCAGAAAAATTTTCCCAGCCCATCAACCCGCCGGAAGGCTCCGGTGGCTTGGAAATACGGGAACCATGATTCGCCTTTCGAAAACCACCCGCACAATCCCATACCACCGGCCGGTGCCGCTGACGAACCTGCCGCTGATCTACCATCGGGAGCACCTGTTTCCCTACCCGAGTTACGGCGACACGGAGCCGACGCCCGTGCCACGCGTGTTCCGCCTGGTCACCTTGGAAAACGATTTTCTCCGGATCGAAGTCGCGCCGGAACTGGGCGGCCGCGTCTACAGCCTTTTTGACAAACGCATCGGGAGGGAAATTCTGTTCAGCAATCCCGTCGTGAAGCCGGTGCGGATCCTGCCAATCTGGGGGTTCATCTCCGGCGGGATTGAGTTCAACTTTCCCATCGCGCATTCGCCGACGTCCATCGCGGAAGTCGGGTGCGTGACCGGGCAGATCGGCGGCTACGGTTTCATTCGCGTGGGCGAACGCGAAGCGCGAACCGGCATGGAGTGGGTCGTCGAACTCGGCCTGGCCGAGGGCTGCGCCGCCTTGGTGCAGCGCACCGCGTTCCGCAATGGCACCGGCGCGGATCATCCGTGGATGTCCTGGACGATCTGTGCCGTGCGCTCGACGGTGGGGACCGAGTTCGTGCATCCACCCCATCGCGTGCTGGTGCATGACGACCGGGTGGTCGGGGCGGACTGGCCGGGCGAGGGATTGAACTGGGACCGAAACGCGAAGCAGATGACCGCATTTTTCTGGCAGCCCGGCAGCGCACCGCAGTTCGGGGTGTTCCATCACGACCTCGGTTTCGGCCTGATGCACCGGGCCGATCCCGCGCAACTTCCGGGCAAGAAGGTGTGGACCTACGGCCACGGCAAGCATCGCCACTGGGGCGAGCGGACGACCGAAGACGGACTTTCCTACTGCGAGATCGAGAGCGGCCCGCTGCTGGATCAGAGCGAGAAGCCGATGTTCCCCCGCGGCACCGAGCGGCGCCACGAGGAGTTCTGGATTCCGGTCCATTCGCGCGCGGCTTGCGACAACGTCGCGTCGCCGAACCTGGACCTGCCGCCGATGTCCAGTCCGTGGCTGGGCTGGAAACACTCCGCGTGGCAGACCCAGTGGGAGAAGTTTCGCGCCGGGGAGGGATCGCTGCCGGCTTCCCCGGTGCCAACGGGCCTGGAACTGGAATCCGCGCTGCGCCGCGAAATCCAACGCGGCGACCCGGCCGCCGCCCCGTCGCTGGCGCTGTGGCTGGCCTTCCGCGGCCGACCCGAAGAGGCGTTGGCGCTGGTGGAGAAATCTTGCCCGCCGCCGGTACGTTCCGACCGCCAAGTGGTAACGATGCCGTTCGAGGGTGGGCCGCGCGCTCCGCGCGCGGCCGGGTCGAAGGACGGGGCCGAGGCCGCGCACGGAGTGCACGGCCCACCTTTTGGTTTCCGCACGACCGAGGAAGAAACGCTCCGACTGCATGGTCACGGCTTATCCGGCAGGGCTACGGTCGCCAGGACGCCGCCGGCACCGGGCGCCGTTCTCGCCGGCAAAGCGGAGCGCCGGGTGGCCGGCCTGATTCTTTGGCATGGCCTCCGGCAACCCGCCCGCGCACTCGCGCACCTTGAATCTGGTCCGCTCCATGACCCCGTCGCCGTCGTGGAATTGGATGAGCTTTATGCCGAGCTGGGTTTGACCGATCGACGCGCGGCGTTGCTCGCATCCGCACCCGAGTGCGCTGCCATCATCGAACGCCGGGCCGATCTGGCCCTGGTCACCGGCCGGCCCGAGGAAACCATCCGCTTGCTCAGAGAGACCGCCTGGCCATTTCAACACCAACGCTATGTGCGAACCGGGCTGTGGAAGCGGGCCAGGGCCGCATTGGGTGAACCCGACACCGGGGTTCCCGATTTCTTGCACGAGGACAACCTTGCCCCGTTTGGCGCTTACTGGTCAGATTGATCGGCAGGGGCGCGAGAGTATCATGACCGCCACAACACGAGGGGCATCCGCTGGTTGTCGGGACTCCGGTCTCACGGTATCAGATCCACGGCGACATCCGCGAACACCCGATCCCACGATGAACCTTCATTCACGCCAATACCGTCTCCTCGCCATTGTTTTCGTGTTGTTGGCAGGTCCGCTGGAGCCGCTCAAGCTGAGACTCCAGCCGTTCGAGATTGTCGTTCTCGAAGCGATGCCGGCACGGTAGCAGCGCCCGGTGAAAACTCACCCAGTCGGCGCATCGTGATCGTCACGGCTCCAATATCCAGAGTGTCCGAGAGGTTCATCGTGACTGTGCCAATAACGATCCGGATCGTGCTTTTTCGCGACGATTCTTCATGGGGTGTAGGGCCGCACCTTGGTGCGCGCCGGAAACTCAAAACGATGATCGGTGCGGGATTGGGGGGCACGGACCAAGGTCCGGCCCTACACTTCACGGGTTGAGTAGCCGATCAATTGGACCGTCTTCGGTTTCGGCTATGCCGCGCCAAGTGTTTCGTGGTTCACTCCCATCGCCTGAATCATGCTTCAGGCCCCGGCTCGCTTTCATCCCTTTTTTCCTCGCCCACCTCATCGCCATGAAGCCCCGCTCACTCAGACTCCGGTGCGCCCGTGCGATCGGCCGCGCCTTGCTCCTTGCCGTTGTTCTCGCGTCCTCCGAAGCGGCGGAGGGATTGGCCACGAAGTACCCCGGTGACATCGGCATCGAAAAGGATCCGGCCGTGCTGTTCGCGGACAACTTCGAGTCCGGCGGCATGGCGAAGTGGGACGAGAAACGCGGCGGCGTGGTCATGGCCGGCACCCAACCAAACTCCGGCCAGTGGTGCGTGCAGATGGTGATGGAGCGCGGCAAGAACACCGGCGGCGACGCCATCAAGTGGTTCATGCCCGGGGCCGACGCGGTGTATGCGCGGTTCTACGTTAAATTTTCCGCCGACTACCAGTATTGCCATCACTTCGTGTGGCTGTCGGCGAATCTCCCGCGAAACAAATGGTCGTCCTTCGGCAAGGCGGGTCGGAAGCCCGATGGCACCTATTACTCGACCGCGATGGAGCCGTGGTTCGCCTGGGGAAAAAATCCCCCGCCCGGCGAAGTGAACCTCTACGCCTACTTCCTCGACATGACGATCGATCCCAAGATGAACAAATACTGGGGCAACGGTTTCTTTCCGCCGGGGCCGGACCACGGCCGTGACGCGGGTGACCATCGCGTCATCCCGCCACTCAACCAATGGCACTGTTGGGAGTTCATGCTTCAGGCAAACACCGCCCCCGGCAAGGCCGATGGCCGCCAGGCGATGTGGGTTGATGGCAAGCTTGCCGGCGAGTTCACGGGCATTCGCTGGCGCGACGATCCCGACCTGAAGGTGAACTGTCTCTGGCTCGAACACTATGGTTACGACGCGGGCGATCCGACGAAGCGGTACTGGCAGGAAAGCCAGTCAGTCTGGTTCGATGACGTCGTCGTAGCCCGCCAGTACGTCGGACCGAGGGTGAAAGAGTGAGAACTCGTGGCCTGCTCTTGGACGCGATCCGAGGCGCGTTGGTTTCCCCTCCGGATATTTCATGAAGCCGCGGCACCCTCGCCGCGTTGCGTTCGACCGCCGCGGCGGGGGCGCCGCAGCTCCAGCATGCCGTGGATGCGAAAGGGTCACCTTGGCGGCGTCACGATCGATCCGGATCGTGCACGCTGGCGACGGTTTCAGATCTTTCTCTTTCCTCCTTATCTTTCTCTTTCGTCAGGGACTCGGAGATGTCCCTGTAGAGAAAGATGAAAGAGAAAGATGCGGCTGGGACAGCCTTCGGTTGCGGTTGCCGCGGTGCAAGATGTCCGCGCCAGGTGGACGTGGAGGGCCGAGCAGGCACGCGCGATGGATATTCCTCAGTTTCCGCTTTTTCGCTGCGGACGGGATTGCTAACCTGCGTTCCGCCTTGGCCGCGTGTGCCCCAATATTCCGTCCCCGCCCCGTGCGATGCCTGCTGCTGTTCGCGCTGGCCGCCGCGTGTCCCCTGCGGATCGCGCTCGCCACGCCGCCGCCCGCCCCGGCCGCCGCGCCGCCGTTGGTAATTTTCGACGGCCCCGTTTGGGATCCGGCCGACGAAGGCCTGCCCTATCGGATCACGTTCGCCTGGCTCGCCAGGCCCGATCCGTTGGCGCGGCTGCTCCGCGTCCGGGAATCGCGCTGGACCCTCGGCGCCGGCTACGCGGTGGCGTATGACAATCTGGATACCGGCACCAACACGATCACTGCCCGGGGCCGCGATGGCGTGATGTTCAACGCCGGACGGCAAGTCGTGTGGCCCGTGCCGGTGCGTCTGCCGCGAGGCGAACTCGGCCTCGAATTCGAACTGGGCCTGAATTACGCCGCGCGGCGACTTCCCTCCAACGGCAGCCACCTGAGCTTTTCTCTCATCACCGGATTTGAATGGTCGCACGCACCCGAGCGCGCTGGCGGGTGGCTGGCCGGTGTGCGTTGGCTGCACCTTTCTCACGGCGGATTCTTCGGGGCGAACGGCGGGTACGACGGCGTCGTCTTCCGCCTCGGCCGGCAATGGAAGTTCTGACCGCAGCCGAGAACTTCCGCGTCGGACGCAAAGTTTTTTTCGCCGGGCGAAAAAACTCTCCCGCCTCACCGCACCCCGACCGCCTGCAGGGTCGCGGCGTAGAATCTTGCGGCGTCGACCTTCAGCTTGGCGAGTTCGGTTGGGACCATGTACATCATGTGGCCGCCCTCGTAGAACGTCTGCGTGACATTGCCGCGCACCGCCGGGTCGAGGCCCATCTGGCGCACGGTGTAGTCGGTTGCAAAGTATGGCGTCGCGAGATCGTAGTAGCCGTTGGCGATCCAGACCTTGAGGTTGGTGTTGCGGCTCATCGCCTGGTGCAGCAGCTCGGCCGTGTTGAGATACTGGTTTTGGACGTTGTTGTAGTTCCACGGCTGCACGTCGCCGGTGAGCGCGTTGTAGGGCAGGTCGCTCTCGTACTTGAGTTCGCGGCGGACGTAGTCGTTGAAACACGCCGTATAGCTGCCGAACACCGCCTCGTAGCTCGGATCGAACTCCTGCCGTCCCGCCGCTCCGGGCTGGTAGCGGATGCCGGTGAGGCGGCAGTCAAAACGGCCAACGGAGCGGTCCTGGCCTTCGAGCAGTTTCGTGGTGAAGGTGAAGATGTCGATCCGCAGGTCGCGCTGGAGCACGAAGGCCTCGGGCAGGCCGGTGAGTGCCGCGATTTCCCGGGCGAGCGCGGCTTTTTCGGCGGCGGGCAGCGCATCGCCCCGCATGAGCGCCGGGGCATATTTTTCCTGCACGAATTTTTCGGCGGCCTTCAATGCGGTGGACAGATCGGCGCGGGCGAGCGCGCCGCCCAGTTTCTTGTGATACCAGGCCCCGGCGGTGTAGCTCGGCAGAAAAAGCGTGAAGGGCAGGTCGTTGCCCTGCGTGAAACGCGCGGTCGCGAAATTCATGATCGAGGACACGAGCGAGATGCCGTTCAGGTAGAGCCCGTATCGGCTTTGCAGGTAGTCGCTCAACGCCGACGCGCGGGTCGTCCCGTAACTCTCGCCCACGAGGAATTTCGGGGAGGACCAGCGCTGATTGCGCGTGGTATAAAGCCGGATGAAGTCGCCGACCGAGGCGATGTCCTCGTTGAAACCGTGGAACTGCTTGGGGTCCTCGCCCGCCGCCGCCCGGCTGAAGCCGGTCGACACCGGATCGATGAACACCAGGTCGGTCTCGTCGAGCCACGAGTGCTCGTTCGCCACCATCTTGTACGGCGGCGGCAGCGACTCGCCCTTTTCCGTCATGAGCACGCGCTGCGGGCCGAGGGCGCCCATGTGCAGCCAGATCGACGCCGAGCCGGGTCCGCCATTGAAGGAAAATGTGAGTGCGCGCTTCGCCGGATCGATCTTCCCGGCGTCGGGGCCGATCTTGGTGTAGGCGACGAAGAAGATGTTCGCCTTCGTCTTCTCGTTCTTCGCGTCCTTCATCGCGATGTATCCGGCGGTCGCCTGGTACTTGATCGCCTTGCCGCCAAGCGTTAGCTCGTGCTCGGTGACGGAGAGGACCGGTTCCTTTTCCTTCTCGTCCTTCTTCGCCGTGTCCTTGTCCTTCGCGACGTCGGCCGGTTTGACGTCAGTGGCCTTGGCGTCGGCACCGGCAGAGGCGGCCGGCGTAGTCTCGACCCGCGTGCGCTTGGCCTTGCCGCTCCCTTGGGCGAAAACCGCCGCCGCCGTAAGCAGAAAGAGGAGAATCCTTGATTTCATGGTTTGAGACAACACGAGCCATCGACCCGCGTGCAAGCGAGCTTTGTGCGGCCCAAGGATGCGCTCGACGCCAAGCTCAAAGCGCGCGGGCGGGCACCTCAATCCACCTCAGCCGGCAATTCGAACGTGTTCCAGCCGGCGCGCTCGAACCTGCTCTCCGCGGGCACGAGCTTGCGCAAATAACTCGCCGTGGTGGCGCGAAGCAGCGACCCGTCCATCTGACCCAGACCGAGCGCGGCCTGGTCCTGCGACCACGCGCAGTTGGCGGCATAAGCCAGCGTCGGAATGCTCTGCACCAGGTGATGCCACGTCGTCATCAGCAGCCCGGCGCTGTGGTTTTGGGCGGCCGCCTTCGCCAGCGTGCGGATGTTGCCCAGCGTGTTCCATGGGCACGCAATGGTCTCGAAGCCCTGTGCGCGAAAGTGCGGCAACGTCGGCACGTCACCCGTGGTCACACTGTAGTGCCAGTCGGCAATGACAATCTTGCGCGAGATGCGGTCGAGCGCCTCGTGGGTCGGCAGCGTCGGCCGGCCATTGGCCACGAAGCCCGTGGGCCAGCGCGCGCGTTCCAACAAGGGATCGCCCCACATGATCGCCCGCCGGCCCCGTTTCTCCAGGTCGGCGGCGAGGTTGTTGATGTGATCGGCGAAGAGTTGCACGCGGTCCGTCTGCCGGCAGCGATCACACGTCGCGTGCGAGTACGCCTCATCGCAGCCCAGGTGGAAAAACTGGCCCGGCCCGGCGAAATCGATCAATTCGGCGCAGACGCGCCGCAGCAGATCCTGCACGCGTGGATTGGTCAGGCACCACGTCCAGCCGTCCGGCTCGAACAACGGCGCCAGCCGCGGGTTCTGGTTGAGCACGACATGCCGCCCGTGCTTGATGCGGGAGGAAGAGGCGTGGCCCCAGCAGTTGAACATCGGAATGACCTCGACGCCCATGCCCCGCGCGATGGCGACGAGTTGGCCGGCCTGCGCTTTTGTCCAGGCAACCGGCCACGCCAGCTCCGGCAACGCCTCGAGTCGCAGCATCCCCCAGAATTCCAGCACGACGTGGGTGAATTTGAAAAACGCCGCGAGCCTGATCGCCTTCTCGATCATGAGCGGTGGCGTCTCCGGAAAGATGCACACGTGCAGGCCGCGAAACGTCAGCGCCGGCCAGTCCTGGATCTCGAGGTGCGGCAGCGCGAACGCAAGTCCACCGCCCGCCGGTTCGACCGGCTGCAACAACTGCAGCATCGTGAACCACGCGTGGCGTATCGCCGCCGGATCGACCGCGCTCGCCGCCACGCCCAAATCGTCCACGGTCAGGGCGTACGTCGCATTCGCCTGCCGGAGGGGTGGACGGCCTCCGGCCAGCTTGAACTCACCTGCCTTCAGCGCCGGATCGCGCGTCACGACCAGATCCGCCGCGCCGAACGTGAATCGCTGCCAGGTATCGACCATCAGGGCGACCACCCCGGCGTCGCACTCGCGCCCCACCGCCAGCGGCACCCGGGTGGCGAGGCGCAACGTGCCGCGGCCCCACGTAATCTTGTTCGGATACGGATGCAGCGTGCGCGGTGCCGGCGCCGGCCGGGCCGGCTCCGCGGTCCGGACGAGGGGCGCCATGGCCGTGGCCGAGAGGGCCACCGCGGTGGTTTTGAGGAAGGCGCGGCGTGTCGCGGCGATGGGGGTGGATGAGGTATCCATAGTTCGTTCGTCAGCATCTCCCTGTCCGAGGCCCGCGCCAACCCAGTTCGTCAACTAAGAATCACCGATTGCTACCCGGCACGAAACGGTCGGAAGCCGCGCCTCGTTACTCACTTGATCTCATCCCACAGATAATCGAAGCGGACGATCTGGGGCGATGGGCTGCCCCGTCCCGTGTAGGTGACGACGTGGAGCCACGTCCGGCCATCGCGTTCGGCCCAGACCGGCACCGCATAATAACCATCGCCCACGACCGCGTCCTCCCGATTGTCGAGTACGACATGCCCGGTCACCGCCAGGGTATCACGATCGAAGCGGAATAGACTGAGTTGCATATGCTTGTTCGCCGCCCGGACCCGGTTCCGGCTGATGATATAGCCATTCCCGTCGCGGGTGTAGACTCGTGGCCGCCCCGTCGGGGAATTAACAAACGGGTACAGTTCCGTCAGATCGGCCTGCAGCTTCGGCCGAAATTCGCGGTCCGTGCGGTGCAGCAGCAGGTGGTGTCCATACGTCCGCGTGACCACGATAAAGCCGTCCTGGTAGCGCATGAAGCCGCTTTCGTTGGAACGGATGTTGCCGAACTCCTGGGACAGATTGCGCACGAACGACCAGGTGGCCCCGTTGTTGTCCGAACGCAGAACGTCGACGCTCCTGCGCCCGCCCGGCAGGTACTCGAAGGTCATGTTCAATTGCCAGGTCGTCTTCCCTTCGGTCACGAAATCGAAGGGATAGCCATAAAGCACACCGTTGATGGCGGCGAACGCCACGGGGCCGGTGAAGACCCGCTGCTCGGGGTGCCAACGAAAAGTAACCGCGCCCTTGCGGAAGACCGCGTTCTCCTTGGGCCGGCCGGATCGTTGGACGTCGATGTTCACAGTGACGGCTCCGTCCGCCAGGCGGCCAAGCTCAACGTTCTGGTAGATTTCACCAGCCGGAGGCTTCAGCACCTGGAGCACTTTGGTGGCTCCGGTCGAGAGCCGGTGACTCGCGACAACAATCGCCGCGCCGACGTCGTGGGCATGCGAACGCCCCGCCTTGTAGGCGACCCAGATTTCGTCGGGTGCCATCACCAACACCGAGGGAAATGCCAGGTAGCGGAAGTCAGCCGGCTGTTCGTCCGATCGAGCGATGTAGACCTGGGATCGATGATTGGGCAGGCGTTCGACGATTTCCACCGCCGCGACGGGCGCAAGGGCCCCGAGCGCGGCCAACAGCAATGCGAACAATCCCCCGGGTGGGCGGGCACGCCCCCGCATGTCTGGCCCACTCGATCGCGCTTCGAATGCGGGCACGAGGACGTGCCCGCCCACCACTGACGGAAATGGCCAGAAACTGAGATGCGCCCGATTCACGTTCGCCTGTCCGGATGGAATGGGTCTGAGGCAGCGTCTCCTTAGATTTCCTTCCACTTGCCGGGAACGGGTGCCGGATAGCGGCCCTGCGCGTCCGGGAGGAAGGGGGGCTTGCTGTCGGGCGTGAGGGCATCCACGTCGCAAAAGCGGAAGGTGGATGCGAGGGCCTCCTCCCAGGTGACGGTGCGGCCGGAATGGACCGCGGCGCGGCCCATGAGCGAAACGAGGTTGGAGAGGGCGGAACGTTTCAGTTCGTTATAGGGTTCATTCTTGCGGATGGCGGCGAGGAAATCCCGCCACTCGGCTTCCCAGGGACTGCACTCCTCCTTCGGCGGCTGCCAGGTGATATGGTCATTGGCGATGCGCTGGTCCTTGTACGTCTGTACGGTGGCGGCGTGGACGTTGCCGGAAAACTGCGCGGCGCACTTGGTGCCGTGGATGAACGTGGCGAACTCGTTTTGGCAATTGGGCCAGAAGCGGCCTTGCACGATCGCCTTCGCGCCGTCCGCGAAGGTGTATTCGATGGTGTAGTTGTCGAAGTTCTGGCTGCAATCGGTGCTATGCGGCGCGCGACCGCCCATGCCATGCGCGCTGACGGGCCAAGCGTCCTTGATCCAGCAGCACTCGTCCACCTGGTGGATCATGTTTTCCATCCAGGTGCCACCGCTGGACCACAGGAGCGCGACGGGCTGGCGGATCTGCCACAGGAGCTCGTTGGGGTCGGGCTTGCGCGGGGCCATCGTGCCGCCGGGCTGCATGCGATAGGCGCGGACGAGGTGGATGTCGCCCATTTCGCCGGCGCGCATCTTGGCGATGAGCGCCTGCCGGGCGCTGGAATGGCGGCATTGCAGGCCGCAGGCGACCTTGAGCCCCTTGGCCAGCGCCTCCGCGTTGATTTTCAGCATCAGCTGGATGCCACCGGCGTCGGCCGCGAACGATTTCTCCATGAAGATGTTCACGCCGCGCGCGACCGCGTGCCGGAAGTGAGGGACGCGGAAGGCGGCGCGCGTGGTCAGCATCGCAACGTCGCCCGTACCGGGCCGCAGGCATGCCATCGCCTTCTCGTAGGCATCGAAGCCGATGAACCGGCGCTCAGCCGGCACGTCCACCCGGTCGGGAAACTGGCGCACGAGGGCGGTGTGGGCATTCTGGAGTTTCTCGGGGACCAAGTCGGCCATGGCGACGAGCTTGAACGGGCTGCCGGGCGCGGCGAAGGCGTTGGCCACCGCACCGGTGCCGCGCCCTCCGCAGCCGATGATGGCGAGGCGGAGCGTGTTGTCCTCGGCGGCGTGGACGTGCGGCAACGTGACGCCGGCCAGGGCGGACACCGCGGCGAGTTTGCCGCCCGTCGTGATGAATTCGCGGCGCGTGGCGCCCCGCGTGGTTTCGGTTCTGTGCGTCGATCGCTCGTTTTTCATGGTGTTTTGTTTCTTAAAATTCGCCCTTCACGCCCACCGTCATGAAAGCGCCGGTGTGGTACAATGACCGAATCCGCGCGTAACCCGGCGTGCTGGGACCGTGGCGGTCGATCTCAGCACCGGGCTCGTTCGTCAGATTGCGGACGCTGAAATACGCCGTCAGGCGTTTCCAGAGCCGCACTTCCGCGCTCGTGTCGACCAGCAACTCGTCCGTGCGATAATCGGCGAGGCCGTTCGCATCGATGGCGCCCGTGCGGAATTCGGCGCGGTAACTCCAGTTGAACCGCACCGAGAAGCGCGGCCGGTTCAGCGAGATGCCCCAGTTGGCTCCGCTGCCCCCGAAGTCCTGCAGACTGGCGGCGCTCGGGCCCGTGAGCTTTTTCAACGTCACGTTCGCATTGACCTGCAGTCCGCGCGCCCAGTTCGGCAGGAAGGTCAACGGCTGCCGCGCGCTCACTTCGAGCCCGTCGATCCGGACGCCGCTGTCGATGTTGGTCTGGGTCACGACATCGTAGGTGAGGTAGTCCAGGGGCAGGAAATACTCGTTCAACAGCGCCTCCGTCGCATCGGTCCGCACCGAGGCGAAGAAGCCCGTCAGCTCCTTCCGATAGGCGCTGATCGACGCCATGCCGTTGCGGCCGTAATAGGTTTCCAACGACACTTCGAAAGAGTCCGCCTTCCACGGCTTGAGCTCCGGATTGTTCACCGTGATGGTGGGGTTCGCCACGTCGGGGTCCGTGATCGTCGTCCCCGGCAGAATGCTGCCCAGGCCGGGCCGGCCGATCGACTTGGCGTACGACGCCCGGGCGATCCACGCGTCGCTGATGGCGAAACGCAGGTTCAAGCTCGGGTAATAGCCGCTGTAGCCCCCTTCGGCCTTGGCGCCGAGCGCTTTGTACCGCAGGCGCGCCAGTTGGATCGGGTCGGTGGTGACAGGGATGGTGCGCCCGTTGGCGTCGCGCAACAGGTTGCCGTTGGCGTCCTGCCGCAACGTAGCCCGCAGGTCGTTCAAAAGGCCCGTACCTTCGTTCAGCGTCTCCTCAAACCGCACGCCGCCGACCGCGAGCAGCCGGTTGGAGAACAAGCGCGCGTCGCCGCGCAGGTAAGCCGCGTGAATCGTCTCGGTAAACTTCCGCCGCTGGGTCGCTTCGGCCTGGATCGCCGTGGCCGTTTCCTCGCGGAAATAACTTGGGTTGCTTTGGAAAAGGTTCCGCAGCTTGTACGGATCGATCCACTGCGTCTTCGGCGTCCCGAACAACTGATCGATCCTCGAGTAGCTTTGGTTCTGGATGTCGTAGAGTCCGACCCGGTTGTCCGCGTTGGCGGTGATCCCGTCCGGCCCCACAAAGGTCCAGGTGAGATTCGGTGATTTCTGATCGTATTCGCTCCGGCGCAGCGCGTAGCCGGCCATGATCTGCAGGGGAAACCCGAAGTCGAACGACCGGTCGACGTCGGCATTGAGGCCCGTCTTGATGCCCGTCGCATCGCGCTGCGTGCTGCCCATGGTATTCAGGGTGTAATTGCGCGAGTCGTAAACGTCCACCGGCGCCCCCGCCGCGGTGCGCGCGACGATGTGGGTGTTGAACGGCGACGAACCCCGGCCGACGCCCTCGAGGCGCATGTCCAGGGCGGTGATGGTGGCGCTCAGGGCGGAGAATTTCCCCTTGTCGGCCGCGCGGCCCATGCTCGTCGAATACGAGTAGAACGCATTGCTGTTCACCCGCCAGATCGGGCCCGTGTGGCGGAACTTCAGGCTGCCGTGCGTGCTGCGATCGTAACGATCCGCGCCGGAGGCGGTCATGGTCGCCGTGGCCCGGGCGCCCTGAGATTGTGAATACGTCGAATCCCCGACCGCCCCCGCGCCCAGCGCCGAGGTCAGGATGCGTCCGTCCGCCGCCGCGTACTTCTCCGTATAGCTGAAGGCGCCGCCCACGACATCGCGCTCGGAGAACCGCCAGTCGAAGCCCCCGCCAATCGAGCCGCCGCTGCGAATCTGCGGCGACGTGTTCCGGGCGGATCCGGTGAGGAACGGCGCGGTGGGCGCGACGTGACTCCAAGTTCCGCTGTAGAGATCGCTCTCGTTGTGCCGTCCGAAATATGTGGCCGCCGCGGTCACGCCGAAGTTGCGGGTGATCGGCAGGACGTAGGAAAGATCAAAACCGGGTTGCAGCGGATTCATCTCGCCCTCGTAGCCCGGTGCCGGCCGCGTGCCCTGGCCCACATGCTTGCTGTTCACGGTGCCAAACGCGCGGTAGCTCAGCTTGGGTGTTTTCTGTTCGAAGGACGTCTTCGTCACGACATTGATGGCGCCACCGAGCATGTTCGCCGGCTTGTCGGGGGTCGGGGACTTGAAGATCTCCACCCGCGCCACGTTGTTCATGGTGAGCAAGTCGAGGTTGGCGGCGCGGCTGAGCGCGGAGTAGCCGACATTGGCCACGTCCCCGCCGTCCGTGGTCACGATCGTCGACTCGGGCGGGAAGCCCCGGACCGTGGCGGTCCGCGCCACGACGCCGCCCGCGTATTCGACATCGACGCCCGGCACGTGCTTGAGGAACTCGCCCATGTTGCCCTCGCCAATGTCGCCGTATTCGTCGGCCGAGACGACATTGCGCATGTCCGCGGAAAAGCGCTGCTCGTTGGTCGCGATGGCCTGCGCGTTGAATTCGCGGTTCGCGGCGACGACAAACGCCCCCAGTTCGACGATGTCCTCGCCCGCCTTCCCAACGGTCAGTTCGAAGTCCTGCTGCGCAGTCTGGCCCGCCGTCACTCTGACAGTCGCGACCTTCCGCTCCAGGCCCGTGAAGAAGGCGGCAATGGCGAGGTCGCCGGCCGGCACGTTTTCGAGGCGGTAATTGCCGCCTTCGTCGGTGAAGGCCTCGCGATTCACGCCCGGGACCGTGATCTTGGCGTTGTTCAGGTAAAGGCCGTTGGTGGCGTTCGACACGCGGCCAACCACCACGCCGTTGCGCTCCGGCTGCGCCAGCAGCGGGCAGGCCGCGAGGAGAACGAACAAGAAGGCCGCAAGGCGTCGGCCGGGGGCGAGCTCGGTTTTCATAGGGAGGTGAGGTTCAAGTTGTAGTATACCCGTGGGCGCCCGAGGTGTTACTTCACCTCGTCCCACTCATATTCAAAACGGACGACGTCCGGCATCCGGCCCATCACACTCTTATACGTGATGACGTTCAAATACGTTTTGCCCTTCCGGCTCTGCCAAAACGGGGTTGCATAGTAGGCGTCCACCACCCGCTGGTTTTCGGCGTTGTCGAGCACCACGTGCTTGTCGACCGCGAGGGTCTCCGGATCAAACCGGAGCAGGCTGAGCATCATCCGCTGCTCGGGGGTCCGCGCACTCGTGTACTCAGCGGCCAGGATCGGGGCGACCGACGGTTTGAATCTGTTTCGTCCCATCAGGTAGAAGCGGCCGTCCTTTTCAAACACCCGCGGCCGTCCGATGGCAGACGCCACAAAATCGTGGCGCGCCACCAGATCCACTTTGCGCCGGACATTGAAGTCCCGGTCGGTGACGACGAGCAGATGGGCATCCGTGTAGGGACGGCACGCGAACAGGTAGCCGTCTTTATAGCGGATGAAGGAGCTTTCGTTGATCGGACTCTCGAACGTCTCGCTGAGATTCTTCACTTCCCGCCAGGTCCGGCCGTTGTCGTCCGTCCGCAAGACGGACACCCAACCCGCGCGGGGGCGCCCCGGCACGATCGATTTCCCGCCCGGCAGGTTGGCGAACGTCATGGCCAGCATCCAGGTCGTGGCACCCTCGGTGACGGCCTCGAACGCGTAGCCGTATTCGACCCCGTCGACCAGACCCACCCGGCCAAGATCCTGGAACGTCCGCCCGCCGTCGGTGGACCGAAATTCGATCAGTCCGAGACGGGTCGCCTCGGAGCTGCCCGGTTCCCGCGCTGGCCGCTGGTTGTCGATGAAACAGGAGATGTCACCGTTGGCGAAGCGGACGAATTCCGCGTTTTCGAAATTGCTCTTGGGCCGGAAGAGCGGCGCCTGGGGCTGGGCGCGCTGCGTGGCGATGTTGTAGCGCAGCACGTCAAAGGACGACTCCGCGTCGAAAGCATGGGCAAACCCGCGCTTGTAGGCGATCAACAGCTCGGATCCGCCGAGCGGCAGGGTGATGGGAAACGCCAGGTACTTTCTAACCTCCATGTCCTCCGATGCGACCATCGTCTGGGTAAACTGATAGAAGGGCACCACGTGTTTGACGGGCGGTGCGGCGGCCGTAACCAGCGCGCTCGCACCGAGGCCAAGGCCGAGCATTGCCCGAAGGCGGCCGCGGGAGACGCAGCGGGGGAGTTGGCTCATGACGTGGCGGAGCGGAAATCCGGAAGGCTGATGGCGCGGCGACAAAAGCCCAGGAGCGGGTCTGCCACTTTAGGTATACCAAGACCTCGCTTTGGCCGCTCAAGTCAACCGCAATTTCGCCGCGCCGTGCCCACGCCCGCCACCAGGCCGAAGGTTTGCTCGCAAATGATCGCGGTTACCTCCGACAGTACTTCTGCGAACTCAAACTCCCGCAGCCCCCAACCAAATGAGCATCCTGATCAAGCACGGCGAAATCGTCACCGCCGACTCCCGGTATACGGCCGACATCTACTGCGAAGGCGAAACCATCACCCGCATCGATCGCAACCTCTCCGCCCCCGCCGGCACCGAGGTCATCGACGCCAGCGGCAAGTTCGTCTTCCCGGGCTTCATCGATCCGCATGTCCATATCTACCTGCCCTTCATGGGCGCGTTCGCGAAGGACACGTACGAGTCCGGCAGCCGCGCCGCGTTGGTCGGGGGCACGACGACGCTGATCGAGATGTGCTGCCCCGCGCGCAAGGACGACGCCCTCGCCTCGTTCGAACTTTGGCTGGCACAGGCGACCGGAAAATCCGCGTGCGACTTCTCGTTCCATATGGGCGTCTCGCGCTTCGACGTCCCGACCGAGGCGCACCTCCGCGAAATCGTTCGGCGCGGGATCAGTTCCTTCAAAATCTTCCTCGCCTATAAAGGCGCGTTCGGCATCGACGACACGGAGCTCTACCGCACGCTCAAGCTCGCGAAGGAACTCGGCGTCACCGTTACCGCGCACTGCGAAAACGAGACCCTCGTCACCGAGCGCTGCCGGGAACTCATTGCCGCCGGCAAGACCGATCCGGGCCAGCACCATGAAAGCCGCCCGCCCGCCGTCGAGGCGGAGGGCGTGCATCACCTCATGACCTTCGCCGAGCTGACCGGTGCCGCGACCTATATTGTTCACCTGAGCTGCCGGGAGGCGCTCGACCAGGCCATCGCCGCCCGCCAACGCGGAGTGCGGGTCGGCATCGAGACGCTCATCCAGTATCTCACGCTCGACAAAACCTATGCTGAACGGCCCGGTTTCGAAGGCGCAAAGTATGTGATGTCGCCGCCACTGCGCGACGCCCGCAACCAGGCCGTCCTCTGGCACGGCCTGCGCGACGGTCTGATCAACACCGTCGCCACGGACCACGCCCCATTCGACTTCGCGACCCAAAAACCGATGGGCCGGGACGATTTCACCAAGATTCCAAACGGCATCCCCTCACTCGAGGAGCGGATCAACCTGCTCTATACATACGGCGTGAAGGCGGGCAAAATCGACCTGCACACGATGGTCAACGTCGCGAGCACCGCAGTCGCGAAACAGTTCGACCTCTTCCCGCGCAAGGGCGCGATCCAGCCCGGGGCCGATGCCGATCTCGTCGTGTTCGATCCGGATTATCGGGGCACAATCTCCGTCAAGACCCAGCACATGAACGTGGATTACAGCGCCTTCGAAGGCTGGCCGATCGAGGGCCGCCCGAGCGTGGTCACGGTCCGCGGCCAGGTGGCCGCCCGCGAGGGCAAGTTCGTTGGCACGCTCGGCCGGGGGCAGTTCCTGCAAAGGACACCAAGCCACTTTTAGCAGCAGAACTCTAACGAGGCCGCCAATAACCAAACCTGCCCAAACGGAATTCGGTCGTGGTTGCCCCGCGACGTTGAATCCTGGGCCAAGACTTCTCCCATGAAATCCATCCCGCTCCCGCCCACCCCGCACATTCCCGCGCCGTACATTGGTCCCTCGGCCGAGCACGTCCTCGCCCTGCGGCAGCAATATCTCAATCCCGGCCTCTTTCTCTATTACAAGAAGCCCATCATGATCGTGGAGGGAAAGATGCAGTATGTGTGGGACGACACCGGCAAGCGCTACCTCGACGGCCTCGGCGGCATCGTGACCATCAGTGTCGGCCACTGCCACCCGCACGTCGTCGCCGCGGCCAACCGGCAGAACGAGACTCTCCAGCATTCGACGACCATCTACCTGCAGCCCAACATCGCGCTGTACGCCGAGAAGCTCGCCGCGAAGCTGCCCGGTGACCTCAAATGCGTTTACTTCGTCAACTCCGGCTCCGAGGCCAACGACCTCGCGCTGCTCATGGCGCGGCTCTACACCGGCAATTACGACGTCATCGCCCTGCGCAACGCTTATCATGGCGGCAACGCCTCGGGCATGGGCTTGACGGCGCATAGTGCTTGGAAATTCAATACGCCGCACAGCTTCGGTGTCCACCATGCCGCGGCCCCCTACCCCTATCGCGGGCACTTCGGCTACGACGATCCGGAGGCCGGCCGGAAGTACGCGGACGACGTCAAGTCGCTCATCGACTACGCCACGCCGGGCAAGGTCGCCGGCTTTATCGCCGAATCGATCCAGGGGGTGGGCGGCTTCGTCGTGTTTCCCGACGGCTACCTCCAGCACGCCTACGCCTACGTCCGCGCCGCCGGCGGCGTGTGCATCGCCGACGAGGTTCAAACCGGCTTCGGCCGCACCGGCACGCATTTCTGGGGCTTCGAGACTCAAGGCGTCGTCCCCGACATTGTCACCCTGGCCAAGGGCATCGGCAACGGCGCCCCCCTCGCCGCCGTCGTCACGACGCCGAAAATCGCGGCGATGATGACGCAGAAGGTCCACTTCAACACCTTCGGCGGCAACCCCGTCGTCAGCGCCATCGGCAAGGCTGTACTCGAAGTGATCGAACGCGAAAACACCCAGGCCAACTGCCTCGAGCTCGGGGCCTATATCCTCGCCGGCCTGAATAGGCTGAAGACGAAATACAAAGTCATCGGCGATGTGCGTGGCATGGGCTTGCTGCTCGGCATCGAGTTTGTGAAAGACCGCGTGACCAAGGAGCCCGGCAAAGCCGAATGCGCGCAGGTCGTGGAGAACGCACGCGAACTCGGGCTCCTCCTCGGCAAGGGCGGACTCTGGGGTCAGACGATCCGCTTCGCCCCACCCATGAACATCACCCGGGCCGACGCTGATTTCCTCCTCGCCGTGCTCGACGAGGCGATCGGGGCGGTGTAGGCGCGATCTCCAGTCCGATGCCGGGCGATTGTATGCCTAATCAGCGCCCTGACTGACGGTCGATTGCCATGAAAGAGAACGGCTCATCTTTGTGCCGGCGCAGAAAATTGAGCGTGAAGTTCTGGATGACATCCGGCGCATAGGTGCCGGCCGGCACGCTGATTTCCTGGCCGTTTTGCTGATGGGTCGTCTGCCAGTACCAGCCGCCCGCAGTCGGATCGGTCGAGTATTCGCTAAAACCCCAGTCGCCCGGGGTCTCGCCCACCTGGCGCCACTTGCCAGCCATGCCGGTCGCGTAGCCGGCCTGCTTCATGAGTTTGGCCATCGGCTGCTCGTCGGCTGACTTGGCGCCCGGGCCGCCACCGCGCCACGACTGGTTGGTGATCCCGCCCGTGCGAAACGCGTAGCGGCCCGTCATCAGCAGACAGCGCGATGGCCCGCACAAGGGTGCGGCGTAGCAGGTCTCGAAACGCGTGCCCGACGCCGCGAGCTTGTCGAGGTTGGGGGTCTTGCGCACATCGGAACCATAGCAACTGAGGCCGTCGAGCCCGAGATCGTCGGCGAGGATGAAGAGAATGTTGGGCCGGCCGGCCGGAGCCGCCGCCAACGCAGCGCTCGCCACGCCAAAAAGGACGAGGACGAATCGAAATGAATGTGTCATGGTGAAGCAGGAACAGTAAAACGGCCCTTGCCCGCCATGTCGCTCAGGAAACGAGAGCCGCGCTTTCTTGCCCAGATGCGATCGCCCCGGTGTTCCCACCGCCTCGTTTCATCGCCGGGGGCGTTTTTTGCGCCGTGCCGTTTAGCCGGAGCGTAAAGCCTTTTACGGAAATCGTCCGGGATTCTGTGTGGACGCGCCGTCCGGAGCCAGCATTCTCCCGGCACCCACCTGTCCCTACAATCGCACCTGCCCCTACAATCGATTCTTGTCCGGTGTGGCACCGCCCCGTCCGCGCAAACCCCGCTCAGATTTTCCCGTATCAGCCCCCACCCGCAAATTTCCATGACTACAGCCCTTGCCGTTCGATCGATCCCCCCCGCCGCCGGCCTGCTGCGGCGGATAATCCTGCTCACGTCAACGGCCCTCGCCCTGGTCAGCGGCTCCATTACCGCGCAGACGGCGACGACTGGAACGATCGAAGGCCGTGTCCAAAATGAGGTGACCGGCCGGTATCTGGGAAATTCCCGGGTGATGGTGAAAGGTTCGGACCTGCGCGTCCTGACCGATGAATCCGGCCGTTACCTTCTGACCGATGTGCCCAGCGGACCGATCGTCCTCGAGGTGTTTTACACCGGTCTCGACCCGCAGGAGATCCCGCTGACCGTTCCCGTCGGCAAGACCGTGACGCAGGACGTGAGCCTGACCAACCAGGCGCTGTATGGGGCACCGACCAAGGGCCGCGTCGTGAAGCTCGACCCCTTTACGGTGGAGGCCGCGAAAGTCATGGATCAGGCGTCGATCGCCATCAACGAACAGCGCTTCGCCCCCAATATCAAAAACATCGTGGCGGTGGGGGATGTCAGCGAACAGCCCGACGGCAATATCGGCGAGTTCTTGAAGATGATGCCCGGGGTTTCCACCGCCGGCGCCGGCAGCGTACCCGCAAGCATTTACATTCGCGGATTTCCGCCTAACACGACGACGTTTACGGTCGACGGCGCCACCATCGCCAGCACGGGCTTCAGCACCCCGGATCGCACGGTGCAAACCTCGAATCAAACGCCAGGCACGGGCATCTCGCGGCTCGAAGTCACCAAAGCTCCCACCCCCGCTACGCCCGCCGACACGATGGCGGGTTCGGTGAACATGGTCACGAGGACCGCGTTTGAAGCGGATCGAGCCTCTTTCGTCTATCAGGTGAATCTGGCCGGCGTGCTTTCGGAACTCTCCCCCGTCAGAGAGCGATCCAACTGGGAGAAAGACCTATACCGGGTAAAGCCAGGATATGGCTTCGTCTATACCAAGCCGGTCAACAAGGACTTCGGCTTCGTCATTTCCCTGTCGGCTTCCGACCGGCAGCGGCCGCAGGAAGGCATTACTCCAACCAACAACGTCAATAGTGCGACGTATGGCACGTCGCCGAGCAAACCGATGTTTCAACAGTACGCCTACGGAGCCGGCTCGGCCATCTTCTCACTCGCCAACGCGTCGCTGAAGGCGGACTGGCGCGTTGCCCCCAAGGCGGTGCTTTCCGCCAGCTTCGAGACCTACCATTGGCGGGGTATCACCGAGAGTTTCACCCTCACCCGCAGTGCCGGAACCGATGCGACGCCGACGGTGGCGGTGGCGGACGGCGGGAGGGCGGGCACCTTTGGTCCGGACTTTTCGAGTGGCGCGACGGGGCGCGGCAGTCTCACGTTTGCGAATAATTTCAACACCAACAACAAGGGCGGTCTGCGCGGCAGCGTACGCTATGCCTACGACGATGGCGAATGGAAGGTCACCCTGCAGGGAGGCTACGCGAAGGCGCGATTCTGGTTCACCGACGCCAAGCGGGGAACCTTTGGCACCGTTACCACCAGCGCCAACACGACCCCCATCCGGGTGGAAATGCGCAACATCGATCCCATCAAAGGACCCGACACGATCAAGGTTTTCAATAACGCCAACCAGGAACTGAACGTGTATGATCCCAGCATCCTCGCGATGACGAACATCACCGGCGCCACCTTCGCCGAACCCAGGAGAAGCTCCGATATCGTGACCGACCAGAAACTGGACGTCCGTCGGAAACTCAGCTTTCTCTCCTTCCCCGTCTCGATCCAAGTCGGGGGTCTGCGCCGGGAGCGGAAATTTGACTATATGAGCGAGAATTCCCAATGGACGTATCAGGGAATCAACGGAAGCCTGTCTCCCGCACCTTATGCCACCACCCGGAGATTCAAGGCCGGGGAGCCCGACGGGAAAACCGTTCCACTGGTTTCGCCGGTGCTGGCCTATCGGGCGTGGCAGCAGAATCCCTCGCTCTTCTTCCAGACGCCGGCGCAACAAACGACCGCCTTGGTCGCCCAACTCGCGAACCCCGAACGCATCCGGGAACAGGCCGAAGCCCTGTATTTTCAGGCCGACGGCCGTTTCTTCAACAACCGGCTGAATGTCCTGACCGGAGTCCGCTACGAACGGACGATCAGCCAGGGACAAGGCTCGGTGAATTCCCCCGATGCCGTCTGGCAGCGCAATGCGAACGGAATTTATGCGGTGACGGCCACGGGCGCCCGGATCCGCAAACCTGAGGCCGGTGCCGTAGGTTCCCTGGAGGAAGCCCGGCTCCTATGGAAGCAACTGGGCACAAAGACCGAAAGAAAATACGGTGACTTCTACCCGAGCCTGCACCTGACCTATAATATTACCGACCAGTTGATGGCCCGGGCCGCTTTTGCCCAAACGTACGGCCGGCCGAACTTCAGCTTTATCATTCCAAAAACCGTCGTCAATGAAAGGACCGACAGCGAAGGGGATTCCACCGGTGGACAGCTGACCGTGCGCAATCCCGGACTGAAACCCTGGACGGCGAACAATTATGATCTCACCGTGGAGTACTACACCAACCAGGGCGGAGTGTTTGGCGCCGGGGTTTTCCGCAAGGAGGTCAAGAACTTCTTCAGTTCGGTGGTGTCTCCCGCCAAGGAATCCGATCTCATCGAGGCGGGCCTCGATCCCAAGACCACGGACCTGGCTGGCTGGACCCTCGCCACCACCATCAACTCCAATGCGGCGGAGGTGAATGGATACGAACTCAACATGAGTCAGTCGCTCCTGCCCCTTGATCGCTGGATGTTCGGCTGGGGCCGAAATTTCAATGTGTTTGGCAACGTCACCAAACTCAAGATGAGCGGCCCCGGTGCGGCCGCCCTGAATGGATTCCTGCCGCTGGGTATCAACGGGGGACTCCGGTTCAACAAGAAGCCGGTGATGCTTTCCTTGAGCTTTAGCTTCCGCGACTCTGAAGTCAGTGCGAGGCCCACTAATTTTGGGCCGAACGGCGAAACCTATCTACCCGCGAGAACGCACACCGACCTCGCGCTGGGCATCAATCTGAGACGGAATTTGGATTTCTTCTTCAATGTGCGAAATCTATTAAACGTGCGCGGCCGCTCCGAGAAGAGGAGCGATGTGCTTCCCACCTACGCCCGGTCAAGTGGCAACACCGATAACGGGGCCGTCTTTAGTGCGGGCATCAAAGGCTCGTTCTAATGAGGCGCAGCCACGGACCATTCAGTGCGTGCGGGCGAATGTGAATCTCGGGTTCCTGAACATGGTGGCGCAAGCGCCTGCTCTCCTCCTGGGAATCAGTGCCGCTGTAGCCCGCTGCGTGAGCAGCGGGATGGGACGAAGTCCCTGCGCTCACGCGCCGGGCGACCAAAGCTGGCGTTTCCTCCCGTCACGGGCAAAAGTCCCTTTTCGGTTGGGGCTGTTAAAAAGCACCGTCTGCTTGACGGTGGGCCGTGCGCTCCGCGCGCGGCCGTAAAGTGAAACCGATGATCCATCACAAGAAAAACCGCGCGCGGAGCGCACGGCCCACCTCGGATTGCGGCAGTGTTGTTTCTTCCCGCCGGATCCAAGACACGTTCTGGTGGAGGGGCGGCGCAAGGATGTTGTTTTCTCTGGGTGCAGTATTGATCGCCTCCGCCTTTGCCGCCCAACCGTACGATCTCCTCCTCAAGGGAGGTCGGCTCATCGACGCGAAGAATCAGATCGACGCACCGCGGGACGTGGCGATAACCGCGGGCCGCGTCGCCGCCGTCGCGACCGATATCGCCGCTGACCAGGCACGGAAAGTGATCGATGTCACCGGCCTGTTCGTTGCGCCCGGCTTCGTCGACCTGCACACCCACGTGTTCACCGGCATTGAGCCGCGAAGTGGAGCCGGAGGCGGTGTGCACAGCCTCTGGCCGGACGGATTCACCTTGCGCGCCGGCGTCACCACGGCCGTCGATGCCGGGAGCTCGGGCTGGCGCAATTTTCCCGCTTTTCAGCAGCACATCATCAAACCCTCCCAAACCCGCATCCTGGCCTTTCTCAATATTGTCGGGTACGGCATGAGCCGCAATCAACAGGATCTCGGGGATGTGGACCCCGCGGTGACCGCCCAATTCATTCGCGACCATCCCGGACTGATCGTTGGCGTCAAAACCGCCCACTGGCGTTATCCTACCTGGGATATCGTCGAGCGTGCCCTGGAGGCCGGACGCCTCGCCGATGTGCCCATCATGGTCGACTTCGGAACCTTCTTTCCCCAACAGAGACCCTTCGAGGAACTCGTCGGAAAGTACCTTCGCCCCGGTGATATCTACACCCACGTCTATCTTCCCAGTGTGCCCATGCTGGATTCGCAGGGCCGGCTAAGGCCTTATCTCCTGGAAGCCCAGCGGCGGGGCGTCATCTTCGACGCCGGCCACGGCCAGGGCAGTTTCGTCTACCGGCAGGCGGTACCCGCGACGCGAGATGGTTTCTGGCCCAATTCCATCAGCACCGACCTTCACGCCGGCAACATCAATCGCGGCATGAAAGACATGGCTAACGTGATGTCCAAGTTTCTCAACCTGGGTATTCCCCTGCCGGAAGTCATTGCCCGCTCCACCTGGGCGCCGGCCCAAATCATCAAGCACCCGGATCTCGGCCACCTCAGCGTAGGAGCGGAAGCGGACATTGCGGTCTTCGGCGTGCGCACGGGGAAATTCGGATTCTATGACATCATGGGCGGCCGGGCCACCGGCGACCGAAAGATCGAGTGCGAGTTGACGCTGCGCAACGGCCAGGTCGTCTGGGATCTCAACGGGATTTCCATGGCTCCCTGGGAAAAACTTCCGCCCAACGCTCCCTACAAGTGAGATCAACCCCGGTATTCCCGACCTCAAAATGTTTACCCATGGAATCGAGCCGCACCGAACGCTGAAACGGCTGCTGTTTCTTCTCGCCCTTCTTCTGTCAATTGCCCGGGCTGAAGCCCAACGGCCGCGGCTGGCCGTGGGCGGGTTCTTTGCCGAATCGAATGCTTTCTATCCGGCCGCATCTGAAATGAAGGCCGCCCCGGAACCCGCGTCCCGTGAAGCCTGGCTTCAGGCCAACGCCGTCGGCGGCAGCCCGACGGCTGGCATCATCGAGGCGGGCGCCAAGCTCGGGCTCGATCTTTATCCGGTGGTGTCGGCCGGGGCATCGTTTCTCGGCGCCGTCAGCACCACGTCATTCAACAAGCATCTGGATGAATTGATCCGCCAGCTAAAGACCGCCGATCCAAAATTCGACGGAATTTTTTTGGTCCTGCACGGCGCCATGGTCGTGGAGGACTACCGGCAGGGCGACGCCGAGGTCGCGAAGCGCGTCCGCGCCGCGATGGGGCCCCGGTTTCCCATCGTGGTCACCAACGATTTTCACGCCAATGTCGCGCCCGAACTCGTCGAAAATTGCGACGTGCTCATCACCTTCAAGGACTATCCGCATGTCGACCGCAAGGAGCGGGGCATTCAGGCCGCCACCATCATGGCGCAAATCGTGGCGGGAAAAGTCCGGCCGGTGCAGGCGTTGGTGAAGCCGCCCCTGCTCTTCAATTTGGTCCACCAAAACACCTTCACCGGGCTGATGAAACCCATCGTGGAGGAATGCCGGCGTCTGGAGCGGGAAAATCCCAAGATTCTCGCGGTCAGTTTTCCGGGCGGTTATCAGTGGGCGGATGTAAAGTGGATGGGCCCAAGTGCGATTGTCGTCACCGACAATGATCCGGAGCTGGCCAAACGCGAAGCCCAACGGCTGTCCGACATGCTTTGGGCGCAGCGAGACAAATTCGTTTTCAATCCCCCGGACACGGCCAAGGGGGTAAAGATGGCCATGGAGAGCGATCAGTTTCCCGTTATCCTGATGGACACGGGTGACAATATCGGCGGCGGATCGGCGGGCGATGGCACCTATTTTCTGGCGGAGTTCCTTCGTCAGAAGACGAAGGGTTGGACGATGTCCATGCTCGATACCGAAGCCGTAAAGGCCGCGACCAAGGCAGGCGTGGGTGGTCGCTTCGACTTCCGCGTTGGCGGCAAGCGGGACAAACTGCACGGCGAGCCAGTCCGGATCGCCGGGGTGGTCCGCTCGCTGCGGGACGAACCGCCTGGCGGGGGACGTCCGGCCGCGGTCATCGAGGTCGACGGCTCGACCCGCGAAGACCGAAACCTACTGTTGCTGACTTCACGGTCATCCGGCGGCAGGGATGTGGCCGAGTATGTCGGGAATGGAATCGACCCGAAGAAGCAAAAGATCGTCGTATCCAAGGGTACCATTGCTCCGTACGACACGTTCCGGCATGTCGCCGCCCGCATCATTCTCGTCAACACGCCGGGACCAACCGACGTCAATCCGGTTCACTTCAACTACCGCCACGTGCGCCGACCAATCTACGGCCTAGATTAGTCACAAATAATTTTCCGCACCCGCGCCGACAATCATTCTCTCCGACGCTCGCTCGTGACGGCTCACCTCGGGTGACGCCACGCCTGCCCCCCAGCCCTCCCCTCTCAGTGAAGAACCACTTTTATAACATTTCCCTCCTGTCCCTTCTCGCGTGCTTTTTCTGTGGCGCTGGCGCCGCTCCCGCACCGGAGGCCGCCGAAACGAAAAAGGCTCCCGCCCGACCCCGGCTGCCCTTCACCGCCGCCGTCCGCGTCGGGGATACTTCTTACCTGTCGGGTTGGGGCAGCCGGGACCCAAAAACGGGCCGCCATCCCGACGGCTTTGAAGCCCAGGTCCATCAGCTCATGGTCAACCTTCAAGGTTTGCTGAAGTCCCGCGAACTGGATTTCAGCCATGTCGTCCACACTCATGCGTATATCACCCATCGCAACCGGTTCGATGATTTCTACCGAATCTACCAGGGATATTTTCCCGGTTCCCCGCCGGCACTCACGACGGTAGGCATTGGCCGGCTTCCGGCCACCGAGGTGGAAATCACCTTCATCGCCTCCCATCGCCCGAAGATTGAGCCCATCCATCCGGAGGGCGTTAGTCCCGCGCGGTATTATAGTCATGGCATCAGGGACGGAGATTTCTTGTACACATCGGGCGTCGACAGTCGTGATCTGCGCACGGGTCGATTGCCTGCAGGAGATTTCTCCGCGCACGCCCGCCACTGCCTCCAGAACCTGGGTGCCGTGCTGAAAGCGGCGGACATGAGCTATCGCGACATCATCAAGGTGGAGGTCTATCTCGCCGACTTGCACCAGCTCGAATCGTTGAACGAAGTGTACCGGTCCTTCTTCCCCGAGCATCCTCCCACCCGCACGATCGTCGGAGTCACCGAACTGCCCGACGGCGCGCCCCTGTTGATCAATCTGGTGGCCGCCAAGGGCGGGCGCGTCGCCATTCCCGATGGAGTTCGCCCCCGCTCCGACCAAAGCCCCGCCATTCGGGTCGGTGACCGAATTTTTCTCTCGGGGAGCAGCGCGCCGGCGGCCGGGGATGTGGCGGCTCAGGTGCGGACGGCCATGGACGACTTGGGTGGAATCCTGCGGAACTCGGGGCTGGACTTCTCCCACGTGGTGAACGGCAAGGTCTATCTCACGAACATGGACGACTACGCGGTCATGAACCAGGCCTACGGCAGCTACTTCTCCGTGCTTTTTCCCGCCCGGTCCTGCATCCAAGTCGGTTCCCTGCCCGCCAACGCCAAGGTTTTGATTACCCTGACGGCCGATGCGTCAACCCGGCGCTAGCCGATCGCTGAAACCACGGGACAAGCCATGATCAGAAAAACTCGCCGGCGACACTTCCTGCAACAGGTGGCCAGCCTCCCGTTCGCGGGTGGTCTGGCCGGCGTCGGGCTGGCCAGCGCGGCTCCCGCGGAAAAATTTCCCTCTGATCATGATCGCGATTTTTTTGCCGAACTGGGGATCCGACCGGTGATCAATGGCCAGGGTGTCGTCACGACGTTGACGGGATCCTTGCTGCCGCCGGAAGTCATCGCGGCGATGAATTTTGCCTCAACCAAGTTTGTCCGCCTGGTCGAATTGCAGGAAAAAGTCGGCGCGCGGATCGCCAGCATGCTCCACTGCGAGGATGCCATGGTCTCATGCGGCGCCGCGTCGGCCATCACCCTGGCGACGGCGGCAACGCTTACGGGCAAGGATCCGGAAAAGATCCGGCTGCTCCCCAACCTCGAAGGTCCGCCGCGCGAGGTCGTCATGCCCAAGGGACACCGGATCTATCCCCAGCAGTTTCAGGCCTGCGGTGTAAAACTCGTTGAAGTGGACGGTCCCACGGAGATGGAGCGGACGATGAACAAGCATACGACGATGGCTTTCTTCTTCAATGCCTCGCCGAGTCAGAGCATCAGCCGGGAGGAGTTTGTACGGATCAGCCGGAAACATCAGGTGCCCACCTTCATCGACTGCGCGTCCGATGTGCCGCCGATGGAAAACCTCTTCAAGCCCATCGCCCTGGGCTTCGACCTGGTGACGTTCTCCGGCGGCAAGGCGATCTGCGGTCCGCAAAGCGCGGGGCTGCTTTTCGGGCGCAAGGACTTGATTGCCGCGGCCAGGCTGAATCATAGCCCGAACCAGTCCATTGGCCGCGGGATGAAAGTCAGCAAGGAGGAGATTATCGGGATGATGGTCGCCTTGGAACTCTACCTCAAAAAGGATCATGCCCGGGCTTGGGCCGAATGGGAGCGGGGGGTGGAGCAAATTGCCGCCAGCGTGCGGGTCGTTTCCTCGGTCGTGGCGGAGAAGTACATTCCGGAAGTGGCAAACCACGTCCCTCATGTTCGGATCACCTGGGATGAGACACTGGTCAAAATCTCCCCGGCTCAGGCGGCGGAAGAGCTTCGCCACGGAGATCCATCGATTGAGGTTCTGGGTGGTCGCGATGCGATCATCTACAACATGTTCATGATCCGGCCCGAGGAGGTGCGGCTGGTCGCGGGTCGGACCAGGGAAGTCCTGGAACAAGCGGCCCGTCGGCGTTGAGCATCCCGCCTTTCGGCGGCGTCCCGTTCATCGCCCGCCGGCTGGCGTCACGGCCCGATCTCTACCCCGCGCCCTCGCAGCCGCCGGAGGATCACCGGTGACAGCCAGACCAAGATGGTTGTAATTCCAAGAACGCAGGCCAGCGGACGCGCGAAGAACGCACTGGCATCGCCCCCGGCCTTGATCATGGAGGTGACAAAATTCTGTTCGAGCATGCCGCCCAGCACCACGCCAAGAATCGTCGGCGCGATCGGGAAACCATTCAACTCCATGAAGCAGGCCAGGAGACCAAACACGAGCATCACCCCGATATCGAAGACCGAGTTGTTGATGGCGAAGGCGCCCACCACGCAAAAAAGGAGAATCACCGGCATCAGGATGTTGCGCGGAACCGTCAGGACATTTTTCGCGATCTTGATCGCCACCCAGCCGAGCGGCAGCATCAGCAGGTTCGCGAGGAAGAACACGATGAACACCGCATAGATATTTTCCGGGTGCTCGATGAAGATCGTCGGACCGGGGTTCATGCCCTTCACGTACAGCACGCCGATCACGATCGCCGTGATAGAGTCGCCCGGGATGCCGAAGACCAGCGCCGGGATCCAGGCCCCCGCCAGCGCGCTGTTGTTCGCCGCGCCCGACTCGATCACGCCTTCCACGTGCCCGGTGCCGAATTTCTCCGGCGTCCGCGAAAAACGCTTCGAAAGGCCGTAGGAAATCCACGCCGCGATGTCCGCGCCCGCGCCCGGCAGCGCGCCAATCGCCGTTCCGAGCACGCTGCCGCGCAACAACTGCACGGGATATCGGCAGAGCAGGGTCCACTGGCCCCGAAAAATCCGGCCGAGACCCTGTTTCGGGGCTTCGACCGGCACCTCGCGGCTCACGGCGTAACGAATCACCTCCGACATCGCAAACATGCCAATCATCACGGGCGTGAGCTGGAAACCGCTCATCAAGTCCTCGAAGCCAAACGTGAAGCGCGGTGTCGCGGCCGGATTCTCGAATCCGACGCAGGCGATGAGCAGACCGAGCAGCAGCGACACCAATCCCTTCAATGGCCGGCCCGGGGAGATGAAGACGGCGCAAGTGAGGCCCAGCATCACCAGCCAGAAATATTCGAAGGAGCTGAAATTAAGCGCAACTTCCGCGAGCGCCGGCGCGGTCGTCACCAGTACCACGGTGCCAAAGAGTCCACCCAGCACCGAGGAGACGAGCCCGGCGCCGAGCACCTTTTCGGCCTCGCCGTTTCGGGTCATGGCGTAGGCTTCGTCGCAATAGGCCGCCGATGCCGGCGTGCCCGGAATCCGCAGCAGGGCGCCAGGGATGTCCCCTGCGAAAATGGCCATCGCGGTCGCGGTCACGATGCACGCGATGGCCGCGACGGGCGACAGGACATACGTCACCGGCACCAGGAGCGCGGTGGCCATGGTTGCCGTCAGTCCGGGCACCGCGCCGACAAACAGCCCGAAGAGCGCCGACACCAATATGACCCCAAGCACGGAGGGGATGAACACCAGGCGGAAAGCCTCGATGACCGGTTCCATTACCAGGCCAACCCTTCCAGCCAACCCCACGGCAAAGGCACATGCAGCAGGGTGTAGAACGCGAAGTGCAGGGCCAGCGTCACCCCGATCGCAAGCGGCGCGATCCAGCGGCGCCTGACCTGGAAGACAAGAAAGAGCACAGCCAGAAAGATGAACCCGGTGACAAAGAAACCAATCGTGTCGACCGCGAGGGTGTAGAAAATCAGGGCGGCGATGACCACCGTGCCGTTGAGCATCATCCGCGGCTGACGCGTCCAGGCTTCCCATTCAACCGCCCGCCCGCCGCGCTGCCGCCGCGCCGACCAAATCATCGTCGCGGCACAGACGGCCAATCCGCCGCCGAGTAAACTTGGGAAGAAACCCGGACCGATGGCCTGACCCGGGGCGGGCGAAAGGGCGCGGCCGTAGGCGACGATGGCGGCGGCCAACAGGCAAAGCAGCCAGCCGATCAGCGTGTCGTTGAGCTTCACGGAACAGGGCAGGCGGCTACTTTGCGAGGCCGACTGCCTTCATCGCCGCGCCGAGTTCCCGATCTGATTTTACCATGAAATCGGCGAACGCATCCGGCCCCTCCCAGCGCAGGCCAAAGCCGCGTTGATTCATGAACTCCTCAAATTCCTTGCGCTCGTACGCCTTCTTCACCGCTGCCTGCAGTCGGGCGGCAATCGCCTTCGGCAGGTTCTGGGGCCCCGCCACGCCGCGCCAGGCCCCCATCCTCCACTGCGCACCGATCGCCTCCGCGCCCGTGGGCACACCCGGATAAAGTCGCGAACGCCGCTCATCCAGCACCGCGAGGCTCTTCACCTTGCCGGCATCGATCAGGGATCGTCCCTCGGGCAGCGAGCCCGACACCAAGTCCACCCCGCCAGCGGCGAGATCGATGAGTCCGGCCGCGTTGCCTTGGCTCGGCACCCAGACAACGGAATCCAGCGGGATATTCTGTTCCTTCAGCAGACCGCAAAGGGACAGATGCCAGATGCCGCCCTGGGCGTCACCCGAACCCTTGAGCTTGCCCGGTTTGGCCCGAATGGCATCGATCAGGTTCCGCAGTGAGGCATGGGGCGAATCAGCCCGCACCTGAATCGCGGAAGGATCAAAGTTGATCAGCCCCAACGGCGTAAACGATGTCCCGGTCAATTTCGTGAGACCTTGATGGTGCATCATCCCAATTTCGACGGTGATGATCCCGATGGTGTAGCCATCCGGCTTGGCCTGGGCGATGGCCGAGTGGCCGACCACACCGCTCCCGCCGGCTCGATTGACGACGTTCACCGGCTTGCCGAGATCGCGCTCCAGCAGCGCGGCGATGATCCGACCCACGGAGTCCGTGCCGCCACCAGCCGCCCAAGGCACAATGAAGGTGATCGGTCGCGCGGGATAATCAGCCGCCTGGAGCGGGATGGCGGCCAACGCGAACAGCAGAATGGCCAGGGGCCGGCACCTAATTTTGAATGCCGAAACGGGAAAAAATTCCTTCACAAAAATTTCGTAGGCCACGAGGGAAGTAATCAAGAGGGTCGGTCTCCCTTTCAGCCTGAAGCCGGGCGACGCAAACGTTCGGCGGGCCGGCTGTCAACCGGCGAGTCAAAAATGTCCGATCAACGGCTGTCCGCACCTGTTCCCCGGAGCTTGGCCACGAACAAGTCGCGGGTTGCGCTGGTGATGCTCGAACGGCCGAATATCGCGGTGCCAATATAGGAACCCCCGAGCACGAGGTTCCCTTGCGCGTCGCACACCATGCTATAGGCATTATCACTGCCGCCACCCCCGCCTTGGGCGACCCAACGCAGCGTGCCTTTTTCGTCGAATTTGGCGACATATACATCCGTGCCGCCCCGGCTGGTAAGCACCTCTCCACCCAGTTTGAATTGGGCGCTAAGCTCGCCGGTAACAAAACAATTGCCCGCCCCGTCGGTCGCGACGCCGAGCGCATAATCGATCGACGGACCCTGGCCGGCGCGGCACCATCTGAGTTCACCCTCGGGCCCATAGTGGCAAACCAAAGCGTCGCGGTCGTTCTCGCCGGTGCCGGTGAAAATCTCGCGACCGACCGTAACTTTGCCCCGAAACATCCCGACCGCCCAGACACGACCGGCCTGGTCACAGGCGATCTCGTGAAAGTGAAACAGGGGATTGCCGATGTGCTGGTTCGTCCAAAGGGCATCTCCATCCGACGAAAGCTTGATCAAAAGCGCGCCGGTTCCGTCCGGAGCTACGAGCGGCTGACGGCCAAATGCGCCTCTCCCTGTATTGTAACCAGCAATATAGATGTTGCCCCGGCCGTCGACCGCCACGCCCTGGCCGGCGTTACGCGCTTTGCCCGTGGCCGTCTTCGCCCAAACCAAAGTACCATCGGAGTGATATTTGGCGCAAAACGTGTGGGACCCACCTTCATTCGGGAATTTTACCCCGCCGAATTCCGCGTCGCCCTCGACCGCCCCGCTGATGACGACATCGCCCTGCCCGTCAACCGCAATGGCGTGTCCGAAATCATAACCGCTACCCCCGGCCGTTCTGATCCAGACCATCTTTCCGTCGCGATCATACTTTGCCACGAAGATGTCATAGCCGCCGCGTTGCGGAAGTTTGGTCCCGCTGAAATCGGCGTCGGCGCTCTGGTAGTGGCCCGTGACGTAGCAATTGCCCTTCGCATCGGTGGCCACGCCATAGCCGCGATCGATCAAGGTGCCGCCCGCCATCTGCGCCCAGAGGAACCGGCCGTTGGCGTCGAGCTTGGCGATAAAAAAATCCAATTCACCGCGGCCTTTCACGATCTTGCCCCCCGGCATCGAACCCAGCGTCACCTCACCCGCTCCCTCGCCCGCCAGAAAAATATTGCCCTCCCGGTCCACGGCCACCCCGCGCACCTTGTCGTTTTTCATGCCGCCCGCGGAAGTCGCCCAGACAAACGCCGGCGCGACCTCGGGCGTCTGCGCGAAAAGGCAGCCAGACACACAAAGTATCCCGCACCATCCGGCGGATGCGCGTCGTTTCAGCCGGAGGGCAGGGCGCGATTTGGAGAGTTCGTTAGGCATAGGGTGAAATGCGGGCCAGCACTCCGAATTGAATCGTGATGGGGCGCCAAAAACTGGAGCACCTGGATCGGCAAGTCCAAACTGAATGCGATCAGGCCGAAGCACCGAGAAGAATTCGATTGTTTTCACCCACAATCTTCACCGCAATGAAGGGCCCGAACTTCCCGCGTGCTACGCTGGGCTCACTGCCTCCTCCCCTCGGCGGCAAGCATGAATCCGCCTTACCCCTGATCCTCCCTCGTCCCGTGTTCTGCACTCAAAAACGATGCGCGTGACTCGCTCCCTCTGCAGCCAAGGGTGGTGGAATCCCCGAAGTGCGTCGGCCTTTGCCGCGCTGTTCACGGGTTTGAACCTGCCAACCCTGGCACCCTGCTCATTGGCCGCGGCAACTCAAGACGCGGCGAAGCCCAGTCCTTGGGGTGAGTGGACCGAGGCCGATTTTCCGTTCTTTTCGTCGGTCCTCGATGCCAGGCGCGTGGGGGATCTCTCGCCGGGAAACAACCTGACGCCGCGCGCCCTGGTCCTGAACCTGGGCCACGGCCTGTGGGCCGGCTTTGACCCGGATTTGCTGCGAGTCGCCGCGATCTGGAGTGGGACCGGCGTGACGCCGGTTTCCGGAGCCCAAAGGTCGTATCACACCCCCTTTCGCAGTCAGCGCGGTGGCGGCGAATTCCCGATGCCCGACGGACCGGTGTGGCTGGCCAATGGGATTTACCCGGGCTGGCAGATTGGCGACCGGTTTTCGCCCGTCGATCCCCGCGAGCCCCAGCCCAGTCCCGAAGAAGTGGGCCGCGGCCCTCTGCCGAGGGAAATCGGAGAATTTCGCGAGCTGCGGATGATGCGGGAGGGTCTTCGCCTTGAATATACGGTGGGCGGCACCCGGGTAAACGAGTGGATGCGGGCGTCCGGAGAAAACGGCCGGCGAATCGTCGAGCGCCGGCTGCGCGTTTTTCCCGCCCACGATCCGCTGTTGCTCGTGGTGGCGGGCCGATCGCCGGGTGGCACGAATCCGCTGTTCGTCAAAGTCAGGGGCGAGGCGAAGGAAGCCACCGTGGCGCTGAGGCAGGAACCCGGAGCGTGGACCGTGCGCATCGCACCGCATTCCCAGCCGATCGAATTCACGATCGCGATGAGTCCCGACGACGATGCGAAACCCATCGCGCCGGGAGAGAATCCCACCGCCGGCGACGAACTCGCGCCGGCACGGTGGCGCGATGAGGTCATCACTCGCGGCGTGATTTCATCCGCCCAGGAAGCCTATGTCGTGGACGCCATTCCGCTGCCCATCGACAATCCGTGGCGTCGGAAGGTCCGGCTCGGAGATGTACAGTTTCTTGCTGATGGCCGCGCGGCGGCCGTGACCGTTGACGGCGATGTCTGGCTGATCGACGGACTCGATCGCGGCCTCGACGCCGTGCGCTGGCGCCGTTTCGCGTCGGGCCTGCACGAGCCCATCAGCCTCGCGATTCGCGACGGCCGGATCTTTGTTTTCGATCGCAATGGCATCTGGCGGCTGCACGACACGAATGGTGACGGTGAGGCGGACGTTTATGAGATGTTCTCCAACGTCTTCACGCAGACCGCCGACGTGTCGGACCTGCCCAACTCGATCAAGCTGGCACCGGACGGCACCTTTGTGATTGCGAAGGGTGGACAGCGCCGGAAGACCTACAGCCGGGACAGCGGAACGGTGCTCCGCATTTCCGCCGATGGCAGCACCGCCACGGTCTTGGGCCATGGCTTTCGCCAGCCGTTTGTGGGTGTTCATCCCCGAAACGGCATGGTGACCGCGAGTGATCAGGACGGGCATAATGTGCCGGCCACGCCCATCTATATAGTCGATCAGGTGCGAGATCATGGCTACCCGCGGCTAAAGACCATTCCGCAGATTCTGGAGAAGGCCCACTTGCCGACCGAATACCCGGCGTCCATGGCGGAGCCCGTCGTATGGATGCCCCGTTCGGTGAACTCGTCCGGCATCACGCAGGTTTGGTTGGTGGATGCGCGGATGGGTCCGCTCAACGACGCGCTCATCCATATTGGCTACAACCGGCCCGAGTTGCTGGTGGTCCGGTTCAGCGACCGCACATCCAGGCGGCAGGCGGCAGTCTACAGCCTGACCAGGGATCTTCTCTTCCCACCGCTGAGCGGATCCGTGAATCCCCGGGACGGCCAATTGTATGTCGCCGGCTTTAACCTGAACAACACGGAGCGAATTTCCCATGGGCTGGCGAGGGTCCGGCATACCGGAAAACCCTACGTGATGCCGCGCGAGGTGATCGCGATGGATCAAGGCATCCTGCTGCGTTTTGATGTTCCGCTCGATGAGCAGCAGGCCACCAATCGGGAAAACTATTCGGTGGCGCGTTGGAACTACAAACGCACGCCCAACTACGCTTCCCCTCCGTACCTGCCCAACGGCAAAATGGGCAAGGAATCGCTGACCCCAAGTAGCGCCTACCTTTCGGCGGATCGCAAGAGCGTCTTCGTCGGTGTTCCTGAGATGCAACCCGCCATCATGCAGCTGCAGGTGAACTGGACGATTGCATCCCGCGATGGACTTCCCGCCCGGGGCGAGGCCGTCCTCTCCCCCATTGAACTGGCGCATTTTTCGCCCCACGAAGTTGGTTTTGGCGACCTCAAGGTCGATTTGACCCCCGCGCCGCCGCGGCCCGTGGTTGAAGATCCCGTGTCAGCCGCCGGCGGCGGCCGGCTGGCGAGGTCCATCGGTTGCTACGGGTGTCATTCGACCGATGGTTCAAAAGGGATCGGGCCATCGTGGAAAGGGCTGGCCGGAAGCCTGCGGGTGCTCAAGGGCGGTGAAGAGATTGTGGCGGATGAGGCCTATTTGCGGGAATCCATTCTTTTTCCGACCGCCAAGATAGTGGACGGCTACGAGGAAGCCATGCCTGGCTTTGCCGGCATCATGGGTGAAGCCCAGGTCAATTCCCTGATCCTCTATATACAGTCGCTTCAATATAGGAAATAGCTGCGCGGAGCGGACCCGCGCGGTCCTTTCTGCCCGACCGAACGATCGCTCCTCCGCTCACTCATCGAACAATCCCAACGTCAAAAACCAACTTCCCTCAACGATGTCCAACCACCCGCCCCGCTCGTTCCGCTTCATTACGCTCGCTGGCTGCGCTCTGCTGGCGACCCTGGCCCAAGGCGCCAGACTCCACGCCGCGGATCAACCGGTCACCATCAGCACCGGTGGAGGCGGGCATATCCATCCGTCCATCTGCCGGACGAAAGACGGCACGCTGATTGTGGTCTACAAGGGCGCCAACGTCCTCATGTACTCGCGCTCCACCGATGACGGCAAGACCTGGGGGCAACCGGCGGTCATTGCAGCTTCGACCACGCACCCGGACGCGATCCGCGAGGGGAAGAAGAACGAGGTTTATCCCGGGACCGCCGATGTGCTGCCTGACGATCGGGTGCTGGTGACCTGGAACTATATTGCCGATGACAAGGCCAAGGATGGCTATTACGAGCGCGCCTTGCTCTACACCATCAGCTCGGATCAGGGGCGGACATGGAGCGAACAACGGCTCATCGGGCCGGTGGATGGCAAGCACCTGGGGGCCGTGCGGCACAACGTGCTGCCGTGGCGCGATGGTCAATGGTTGTTGCCGCTGCGAGACGGACCGCCGCGTCTCTATCAGCCCAAGACCGGCGAGTTGAAGGTGTTTCCGCTGACCGGGCCCGATCAGAAGCCACGCTCGTTTCAGCAGATTGTTCGCACACCCAAGGGGACGCTGCTGGCCATGAGCCTGGAGATGCTACGTTCCGTCGACCAGGGCGCCACGTGGAAAATCGTCGAGGGCTTTCGGGTGGCCGCAGAGATCGACAGCGCCGAAGGCCGTTATCTGACGGTGCTCAAAGACGGACGCGTGCTCGTAACCTGGGGGGTCAACAAGGGCAACCAGGGGTTGAGCTACAATTTTTCCGTCGACGATGGCCTCACTTGGAACAACGACCGGACCGTCGTGCTGCTCCCGGAGTTGAGCATTCCAGCCCGCTACTACTCGGCCCGGACCGTCCAGCTCGACGACCAGCACATTGGGACGGTTTTCCTCCAGGGCGGAGTGAAGTTCCTGAAGGTGGGCGTGGATCGCGTGGCAAAGTAGCGCGTTTTGCGGTTGGGACTGCATCGTTTTGCTTGCACGCCACCGGCACCACTCCTTTCTTCGCGGACTCGCCCACATGTCCAAACCCGACAGTTCCGCTGAAAAATTTCTCGAACAGGCCATCTTTGCGAGCCGCTGGCTGCAGGCGCCGCTCTACGTTGGCCTGATTGTCGCCCAAGGCGTCTACGTTTATCAGTTCTTCGTCGAACTGTGGCACCTCGCCGGCATCCCCTTCCATGGCCATGGCGGCAGCGCGACGGATCCCGGCACGGCCATCATGCTGGGCGTTCTCGGCCTGATCGACGTCGTGATGATCGCGAACCTGCTCATCATGGTCATCATCGGCGGCTACGAGACCTTTGTCTCGCGGTTGCACCTCGACGATCACGCGGACCAGCCCGAATGGCTCAGCCACGTGAACGCGGGCGCGCTGAAGGTGAAGCTGGCCACCGCCTTGGTCAGCATCTCGTCGATTCACCTGCTCAAGACGTTCATCCAGGTTCGCGAACCGGACGCTGTTTTCACCAACAACAGTGTCATGTGGCAGGTGATCATCCACACGGTCTTTCTGTTCTCGGCCATCGCGCTTGCCTGGACCGATCGCATCATGATGGCAGGCGTGCGCGAAGGCGCCGAAAAGCACTGAACGGGCCCGCGGATTCTGGAGCCCGAGCCGGCAATTCCGTGCTCACCGGGCAAGGCACAGGGATGAAGCCACGTGCTGGCAGGAGCAGCGTCAGCGCTTCAACTGCAACAACCGCTCGCCCGCCGCGTGCAACGTCGCGGGCTTCTTGGCGAAGTTGAGGCGGATGTAGCGGTTCTCGCCGTTCGCGAAGAAACTGGATCCGGGCACGGGCGCCACGCCGATCTCGCGCGTCATCCAGTGCGCAAACTCCACGTCGCTCGTGTAGCCAAAGGGCGAGATGTCCACCATCACGAAGTAGGCGCCCTCGGGGCGCGTGTAACTCAGCCCGGTCCGATCGAGGTAGCCGAGCAGAACATCCCGCGAGGCCGCATATTCGGCCGCCAGCCCATCGTAGTAGGTCGGCGGGAAGCCCAGCGCCGTGACGACCGCATGCTGCAGCGGCGCCGCCGCGCCAACCGTGAGGAAATCGTGCACCTTGCGCGCCTGGGCAATCACCTCCGGCGCGGCGTGCACATAGCCCAGCCGCCAGCCGGTGATCGAGAACGTCTTGGACAACGACGAACACATCAGCGTGCGCCGCGCCATGCCCGGCAGCGTGGCAAAATAGGTGTGCCGGTGCGGCGCAAACACGATGTGCTCGTAGACCTCGTCGGTGAGCACCCACACATCGAACTCCTCGGCCAGCGCGGCGATTTGATTCAACTCGTCGCGGGTGAATACGCGGCCGCATGGATTCGAGGGATTGCAGAGGACAAAAGCCTTCAATCCGCCCGCAAACGCGCGCCGCAGCTCTTCCGGATCGAAGCGGTAGTGCGGCGGGTGCAGCGGCACGTGCACCGGCGTGGCCCCGGTGAGGATCGCATCGGCGCTGTAGTTTTCATAGAAAGGCGAAAACAGGCCCACCCGGTCGCCCGGGTCGCACACCGTCATCATCGCCACCATCATCGCCTCCGTCGCACCGCACGTGACCACCAACTCGCGCTCCGGATCCACCGGCACGCCCATGAAACGCGTGAGCTTTGCGCCCAGCGCCGTACGCAATTCAGGGGCACCCCACGTCACCGCATATTGGTGCCGGTGCGTGTCCATCGCATCCTTGGCCGCCTGCACCAACACCGCCGGGGGATCCCAGTCGGGAAAGCCCTGCGCAAGGTTGATCGCGCCGTGGCGCGCGGCGACCCGCGACATTTCGCGGATCAACGACTCGGTAAAAACGGCGGTGCGGCGGGAGGTGGTGGGCATGGCGGACAGCGGGCGGGAACAGCGGGGCGGCCGGCGCGCAGTGACGCCGCCCGCGCATCGCCTACGGAATTTTCAGCGTCGTACCGGTCTTGAGGCTGTTCGGATCGGTGATGACGCCACGATTCGCATCACGCAGGGCCTCCACCTTGGCCGCGGTCGTGGCCGAGCCGTAATACTTGCGCGCAATGCTCCAGAGCGACTCCCGTTCCGCGACGGTGTGCGTCCGCCCCGTCCCAGTCGCGGCCTTCGGTGCTGGGGCGCCACGGGCAGCGACGGCAGTTCCGGCCGGCTGGATCGTCAGCCGGTTCGGAGCCGTCGCCGTGGTGGCCGCCGATGGCACCGGGGTGATGGGAGCCGCCAGAGTGATCGGTGAGTTTTCCGGCGGTGGCACGCGCGGCCGGGAATTGTCCGGCACGGCGAACATGCGCGCCGGGCGGTTAATCGGCGTGGCGCCCCCGCCCCGCAGCGTGGCCAGCTCGGCCCGCAGCTCGGCGTTTTCGCGGCGCAACCGCTCGAGTTCGTCCGCGACCTCGAGGCGCACCGATTGATCCTCGCCCGGGCGGGCGGGCAACCGCGCCGCAAACTCGCGAATCGCCGCGTCGACCTGCTGGCGCACGAGTCCGGCCTGCTGCGAATTCGGTTTGAGCTCCCGGTATTTGCGGAAATGATGGATCGCCTCGATCGGATCCTTGATATGCTTGAGGTAGATGAGGCCCGCCTCGAGGTGAGACTCCGGCGCATTCTGCGCGCCGCGCTTCTCGATCACCTTGAGGAACGACGTGAGCGCCTCCGGCTCGCGCCCCTGTTTTGCCAGCTGTTGTCCCTGCCGGAAATACGGTTCGTCGGCCTCCGCCGCGACCGGCGACACGTCGCCTTCACCGCAACCCGCCCCCAGCAGCAGCGCCAGGAGCGCGGCGACAGCGAGGGAGTTTTGGCGGACAGTCATCTTGCAGGGAAAGGAGATTGAACGTGCAGTCGTTCGCCGTAAATTCCGCAACCTGCTTCGACGACTCAACTCTAAATGGCTCTGCATTCGAAATCCATCCTTTCCCGGGCACGTGCCAGCATGCGCATCGAATGCGCGGCGCTGACCGAAACCGCGCGGTGTCTGGGCGCGGAGTTCATCGCCACCGCCCGCGCGGTCGATGTCGCCAGTGCGGCGGGCGGGAAGCTGATCTTCTGTGGCGTCGGCAAGAACGCCTACATCGCACAAAAGATCGCAGCCACGTTCAACAGCACCGGAATCTCGTCGTGCTTCCTGGATGCCACGCAGGCTCAGCACGGCGACCTCGGACTCGTCGCCGAGGGCGACCTGGCATTCCTGCTCAGCAACAGCGGCCAGACGGAGGAAATCCTGCGGCTCGTCCCCCTGCTGAAGCGTTTCGGCCTGAGGATTGTCGCCTTCACTGGAAGCCCGGCGTCGGATCTCGCCCGCCACTCCGACTTGAGGCTCATCTATCGCGTGCCGCGCGAGGCCTGCCCGCTCAAGCTCGCACCCACTGCCAGCACGACCGCTGCCCTCGCGCTCGGCGATGCGCTGGCGATGGTATTGCTGGAGGCGCGCGGGCTGACGCGCGAGGATTTCGCCAAGTATCATCCCGCCGGCAATCTCGGCCGGGTGCTTCTGCTCCGCGTCCGCGACATCATGCGGACCGGCGCGCGGCTGCCGACGGCACCTGACACCGTATCGACTCAGGACGCAATCCTCGCGATGACGAAAGCGAAGAGCGGCAGCATCGCGCTCGTGGCCCGGAAGTCCGGGCGGCTCACGGGCATTCTGACCGACGGTGATTTTCGTCGCAGCGCCCTCACCGGGCCCGGCTTCCTGCAGCGGCCTGTTTCCAGTTTCATGACGCGCCAGCCCAAGGTGATCTCGGAAAACGCGCTGGGCGTCGACGCCCTGCGCCTCTTCGAGGCCCACAAGATCGACGACCTGATCGTGGTCAACGCCGCCGGCAAGCCGGTCGGTTTGGTCGACGGCCAGGATCTGCCAAAATTCAAAATCGTGTGAGCACGCCCATCCGGATCGGCATCGTTGGCATGGGCGGCTTCGCCGGTTCGCATCATGACGCGGTCGCCCACCTCGAGAAACAGGGCCACGCCCGGCTGATTTGCACCTGCGATCCCCGGCCGGATCTTTTTTCGGGGGCGCAACAGTCATGGCAGCTGGGCGGCCGGGGCGTGCAGGTGTTTTCGGACTATCGCGCGATGCTCGACGCGTGCCATCGCGACCTCGATCTGCTGGTCGTGCCGACCCCGATTCACCTGCACGCCGAGATGCACGCGGCCGCCACCGCGCTCGGGCTCCCGGTCTACCTCGAGAAGCCGCCCACCCTGGATTACGCCGAGCTCGAGCGGATGATCGCGAACGACACGCGTGCCCGCAAGGCCTCCCTGGTCGGATTCAACTTCATCATCGAGCGACGGCGCCTCGCGCTGAAGGAGCGCCTGCTCACCGGCGAGTTCGGCGCGATTCGCGGCGCCACCCTGGGCGCGCTGTGGCCGCGGCCGGCCAGCTATTTCTCCCGCAACGACTGGGCGGGACGCCTGCTCATCGGTGGTCGCGTCGTGCTCGATTCGTGCTTCGGCAATGCCATGGCGCATTTTGTCCACAACCTGCTGTTCTGGACCGGCGGGCCCGAGTTGTTCAGCTGGGCGCAGATGGCCACGGTCCAGGCCGAGTTGTACCGGGCCCACGCCATCGAGGGGGCCGACACGTTTTTCGTCGCGGCCGAAACGACGGCGGGCGTGCCCCTGCGTTTCGCCCTGTCCCACGCCTGCGCGGGACCCAGCACCCACGGCGAAACGGTGCTCTGCGATCGCGCGGCGCTTCTGTATTCAGTCGGCCAGCACACCGAGATTCGCTGGAACGACGGCCGGGTGGAGAAATCACCCCTCGAGCCCTTCGATGCCCTGCATGAGAATCATCTCGATTACTTTCGCTACCTCCACGGCGAGGGCCCGCGGCCGGCCACCACCCTGGCCGACGCCCGACCGTTCGTGGTCCTCAACGACCTCGCGCACGTCTCGAGCGGCCGCATCGCGCCGATCCCGCCGGAGCAGGTCAGCGGGATCCGCGACGAAAAGGAACAAAAGGATTATCTTCACGCCCGGGACATGACCGCCGCCCATGACAGTTTCCTGTCCCGCGGCGCCTGGCCCAGCGCCAACGGCTGGGGTCGCGAGCCGGGCCAGGTGGTCACGCCGGCGGATTTGCCCCGCTTCCACGATACAGTGCGCGCGATGGTGCCGCCGGTGCGTTAGGCGGCGGGTGGTGAAATCCTGGCGCCTTGGCCGGGTCGCGCCCTCACCCGCGCCGCGACCGGCGCGTCACTCACTTTACACGCGCGAAATTTCGCGCCACAGTCCCGGCGATGTCCACGCCGCCCTTTTTCTACCAGGATCCATTCCCGCTCGGTGCCGACGACACCGCCTACCGCCTGCTCTCGCAAGAGGGTGTGAGCACCGCGACCTTTGAGGGCCGGGAGATCCTCAAGGTCGATCCCCGCACGCTCGCGTTCCTCGCCCAACAGGCGTTTCACGACACCTCGTTCATGCTCCGGACCAGGCACCTCGAGCAGGTCGCCGCGATCCTCGACGATTCCGAGGCGTCGGAGAACGATCGCTACGTGGCGCTCACACTGCTCAAAAATGCCGAGATCGCCGCGCAGGGCATCCTGCCGATGTGCCAGGACACCGGCACGGCCGCGGTCTTTGCGAAGAAGGGCCAGCAGGTGTGGACGGGGGCGAACGACGCGGAATGGATCTCGAAGGGGGTCTACGAGTG
>JBIJCX010000181.1:0-15779 GCA_044344465.1 Opitutaceae bacterium
ATCCATTGGCGCACTCGCTCCCATCAGACCACGACCGATTTTACCTCGCGCATGGCCGAAGACCACGATCGCCGCGCCGTCTCCGCCCTCATCTCCCGCACCTTCCCTTCGTGAATACGCGCTGGCAATCGCGTCGCTGGTCGATTTTTCCCTTGAGTCGCTGCACTGATGGCCCCACTCATGGTCCCTTCGACCTGATTGTAGGTCGGAAAGTTCTGCTAGCAGTAGAACAAGTCCAAGTCGGGGCGTAGCTTAGCCTGGTAGAGCGCTACGTTCGGGACGTAGAGGTCGTGAGTTCGAATCTCACCGCCCCGACCATTTTCAGTTTGCGGCAGTCCGGACCCTGCCCACGGCATCGTCATCTGAATGGACCACGGATCAATTTCTGCTCATTTGGGAAAATTGATTTTGTTTTTTGCGATGGTTTGCCCAGCGTCTCGCCATGGACGCAGTTCAGCAGGAAACTTTGGAGATTTTCACCCGTACTCGTGCCCTGTTGCAGGGTCATTTCGTGCTCCGCTCGGGACTGCACAGCGCGCATTATTTTCAGTGCGCTCAAGTCTGCCAGCGGATGGATGCGGTAGAGCGACTTGCGGGCCTCCTCTTGGCCAAGGTTCGCACGCACGGGGTTCGCTTCGCCACCGTTCTGGCACCAGCGATGGGTGGTCTCGTGATTGGTCAAGAAGTCGCACGGCAGGCAAAGGTGCGTTATATTTTCGCTGAAAAAGAGAACAACACGCTGGTGCTGCGGCGCGGCTTCACCCTCGAACCCGAAGAGCCGGTCCTCGTCGTAGAGGATGTCGTCACCCGTGGTGGGCGGGTGACCGAATGTCTCGATATTATCCGACAAGCCAGTGGAAAGTCCGCCGGCATTGCGATGCTGGTCGACCGCAGTGCCGGTGCGTCCCGCTTTGAGGTTCCTGCGATTTCCCTGCTCGAACTCAGCTTTCCAACTTATCCCGCGAATGCCATTCCGGATTGGCTGGCCAAGATTCCAGTGGAAAAACCTGGAAGCTGAGGAGACGGCTCGATCGTGCCCGTTTTCGGATCGTACAATCAGCCCAAGTCCGGCGGTCGGACTCAAAAATCGGTTCTTTTGTGAGGTGATGGCACGTGACCTATTGATTGATACGATGGGATTTTTCCGCCCTGTAATCTCGCCCTCCTGCGGTCCGCGCTGCTCGGCGTCATTTTGCGCGCCGGCTCCGCCAATCTCTCCGCCCTCACCCAACGCCTCGCCGCAAAGCCCGGCGCGGCGATCAAGTTCTTGTGCGTCCCTCATCCTAAGTTTCAAACGCATATCGGTATACCGTGGCATGGATCAACGGTGGCATCCTCGGGGGTTGACGGCTGCATGGCGCGAAACAAAGGTCCGGGGCGACGAGACGTTACTTGTCTGGCTCGATGACAATTAACGCCCGCGCCGCCTGATGATCGATGACGCTCCCCCAGATCTCCGCCAGCCCCCCCTGCCGCTCTTGGAGGTGAGGAATCTTCGTGTCTCATTTTTCACCCCCGACGGGGTGGTGGGTGCCGTGCAGAATCTTTCCTTTTCCATTCAGCGCGGGCGCACCCTCGCGTTGGTGGGGGAGTCGGGCAGCGGCAAGAGTGTCACCGCCCACGCCCTGTTGCGCCTGGTGCAGCCCCCAGGCCGAATCATTGCCGGACAGATGCTCCTGCGATCGCGGCGGGAGGGCGACATCGACGTCGCCCACCTGGACGAGGAATCAGGGTTGCTTTTCAAGGTGCGGGGCGGGCTGGTGAGCATGATTTTCCAGGAACCGATGACGGCGCTTTCGCCAGTGCATACGATCGGCAGCCAGATCGACGAGGCGATCTTGACGCATCAGGACGTGAGTCCGGCGGCCGCGCGGCGGCTGACGCTGGAGATGCTGGGCAAGGTGGGCATGAGTGAGGCCGCGCAGCGGTATGAGCAGTATCCTCACGAGCTTTCCGGCGGTCTGCGCCAGCGGGCCGTCGTCGCGATGGCACTGGTTTGCCGGCCGGAGTTGCTGATTGCGGATGAACCGACGACTGCGCTCGATGTCACGACCCAGGCGCAGATCCTCGCGCTGATCCGGATCCTGCAACGTGAAATTGGCTGCTCGGTCTTGCTGATTACCCATGATTTCGGTGTCGTGGCGCAGATGGCGGATGACGTCGCGGTCATGCATCAGGGCGGGATTGTGGAGCGGGGTTCGGTTCGCTCGGTGCTGAAGTCGCCGCAACATGCGCACACCCGCACCCTGCTGAACGCGCTGCCCTCGCGCCGCGCGGGCATGGTCCGGCGCGTGGGCGGCGGGGTTGGGCAGGGCACGGGGGAGTAATCGTCATCGATGTCCGGCGAAGTCACACGTCTCGCGCCAGGAGCGTCCGCCATCGGTGGAGCTGTGGCGCCGCCGTTGCTCTCGGTGCGGGGATTGAGCAAACACTTTCCCGTGTATGAGCGGGGTTATCGCCGGAAGTTGGTGGGTTGGATCAAGGCGGTCGACGGGTTGACCTTCGACCTTGCGCCCGGTGAATCGCTCGGACTGGTCGGAGAGAGCGGTTCGGGCAAGACGACGACGGCGCGTTGCCTCCTGCGCGCACTGGTGCCGACCGCGGGGGAAATACGCTTTCGGCTGCCCGACGGCGGGACGGTCGATCTGGCAACACTGTCCAACCGGGCGCTGAAGCCGGTGCGACGGCATGTCCAAATGGTCTTTCAGGATCCGGTTTCCTCGCTCAATCCACGCATGGCGGTGCGCGACATCGTCGGCGAGCCGCTCATCATTCACCGGCTCGCCCGAGGTTCGGAGCTCGAAGACCGCGTCTCGGACATGCTGGCGAGGGTCGGACTGAAGCCGGAGCATGGGTCGCGGTACCCGCCGGCATTCAGCGGGGGCCAGCGGCAGCGCATCGGCATCGCGCGGGCACTCATCCTGCATCCATCCCTTCTCGTGTGCGATGAGGCGACCTCGGCGCTCGATGTTTCCGTGCAGGCCCAGGTGCTCGATTTGTTGAAGGATCTGCAAAGGGATCTCCAGCTCACCTATCTCTTTGTCGCGCACAACCTCCATGTCGTGCGGGGATTTTGCGATCGGGTGGCGGTCATGCGCCGCGGACGGATCCTGGAATTGGCGGACACGGCGGATATTTTTGCCGCCCCGCAACATCCGTACACGAAAATTTTGCTTTCGGCCATGCCATCGTCGGATCCGGACGTGCCGATGAACTTTGATATTGGTCAGGAGCTGGCGAAGCTGGATGCGGCGAACGGCTAAGGGAATTTTGCCGCGGGCCCGACAAATGCCGCCCAAGATCCGACAGCTGGAGCCGCGGCGGCCATGAAATGGCGGGAGAACGTTTTCGGTTGAGCACGGACCGAAGCCGCGCCCTGCTCCAAGGCACCATGCTTGTTCATACCGTCTATTTTTGGCTGAAGCCCGAACTCACTGCGGCCCAGCGCGCGGACTTCCGCCGGGGCGTCGAATCGCTCGCTGACATCAAGGCCGTGGAGCGCGCCTACGTCGGCGTACCGGCCGCGACCCCGAAGCGGCCCATCATCGATGACACGTATTCGCTGGCGTTGACCGTGCTCTGCCAGGACCTCGCCGCGCATGATCTTTACCAAGTCGACCCGATTCACCTGGCGTTCATAAACACGTTCAAGGCGTTCTGGACGCGCGTGCAGATTTACGACGCGGAGTAGGCGGCGGCATTGACGGCGGGTGTAATCCGGGCGGACGCAGTGCGCTCACCGCGCCACGGATCCCGGCGGCCCACACCATCCGCGGGGCTGGATTTGACTTCCGGTCCCGCGTGACGAGGTGAATCAACCCGTTTTGATTACGAAGGGCGCAAAGAAACCAGCCTGAGACGCCGGGAAGCGCCCCTTGACCCGCATGCCGCCCTCTTCGTGCTCCTGCTCGTGGATGTGTCCAAGCGAGTGGAGTCGGGCGATGACATCATAACGGTCGTGGGGTACGAGCAGTTCGGTCGACCCGAGGGTATCGGCGATTAGTTCGAGGGCCCGGGACTCGAGTGTGTCCAGCCCGGCGCGGGTGAGCGCGCTGACCATGATCGCGTCGGGGCAGAGCCGGCGGGCGCGGCTGAGCATCTCCGGCCTGGCCGCATCGACCTTGTTGAAGACCGTCACAATCGTGGCGTCGGCGGCGCCGAGTTCGGCCAGAACCGCGAGCGTCGTGGCGTGGTGGTGCTCGAAATTGGGATTGGTGACGTCGAGCACGTGAATCAGAAAATCCGCGACGACGACTTCCTCAAGGGTGGCCTTGAAGGCCTCGACCAGGCCGTGGGGCAGACGGCGCAGGAAACCGACGGTGTCGGTGACGAGCAGCTTTTGGTTGCCGCGCAATACGAGCTGCCGGGTCGTCGGATCGAGGGTGGCGAAGAGCTTGTCCGCCACCAGCACGTGGGCGCCGGTCAAGGCGTTGAGGAGCGTGGATTTTCCGGCATTGGTATAGCCGACGATGGCGCAGGTCGGGACCGGCACCCGCTGCCGTTTGCGTCGCTGGACATCGCGCTGCTGCACGACGTTCTTCAGTTCCTGTTTTAGGTGTGCAATCCGGTCGCGCACGATGCGGCGGTCCTGCTCCAGCTGGGTCTCGCCTTCGCCGCCCATCGCCCCCTTGCCGCGCTGGCGGGAAAGGTGGGTCCAGGCCCGGGTGAGCCGCGGCAGCGAGTACTCCATCCGCGCCAGCGCCACCTGCAGAATCGCTTCGCGGGTGTGCGCGCGGTCGGCAAAGATTTCCAGGATGACCTCCTGCCGGTCAATCACGGCGAGACCGGACATCTCTTCCCAGTTGCGCTGCTGGGCCGGTGACAGCGCTTCGTCGAAGACAATGACATCGGCATCGTCGGCCTTGGCCTGGGCAATGAGTTCCTCCGCCTTGCCACTGCCCAGCAGCAGCGACGGGGTCGGGCGCCGCAGGTTTACGAGCGTGCTGCGTGCGATCGTGATGCGGAGATTTTCGACGAGTTCCTCCAGTTCGAGGAGCAGTTCAGCGCCTTCACCGGCGCCCATTTTTTCGGTTTGAACGCCCACGAGAAACGCGCGTTCGATCCGGGAAGGTTTGTCAGTGAGGAAATCGGCCATCAGCAAAGACGCAGGCAACAGGAGACCGGGCTCGTGTCAAATGGCGACGGCAGGAGTTTGCCTGGCTTGGCCGCCCGATCAGCTGCTACCGGGCGATGAATGGATTATGCTGCTTTTCCTGGCCAAGTGTGGTCAGCGGACCGTGCCCGCAGGCGAGCACGGTATCCCGTGGCAGCCCAAGCAGCTTCTGTTTGTTGTTTGCGTACTGGTCGGCAAACTGGGTCGCACTGCCGCCCATCGAGCTGGCAAAAAGGGCGTCGCCGACGATCGCGAGCGGCCAGCTGAGACCGGTGATATAGTAACTCGTCATGCCAGGGGAATGGCCGAACGTGAAGAGTGTCTTGATCGCCAGGGCTCCCACATGGAAATGGACGTTTTCCTTGAAGGTCTTCGCGCCCGGATGCGGCGCCGGTTCAAGCTCGCTCGCCCAGACTTCCGCCTTGGTCTCCGCGGCGAGCCGCGGCAGGTCGGCGACGTGATCCTCGTGCGTATGGGTCAGAAAAATATAGCGCAGATTCAGACCCTCGGCATGGATGAGATCGAGCATCGGTTCGGCGGTCGCGCCCGTATCGAAAGCCGCCGCGAGCCGCGCGCGCGCGTCCCAGACCAGATAGCTGTTCACGGTCATGTCCCCATAGGCCGTGTTGAAGGCGGCGAAGCCCTTTGGGAACACTGGTTGCTGTGGATACCAGCGCTTGTGAGCCAACGCCTCCAAGGCATCGGGCGAAAGCCGCAGGTGTCGGGCAACGCGGCGGATCACCGCATCCACGGGTTTGCCCGCCTTAACCGCCGCCAGGTCCTGCGGCGTCACCTCGGAGCGCTCGGCGAGTTCGGCGTCGCTGATCTTCAGGCCGCGTTGCGCCTTGTTGATGACGTCGTTGAAATTGTCTTCGATAGGGATGCGGGCCATGGATGCACTAAAGCGCGTTGGCGCGTCCGGGCAAGCTGCGATCCCGTTTGGGCCGGGTAAGGCCGCCACGCCGGGCGAAGAATTATACTCGTGGTTGGCTGCGGCGGGCCTAGCGTCGGCCGGCGTATGTTGAGAACTGGAATTCTGAATCCCCATTTGTTGTCGTTGCTCGCGCGGGTGCGGCATACCAATGCCCTGGTCATCGCCGATCGCGGCTTCCCGTTCTGGCCGATGATCGAGACCGTGGACCTCTCGCTGGTCGACGGGGTGCCGACCGTCCTCCAGGTGCTCGCCGCCGTCCGGCAGAACTTCGTGGTGGCCGAGGCCTATATGGCAGCGGAGTTTCTCGCAGTGAACGCGCCCGCGACACGCCAGGCCTTCGCGTCCGGGCTCGAGGGCGCGACTGTCACGCACGAGGCCCATGTCGATTTCAAGCGCCGCGTCCCGGGCGCGATTGGCCTCATTCGGACGGGCGACACGGTGCCCTATGCGAATCTGATTCTGGTCTCGGGGTAGGGCTCGATGTCCGGCGCGGTCCCGTTGTCGCGCGTTTTCACCTGCTCCGCGACCAAGGCGGCCGTACATAACCTGTCAAAAAATCTCGCGCGGGAATGGGCCCCCGGCGGGTGCGGGTCAACACGCTGGTTCCCGGATTCATCCTCGCTGAACAGAACCGAAAAATTCTGTCGCCCGCGCGTGTGGCGGGGATCAAGTCCGGTCAGCGTGAACGTGTCGGCGGTCCCGAGTGACGGATGCTCGTAATACAAACTGGAACTTGTGCTTGCTATAGGGTGGCCGGTCGTGCGATTATATCATCCCATGATTACAAATAAGCTCAAGGAACTCGAAGCGGCACGCGCCAAGATCGCGAGCCTCGAAAAGGATATTGCCGCCGAACTTCAGGCGGAACTTGCCTCTTTGCCGGCAAAATACGGTTACGCTTCCGCCAGCGATTTTGCGCAAGCGGTGACGTCTGCTGCCGGCGCGACGGCGGTCCCGGCTGCGCCCGTGGCGAAAGCCGCGCCCGTGGCCAAGGCGGCGCCCGTGACCAAGGCCGTTTCCGGCAAGAAACGTCGCAAGCGGGCTGTTATCACCGACGCGATCCGTGCGGAACTGAAGAAGATGGTCAAGGCCAAGAAGACCGGCGGTGAAATTGCCAAGGCCCTTGGCATTTCCCTCCCCACCGTGCAGAATATCAAGAAAGCCTTGGGCTTGGTGAAGTCGCGCTGAAGGCGCGTAGCTTGCTTTTGACTCACGGCCCCCGCGATTTGCGGGGGCTTTTTGTTTTGTCGAAGTCAGTCCCCTTGATTGTATGCCATCTCACCGATGAATGCCCCTTTTGTCCAAGCCAACACGAACGGGCGCCTGCATCCGGCGAGCGAGCCTTCGCTGTCGCCCTTGAATCGCGGCTTCCTATACGGAGACTCCATCTACGAGGTATGGCGCACCTATCACAGCACGATCTTTGCCTGGGAGGAACATTTTAGCCGACTGGAATCTTCCGCCCGGTCGCTGCACATGAACCTTCCCTTTGCCCGGCCGGAGGCGTTTTCTGAGGTGGCGCGCACGGTCGCGGCATTTCGCGCCGCGGGCGCGTTCTCCGGCGATGTTTATATCCGGATGCAGATCTCGCGGGGAGCGGGTCCGATCGGCTTGGATATTGCGCTGGCCGACCGCCCGGAGTACGTGCTGCTGGTTCAGTCCTGTCCGGCCATTGGCGCGGACAAGGTGGAGCAGGGGCTCAAGCTTTCGATCGCCACCGGTCTGCGGCGGAATCCGGTTGAGAGTCTCAATCCCGCTTGGAAGACAGGAAACTACCTGAATAACATCCTGGGCTTGAGGGAGGCGCGGGCACGGGGGGCCGACGAGGTCTTGATGCTAAATCCTCACGGCGAAATCACCGAGGCGGCGGTCTCAAACATCGCCTTCGTGAAGAATGGGGTGGTGATCACGCCGCCGCTTGAGGTCGGGATTTTGGCGGGAGTCACGCGGCGATTGCTGCTCGAAAAGATTGCCCCAGCCGCCGGCGTATCCACCCGCGAAGAGGCGCTGCTCCCGCGCGATCTCGCCGGAATGAACGAGTGTTTTCTGCTGTCCACCACGAAAGGAATCATCGCGGTCGCGTCGATCGATGACCTGAAATATCAGGTGGGCGAAAACACCACAACGCGGCGGCTGCAATCTGCCCTGGCCACCTATGCGACTGACTACGTGGGGGCTCACCCCGAACTCAGGTTGTAAGGCGGAGCCGCTCCTGATCCGGCCATCTGGGCTGCATACAACTCTGGCGCGGCCTTTCAGTAACGCTGCATATCCGGTTCGATCGCCTCGGCCCAGGCGTGGATTCCTCCGGCTATATTGCTTACCGCCGTGAAACCCTGCGACCGCAGAAACTGTGTCACCCGCAGGCTGCGTCCTCCCGCGTGGCACAACACCAGCAGGTGTTTGTTTTTCGGCAGCAGTGCGATGCGCTCGGGGATCTGGCGCATCGGCATGGGTTCGGCGCCCGCGATTCGGCAGATCGCCAGTTCATAGGGCTCCCGTACATCGATCAGCAAAGTGCCGGAGGGATCCGAGTCGTGGAGGCGCTTCGCTTCGTGGACGGAAATTTCGAGGGGATAAACGGGATCCTTGGCCGCACCAGTGCAAACGACCGTGGCCGCGGCAGTCGATGCGGAAGCGGGCTGCAATCCGCGAATCGAAGGGTTGGTTCCGCACAATGGGCAGGCGGGATTGCGCGGCAGAGCCAGGGTTTGGAACTGTTGGGGCAGTGCGCTGTAGTTGAGGAGTCGACCGCGCAAAGATGCACCTATGCCCGCAATAATCTTGATCGTTTCGAGGGCCTGCAGACTGCCGATGATCCCGCACAGTGCTCCGAGCACGCCCGCTTCGCCACAGCCCGGCACGCTGCCGGCGGACGGCGGTTCGGGAAACAAACAGCGATAACACGGCCCGCCGCCGGCGGAATCGAATACTGTCACCTGGCCCTCAAACTTGAACACGCTGCCATAGACGAGGGGGCGGCGGGCGAAGAACGCGGCGTCGTTGTTGAGATAGCGGGCGGAGAAATTGTCCGTGCCATCGATGACTATATCGTAACCGGAAAACAATTCGAGGGCGTTGGCCGGAGTGACGCCTTCGCGGTGCGCGATCAATTGGATCGATGGATTCGTGGCGCGCAGCCGGCGCACCGCCGACTCGACCTTGGGTTCGCCGACCGACGCGCTGTCATGAAGGAGCTGGCGCTGGAGGTTATGTTCCTCGACCCGGTCAAAATCGGCGATGCCCAGCGTGCCAACCCCGGCGGCGGCGAGGTAGAGTGCCGCCGGGCTGCCGAGTCCGCCGGCGCCGACGACGAGGACCCGGGCGGCCCCGAGCTTCCGCTGACCCTCCACGCCCAGTTCCTCGAGCAGGATATGCCGGCTGTAGCGTGCCAGTTGGGTGGCGGAGAGAACGGGCAGCGGATCGGGCATTTCCGCGAAAGAAGCCGGTTCCCGCTCCGTCGCAATTGAAATTGCGCCCGCGCCGTGCCGCCGTCCGAATCTCTCGCATGCGTTGCCTTGGCATCGATTTTGGCGCCCGCCGCATCGGGCTGAGCTTCGGGGACGAACTCGGCGTGGCCACGCCGTTGCCGGCGCTCACGGAGGCGGATCCGGCGAAGCGATGGACCGGGCTGGCCGGCGTGGTGGCGCAACGCCGCATCACGGAACTCGTGCTCGGCTACCCGCTCAACATGGATGGCACCGCGGGTTTCAAGGCGAAAGAAGTCGATGCGTTTGCGGAACGGCTGCGCGCCGAGTTCAAGCTGCCGGTGCATCTGGTGGATGAGCGACTGACGAGTTACGAGGCCGAGTCGACCATCGCGAAATCCAAGCGGCGCAGCGTGCGGGCCAGCGGCGTGATCGATTCCCGGGCCGCCACGCTCATCCTGCAGGACTTCCTGAACCAGCAGTTCCCACCCGCAATGCCGGCATGACGATCGTGGCGCCGAATGCTCGACGTTGGAAATGCGTGTGTGCCTATGACGGCACGAAGTTTGCCGGCTGGCAGAGCCAGACGGGCGGCCGCGCGATTCAGGACGTAATTGAGGCGCGGCTGGCGCAAATCTTCAAGGTTCCGATCCGAATCCATGGCAGCGGGCGGACGGATGCCGGCGTGCACGCGCTCGGTCAGGTGTTTCATTTCGATGCCGAGTGGCGTCACGGGCCGGAGAAGTTGCTCGCGGCCTTTCGCGTTGGTCTGCCGGTCGAGATCCAGGTCAAGTCCGCGCGCGCCGTCGCGGCGGACTTTCACGCCCGGTTCGGCGCGACGGGCAAGCGGTACGATTATCACATCCACCTGGGGGATCCGGATCCGTTTCACCGGCCGTTTTGCTGGCCGATCCACCAGCCGCTCCAGGTGGCGGCGATGCAGGCGGCGGCGACAGTGTTGCGGGGGCGGCACGATTTCCGCGCGTTCACCGCCTTGAACGGGACCGAACGTGAAAACGCGGTGAGGGATTTGCGCCGGCTCGAGGTCGGGCGGCGCGGCCGGCGGATTCGGGTCACGGCCGAGGCGGACGGCTTTCTCTATAAGATGGTGCGCAGCCTCGTCGGTGTGCTCGTCGCGGTCGGCGAGGGGAAGCTAACTCCGGCCGAGGTGCGCCGCTTGCTCGATTCGCGGGAGCGGGAGGCGGTGATTCAGACTGCGCCGGCGCAGGGGCTGTTTCTTGTCCGGGTCTACTACGGATGAACTCTGCGCTCGCGCGACTGGGGGGCGGGATAGGCGACGTCATTTTTCCGCGCAGCTGCGTGCACTGTCGGGGCTTGGTGGAGTTGCCCGGAGGTGGCGCGGATGGATTCAGGCATCTGTGTCCCAAGTGTGTGACGCAGCTGGAGTTCGTGCGACCGCCGCATTGCACCACCTGCGGGCATCCGTATTTCGGGGTGGTCGAGGGCGAGCGGATGTGTCCGCACTGCCAGGGCCTCGACCCGGCATTTCGGGAAGGGCGGACCGCGGTGTTGTTCAAGGGGCCGGCGCGGTCGCTGGTGATTGAGCTGAAGTACCGCCGAGGGCTACACGTGATCGTCGACATGGCCGAAATCTTTCGACGCTCGCCGCATGTGCTCGAACTCGTGCGTGGCGCGATGCTTGTGCCCGTGCCGCTGCATCCGCGGAAAGGGCGCGAACGCGGTTACAACCAGGCGGCGTTGCTCGCCGAGGCGCTGGTGCAGGTGGCCGGCGAAGGAACCCGGCTTGCTCCTTTGTTGCGCCGGGCAGCCGACACTGCGAGCCAGACGGCATTTGACCGTCGCACACGAATGGCGAATCTGAAAAATGCCTTTGCACTCGTTCGGGGCGCCACCCTTAATCCGACCCATCATTACATCCTCGTTGACGATGTCTTCACGACCGGTTCCACGCTCAACAGCTGCGCTCGCGTGCTCAGGCGCGCCGGTGCTTTGAACCTCGACGTCGTCACCCTCGGCCACGGCTGATTTCGCCATGCATTTCGACAAGCCGACCTACACGGTTCGCAGATCCCGCAAGAAAGATATTCCCAAGGGGTTGTACACGAAGGATCCCGTCTCGGGGGATATCGTCTTCAACAAGGATGTTGAGGACAACCAGATGGTTGCGCCGAAAAGCGGGCATCATTTCCCGATTGGGGCTCGGGCCCGAATCGCGGGTTTGTTCGATTCGGGCACCTTTGCGGAGACGGATGCGGGCGTGAAATCGAGCGATCCGCTGAAGTTTGTCGATTCCCAGCCGTATCCGGATCGCCTCAAGCGCTACGAACGGGACAGCGGGCTGCCGGAGGCGGTGGTGTGTGGCACGGGAAAGATTCTCGGCCTGGAGGTTTCGGTGGCCGTGATGGATTTCCGCTTTTGCGGCGGGGCCATGGGCGCGGCGGCGGGGGAAAAAATCACGCGCGCGATCGAACTGGCGACAAAGCGGAAGATTCCCTGCGTCATCTTCAGCGCTTCGGGTGGCGCCCGCATGCAGGAGGGCATCTACTCGCTGATGCAGATGGCCAAGACGAGCGCGGCGCTGGGCCGTCTGGCGCAGGCGGGGGTACCCTTCATTTCGGTTCTGACCCATCCGACCATGGGTGGCGTGACGGCCAGTTTCGCCACGCTGGGCGACGTGATTCTGGCGGAGCCGGGCGCGCTGATTGGCTTTGCCGGAGCGCGGGTGATCAAGGACACCACGAAGCAGACCCTGCCGGTTGGCTTCCAGACGGCTGAATTTTTGCTCAAGCACGGCTTGATCGATCAGATTGTCGGCCGGCTCGAAATGCGTGAACGGATCGCGGCCATTCTGTTCGCCCTGCATGTGAAGAAGAAACCGTTGCCGGGGGCCCAGGCCCGAGCGTGATGCGGCCGGTCCCTCCTTCCAGCGCGGGCATCACGGGCATCGCGGCCAGCGCCGCCGCGAATTCGGCCGCGATCCCGTTCACGCGTTCGATCGGCGTGGAGATGCCCGATCGCGGAGCGGGGGCGCCGCAACCGGTGCCGGAATACAATTCCTCGCGCATGATTGTGGTCCTGCTCAGGGAGATCTGCGCCGCCCGGGGCATCGAACTTACGGGATTTTCGAACGACTGGATTTTCCTCCTGCGTCGGGGCGGCCGCTCGTCCTATATCTTTGGGTACGATTTCAGTCTCAACAGCGCGACGACTAAAATCATCTGCAAGGACAAGAGCGCGACCTCCGATCTGCTCGGGTTTCACGGCGTGCCGCACATCGAACACCGGATTTTCCACGGACCCCAGCTGACCGGTTACGTGCCCCTGGAGGGCAACTGGCACCCGATGCTGAACTATTTCGAGGCCTGCGGTCGCGACGTGGTCTGCAAGCCCAACGAGGGCAGCGGCGGCCGCGGGGTCCTTCGGGCCCGCACTCCGGCCGAGCTGGAGGCCGCAGTCGTGCATGTCTTCGAGCACAATCGATCCCTGTGCCTCTCGCCCTACGAGGGCATCGTCGGGGGCGAATACCGCGTGGCGGTGCTGCGCGGTGAGGTGCAGTTTGTCTACCGCAAGGATCGGCCCGCGATGCGCGGCGACGGGCGGCGCAGCGTGCGCGAATTGCTGCTCGAGCGGCTGGGCGCGGCGGGAAATTTCGCGACCGAGATCGATGGGCTGGCGCAGGCCGCGAAGGCCGGGCTTGATTACACGCGGGTGCCGGCGGAGGGCGAAGAGGTGCTGTTGAACTGGCGCCACAATCTCGCGCAGGGATCGGTGCCCAAGATCCTCGATCTCCGCGCGCCAGAACTTCGCGCCGTGTGTGACTTGGCGTTGCGCGCCGCGGGAGTGATCGATGTGGCGGTCGCGTCGGTCGATATCGTGCTCACGGCGGAAGGGGCAAAGGTGCTCGAGATCAATTCCGGCATCATGATGGAGAGCCTGGCCCGGAACGCCCCGGAGGGGCGCCGGATCGCCCGTTGTTTCTACGATCGAATCATATGCGCCGCGCTCGAAATAGAAAACGCCGCGCCGGGGTGATGCCCGGACCGGACGGCGCCCCATTCATGCCGGATATCCTCGGGCGCCTAGCCCCGGCGATGGGCGCCCACGTGCTGTTCGAGCCCGAGTTTCGCATCGTCGGCCAGATCCGGTTTCCCAACGGCCGCCAGTCGTTTTTCTGGCACAACAAGTTCAACCTCAATCCGGTCAGCTCGGCCCGGATTGCGCAGGACAAGGGTTATGCTGGGTTCTTTCTCCGGGCCGCTGGTATTTGCGTTCCTGAGACGCAGACGTTTTTCCGCGCTGATTTTCGCCGCCGGATCCGCTCCCCTCGCGGGCTGGCTGCGGCGTGTGCTTTCGCGGCGCAGGTCGGCTGGCCGGTCTACCTTAAACCGTGCCGCGGCAGCCAGGGGGACGGAATCGAACTGGCTGCCAATGCCTCCGAGTTGCGCGCCGCGGCCCGGCGGATCTTGGCGCGGGAGAAAACGGTGCTGGTACAAAAGGCCTGTCCGGGCCGCGATTACCGGCTGGTCGTACTCGACGGCGAAGTGATCTCGGCGTACGAGCGCGTGCCGCTCGCCGTGACGGGCGACGGCCAGTCGAGCATCCGGCAGTTGCTCGAGCGCCGGCAACGCGAGTTCACTGCCTCGGGCCGGGACACGAGGATGGATCTGTCGGACCGGCGCCTGGGGGCGTTTTTGCGCCGGCAGAAGCTGAGGCTGTCGTCGGTCCTCTCGCGCGGCCGCGAAGTGCGTTTGCTGGAGGTCGCCAATCTCTCCTGTGGCGGTGATTCCGTGGAGGTCACCCGGCGGGTTCATCGCACGTTCAAAGCCCTGGCCGCGCGCGTCGCGCGGGCGCTCGACCTGCGGTTCGCCGGAGTGGATTTGCTCACCGCCGACATCGCACAGCCGCTGCGGGATTACGTGGTGCTTGAGGTGAATTCCGCCCCGGGACTGGACCATTATGCCGCTGCCGGACCGCGTCATGTCGCGCACGTCGACCGGCTCTACCGCAAGGTGCTCGCGGCTGTCGCCCGCGGTCCGCGCTGAAGGGATGGGGAGCGATTTTTCCGCGGTCGTCGCCGACGGTCGAAACCCCACCTGCCTTGCAGGGCAGGCGCCGGCATCCCGGGGAAACGGCGCACCGACGTCGTGTTCAAGGTGACCGCCCAGTTAGTAAAACACGGTGCGATCAAGGCTGCGGTATTGAATCGCTTCGAGGAGGTGGTGGGCCTCGATGCTTTCCGCGCTGGCGAGATCCGCGATCGTGCGGGCGACCTTGAGGATGCGATCGTAGGCCCGGGCGGAGAGGCTGAGCTCTTCCATCGCTTGCTGCAAAAGATCGCCAAGCACGGGGTCAATGGCGCAGTGCTGGCGGATTTGCGCGTGGGTCATGCGCGCATTCGAGGTGATCTTACTGCCGGTGAAACGGGCGTGCTGGCGGACGCGGCTGGCGTGGATGCGCTCGCGCATCGGCCCGGAGGATTCCCCGGGCTTGACGGAACGCAGCTCGGCGAGCGAGAGCGAGGGCGCCTCGATGTGCAAGTCGATCCGGTCGAGCAACGGCCCGCTGATCCGGGCGCGGTAGCGTTGGATTTGGGCCGGGCCGCAGCGGCACTCGCGTTTCGGGTCGCCCAGATAACCGCATGGGCAGGGGTTCATTGCCGATATATTGCAAACCAAGCCTTTACAAAAGCAAAGGGACAAAATAGGGACAAGTTTCAATGCGGAACTATCGTAGGGTCATTCCGGAAGCAGTGGACACACGGCGCATGCAGAACGGAAACGAAGCGCGGTTGAGAAAGCGACACTTTGAGCGCTGGCATGGGTCGGCAGGGAGTGATTTTCGGGGAATATTGATCAGTTGGCTGAAAACGAAGATGCCTGAGAGCGAGAGGCATTTTGCGCGTGCGGGAAACCCAAATGGAGAGCCTGGCGAAGTCTCCAATGGGAGACTCCAGCTCACTCGGCGGTCACGCCGCCAGCGGCCGTTTCTCTGTTCGGCTTGGCTGGTTGCCCTGCAGGACGGCGCGGAGGGCTATCTTCGGAAACAGATTCAACGGCAGCGGTGGGCTTTCCACCATCTCCCGTTCCCGTTGGATCCGGCGGGCGACCTGCCGCGAGATGTCCCAAACTCCGTAACCCGTGCTTGAATGGCGTGGTCTCATGGTGTGCCCACTCTACACCCGGGCTGGGACATTGGTTGACGCACGGTCGGCGCGATGCGGATTGCCGGAACCCAGATCCCGGAAACCAAGCCAGAAGCAGCCCGGTGCGGGGACGGCGGCGTGTTAGGCAAGACCCTTTGACTGACACCTTGTTGAACGCCG
>JBIJCX010000521.1:0-4713 GCA_044344465.1 Opitutaceae bacterium
CCAGACTTTGGGCGATTTGAAGTTCGCCGCTTTGGGGACGAGTTTGGGCGGAACCGCTTCCTTGGCGAAGGCGTCCAATCTGGTCCGGAGTTCCCGCAACTTTTCCGGATTCTGGGCCGCAAGATTGGTTTTCTCGTAGGGATCCTGGGCGAGATTGAAAAGCTCCTCCCCTGCGGTAGCGGGGCCTTTGCCCGCCTTTTGCTTCGCTTTCTTCGCCTGCTTGCCGGTCTTGGCGGCAGCGGGGGCAGTTTCGTCTGCCGCGCCCTCGACCTCGGACACGTTGCCATTGAGGACGAGTTTCCAATCGCCCATGCGGATGGCGCCATTGCGCGGTGAGGTGTTGAGGAGAATGGCGTCGTGCGGCGAGGGTCGGCCCTGTGCGATTGCTGGCCACGCGTCCCGGCCGTCGAGGGGAAGTTTTTGCTCGAGCGATGCTCCGGCAAGTTTCAACAGCGTCGGATACCAGTCCACGATGTGCAGCGCGGCGCCGACGACGGCACCGGCCGGGATGTGGCCATCCCAGGTGGCGAAGGCGGGAACGCGGGTGCCGCCCTCGTAGAGCGTGCCCTTGGCTCCCCGCAGCGGGCCGTTGCTCGTGATCACGCCCGGTGAGGGACCGCCGTTGTCGCTGGAGAAAATGAAGAGGGTGTTGCCGCGCAAACCCTGCTTCTCAATCGCGGCGACGATTTTGCCAATGGCTTCGTCCATGGCTGCGACCATGCCGGCATAGACTCGCCGGGTCCCCTTCAAGGCGGCGTACGGTTCGGAATATTTTCCCGGGGCCTCCTGGTACGGACCGTGGACCGCATTGAAGGGCACGTACAGGAAGAGCGGTTTGCGCGGATCCTTTTGTTCGATCAAGCGCACGCATTCCTTCGCGACCAGATGGGTCGAGTAACCTTCTTCGCGGGCGGCCTTTTGATCGCGATGCCAGTCGAGGCCGCCGTCGCGGTCATGGGTGTAGTAATCAAGCGCGCCATTGTAGTGACCGTACTGATGATCGAACCCGCGCGCCATCGGCAGATAGGCGGGCTGGAAGTGGCCCAGGTGCCACTTGCCGCAGATGGCCGTTTCATAGCCCGCTGCGCGCAAGGCTTGGGGCAAGGTGCGCTCCTGGAGCGGGAGGCCATATTGGGCCCAAGGCCGGACCACGCCTGTCTGCAAACCGTGGCGCATCGGATAGCGCCCGGTCATCAGTCCGGCGCGCGTGGGCGAGCACACGGGTTGTACATAGAAGGCCTCGAGCTTGGCGCCGGCGGCGGCGAGTCGGTCGATGTTGGGCGTCTTGATGTCGGGGCCGTGATAGCCAACGTCCGCCCAGCCGAGATCGTCGGCGAGGATGAAAACGATGTTGGGCGGGGTGGCCGGGGTCGCGCCCGCGGCCAACCGGGCGAGCAACACGAAGGAGAGTGCCAAGCGATGAAGCATTATCGCGGCAGATTGCGGGCTCAGGCCTTCGACCGCAACGGCCGACTCCGACGCGCCCATCGATCCCGGTGCTGCCGTAGCAACCGAGGTCGCCGTATCCCAGGTCATCGGCGATCAGGAGGACGATATCGGGTTGCCGCGCCGAAGCGCCCGTCGGTGCGCTTTTCGTGCTGGCGGTGACCGCCAAGGGAGCGATTGCCGCTGCGGCTGGCCAGGAGCAGGCGGGCCAGGGTTGTGTTCATGGAGAGGAATGACGCCGATCGGCAATGCCGGGAATCGTCTGCCGGTCGTTTCCTACCCGTGGTGCTTCAGCCGGCCCGGCAGCCATTCCGCGCGCGGCATCTGCATGATCTGCGCCGGGGCTTGGCCGGAATTGAGCAGGGCCGACATCGTGCGCAGCGGTGAATCGATGTGGTGGAAGAACTTTTTGTAGCCGGCGCAAAGGTAGTTGAGGCCCGGTTCGCCCTGGGGCGTGCGCAGGAAACGGTGCTTGGGGCACTCGCCGTGGCAGGCGAAACGCACCGCGCACTCGCGACAGTAACGCGGCAGGGTGGCTGATTTCGCCCGGCCAAACGCCTGCTGCTGGGCTGAGTCGACTATGCCGGCCAACGAGGTGTTGAGCAGGTTGCCGAGCTTGTAGCGCGGGTAGACGTAATGGTCGCAGCTATAAATGTCGCCGTTGTGCTCGATGGCCAGGGCGCGGCCGCAGTTTTCCGAAAATACGCAGACCCCAGCCGGCCGGCCCATCCAGTTCGCGAGGGCCGCGTCGAACTGTTGCACGAAGATCCGGCCCACATCGCGCTGCACCCATTCGTCGAATACGCGGCACAGGAATCCGCCAAACTCGGCCGGGCGCACGCTCCACGGGGTGACCTGCCCGTCGAGCGCGCTTGCGTCCTCGTGATCGGGCGGCGGCGCCAGCCAGAGATCGTTCGCCGCGTTGGCGGCGGCGTTTCGCTCCACGATGGGGATGAACTGGAGGTAGCCGGAGCCGATTTCGCGCAGGAAGCGATAGACCTCGAGCGGGTGGGGGGAGTTCTTGCGGTGGACCGTCGTGAGCGTGTTGAAGTCCACACCGTGCTTCTTGAGCACGCCCAAGCCGGCCATGACCTCGTTGAAGGTGGGCCTGCCGCCCTTGTCCACGCGGTACGCATCGTGCAGCGGCGCCGGCCCGTCGATGCTGATGCCCACCAGAAACCGGTGCTGGGCAAAAAACTCGCCCCACGCATCGTCCAGCAGCACCCCGTTGGTCTGAAACGCGTTTTCGATCGTCCTGCCGCCGGCATACCGCGCTTGCAGCGCGACGGCTTGCCGGAAAAAATCCACCCCGAGCAGCGTGGGCTCGCCGCCCTGCCAGGCGAAGCTGACGGTGGGTCCGGGCTGGGCGGCGATGTAGTCGCGAACGTAGATTTCCAGCGTCTCGGGCTTCATGCGCATGCCGCCGGGCTCGCCGTACAGCCGCTCCTTTTCGAGGTAGAAGCAGTAGCTGCAGTCGAGATTGCACCGCGACCCAATCGGCTTCGTCATCAGATGAAACGGTGCCTGGGCGACCAAGGGCGGGGCGACCGACTGGTGGGGCGATGACATCAGGCCGATGGAGACAGTTTTTTGGGCCGGGTGGCAAGCCGCCGCGTCTCTGCCTGCGGGGGGACCGGTAGGATTCGCGGCTGCAGCGGGCCGTGGCCAGGACTCACTCCTTTTGACTTTCCGTTTTGTCCCGAGGGGAGAGACTGCGAACGTGAATCCACTCAATCGCCGCCAGTTTCTTGGTGCGGTCGCCGTCGGCGCCGCGGCCTTGTCTCCCCTTCGTGTCCGCGCTGCCGCCGTTTCGCCGTCGGCGCGAAAAATCAAACTTGGGCTGATCGGGTGCGGTTGGTACGGCCTGGTCGACGTCAAGGCCGCGTTCAAGGCGGGTGGGGTGGAGATCGTCGCCCTGTGCGACGTTGACAGTGACAATCTCACCAAGGGTGCCGTGGAGATCGAGACGCTCCAAGGGACACGCCCGAAGACGTTCAAGCTTTATCAGGAAATGCTCGGGGCGCCAGGCCTGGAAGCGGTGATTATCGCCACGCCGCCGCACTGGCATGCGCTGCAGTTCATCGCGGCGGTGGAGCGAGGTCTCGATGTGTATTGTGAAAAACCCCTCGCCTATGATGTGCGCGAGGGTCGCGCGATGGTCGACGCCGCGACCAAGAGCGGCCGCATCGTGCAAATCGGTTTTCAGCGCCGTCAGAGTCCGGCCTTTCAGGCGGTGCGGCAGTACCTCGCCGAGGGTCACCTGGGGCGCGTTGTCCACGTCGAAGCGCAGATCAATTATACGGCGGGATTGCTGAGCCCCGTGCCGCAGCCGCCGCCGGCTGCCCTCGACTGGGATCTCTGGTGCGGACCCGGCCCCCTCATTCCTTACAGCCCGCAGGTGGGGCACAAGAACTGGCGGCTCGAGAAAACCAGCGGGCATGGCCACCTGGTGGACTGGGGTATCCACTTGATCGATGCCACGCGTTTCATCCTCGGCGAATCGGCGCCCCGCACGATCTCGGCGGCGGGCGGAATCTACCAGCTCCAGGGCAAGATCACCACGCCCGATACCCTGACCGCGCATTTCGAGTTCGAGCGTTGCCCCGTGACGTGGCGGCACCGGCTCTGGGGGGCGGAGGAGTTCACGCCCGAAACCAACAACGGCATCTCCTTCTTTGGCGAGAAGGGCACCGTGTTTGCCACCGACAACAAGTGGATTGTCATTCCGCGTGGCAAGGGGGCGGAGCGCCGCGTCACCGAGGTCAAGGCCGATGCGGGCACCCTTCACATGGCGGAGTTTTTGCAGGCGGTGCGCGAGCGCAAGGCACCCGGTTGCACACCGGCCGACGCGCACCTTTCGACGACCGCGGTGAAGCTCGCGATGATCGCCTACGACACCGGTTCGCGGATCACGTGGGATGCGAAAACCGAGCGGATCACCGGCCACGCCGAGGCGGCAAAACTGCTCCAGCGCACGTACCGGGCGCCCTGGCAGCATCCTCACCGCGGCTGAACGGCGGTGCAGGTCGCGCGGCTTGCTGCCACGTCAAGGGCGTCCCAAGCGGGTCTCTTGCCTGTCATTCTGAGACCAAAAACCAACGCCGAGCCGTTGGGTGGTACCCTATATGAACTCATTTTTTCCTGTCATCCTGAGACCCATAACAAGCCGCCGCGGCTTGCGTGGGACAAGCCAATGAACTTTGGTGGCGAGAGTCGAAGCCGTGAGGCGCAGCGTGGCCGTCGCTCGCATGGTGCTTTTTTGCCCGT
>JBIJCX010000182.1:0-15698 GCA_044344465.1 Opitutaceae bacterium
AAAACGCCGCCGTGCGCCACCTCGCCGATGAACTCACCGCGACCGAAACGGCTTTTCCCGGCACCGACCTGCGCCTGATTTTCACGCTCCCCGACCCGGTCTAATTCCACGGATCAGGAGGTCTGAGACTCCGGAACACAGCGAGAAAGACGGCGAACATGTTCCCTCCAGGCTGTTCCAATCCCACGAGCAATCAACGAATTCTCTTCGCGATTGAATTTTCGCTACCCACAGCGGGCTGGGAAGGATGTCACCACGCGGTCCAGCCGCCGTCGACCGCGAGATTGTGCCCGGTGATATAGGTGGAGGCGTCAGAAAGGAGAAAAAGCACGGAGCCCGCGATTTCCCGCGGTTCGCCCACCCGCCCCATGGGACAGTGTGCACGAATCCGATTCATCCATTCGGGATTGGTCTCTTGTTGTGAGGGGAAGGGGAAGGGGCCGGGCGAGATGGTGTTGCACCGGACGTTTCTCTTGGCCCAGTGCACCCCGAGGTAACGCGCCATCTGCTGGAGGCCGGCCTTGCCCACGCCGTATTCGATCGGGTTGGGGTTGAGCGGTGCCGGATACATGCCCGGGTCCGGCGAGACCGTGCCATACATGCTGGAAAAAATGACGACGCTGCCGTGCTTTTTCTCCGCCATGGCGTTGCCGACGTCGCGGGCCATGATGAAGGTGGATGTCAGCCCCACGCGGTTGGCCTCGTCAAATTCCTCGGGCAGCAGCGCGTTCATCGATTTCGGGAACGACTTGTAGGTCATGATAACCAGGCCGGCCGGAGTTCCGCGGCGGGCCAGGTTCAGGCGGATGAATTCCCCGGTGGTCTTGCCGTCCGACGCGTCGAACGATTCAGGCGTGACGCTGGCCTCCAGTTTCTCCCGCGCCACCATGTCCCGGGCCCGGGTGCCCACGTCCACGCAGAGCACCTTGGCCCCGCAGCTTGCGAGCAGTTTGACGGCGGCCGTGCCAAGGTAGCCGGCGCCGCCGATCACCCAGATGTCCCGCCCAGTCATGTCGAAAAGAGAATTCATCCGGCAAGTAGGTGGCGGTCGCCGGCGGGGGAGGCTAGTCCAAATTGGCTGGTAAGATTATTTGCCCAGTGTTTTGCACGTGAAGCCTTCGCGGGCTCCGGCCAGCCTCAGGGGCATGCATCCCGCAAAATTCCCCGTCGGATCCGGCAGCGGTGGACCCCTTCATGCAGGCCGCCGGGCGGTTGTCTTGTTCGCTGTTTTTGCCGTGGCCATGTTGTCGGTCGCGTCGCATCGCCTCCCGGCCTCCGTGGAGCCGGTCCCGCCGCCAGTGTCCGGCCGGGTCCGCCTGGTGCTGCCGCCAGTCATTTACGCCGTTGCGGGAATGGAGACGAATGTCTATTACGACAATGTCGTGCTCGTGCTGGACGTAGAGGCCTACGCCTTTGAGGTCGTGTGCAAAAAGGGCCTGCAAATGGACGAGCGGTGGACCTTCACCCCTGGGGCGAAGGACGTTGGCGATTACCCGTTTGAGTTGATCGTGAGCGATGAATCGAACGCGATCCTAGCGCGGTCCCATTCGATCCTCCGGGTCGTCCCGGCGGATCGTCCGGCCCGGAATCCGGTCACGCTGTTGCTGGTCGGGGCCAGCCTGACGGAGTATTCGGTTTATCCCCAGTATCTGCTCGATCTCGCCGCCGCCGATTCCGCGCTGGAGCTGAAGTTGATCGGCTCGCGTGGCGGCAAGGACGGCGTCACTCCCGGTCCGCTGCGCCACGAAGGTTACAGTGGCTGGACAGCCGAGGCGTTCTGCACCCTTTCCGGTCCGCTTTCCCGCCAGGGAATTTTCAAGCGCCCCGATACGGGCAGCCCGTTCATTTATGCCGATGCAGGTGGCGGCGCGCCGCGGCTCGATTTCGCCCGTTATTGCGCGGAGTTCAACGACGGCCAGGGGCCCGACGTCATCACGATCCACCTGATCGTGAACGACGTGTTCCGGGAGAACGACGAAACCATCGGGGCCCGGATCGACAAGATGATCGGGTATTTTGACACGCTGATTGACGAGTTCCACCGCATCCGGGCGGATACCCGCATTGGCGTCATTTTGACGGAGCCTTCGTCGCGCAGCCAGGACGGGTTCCGCAACTACAACCGGGACGGCGTGCGCCAGACGCGCTGGCAGGTCAGGCGGAACGTGCATCGCGCTTGGGAGCGGTTGATCGAGCGTTACGGCACCGGGGAATCCGGGGTCACGCTCATTCCTTCCTATGTCAATTTCGACGTGGAGCGCGGGTTCCCGGTTTACACCGCCCCCGCGCACGCGCGCTCGTCGGAGAAGCTGACCCGCGTCAGCAACGGCGTGCACCCCAGCGAGGATGGTTACCGGCAGTATGCCGATTCGATCTACCTGTGGCTGAAGGCGACCGTGCCCACTCCCGGGGAAAAATGAACAAGCGGTCAGCTGATGTGACCACTTTTGTTTCCTAGGCTTCAGCGGAAAACCGGTTAGGCCTTGGTCATGCTCCACGCTTTCTGTTCCCGGTTGCGTCTGGCTGGCCTCGCCCTCGTGGCCATATTTTGCTGGGCTCCGGCCTTCGCGGCGAAAATCGAGGTTTCCACCGTGTTCGAATATGTGAACAGCGATCCCTATGACCGGACGAATTTATACGGCTTCAACCACGCTCCGAACGTCACCGTGCTGCCGGACGGCAGTCTGGTCGCCGCTTGGTTTTCCGGGGCGCACGAGGGGGACATTCACCAGCTGATCCTGCAGGCGAAGAGCCGCGATGGCGGGAAGTCCTGGTCGACAGCGACGCCGCTGGTGGACATCCCTCGCAAGTCGGACTTCGATCCGGCCTTCCTCGTGAAAGGCAGCCGGACTTGGATGATTTTTGCCGCCGGCCGCTGGAACCGCTACCCGTGGGTGGGCGAGCGCGCGGCGGAGAAGGCGCAGGTTGGCCTAGATTCCTACCGGCTGCACATCGTCCAGAGCGACGATTCGGGCCGGAATTGGAGCGAGCCGGTGGTGGCGATCGGGCAGCGCGGTTTCAGCTGCAAGAACGGCATCGTGCTCAAGGACGGCCGCCTGATCGTGCCGGTTTATGACGATTCGGGCGGCGGCAAGTGGGCGACCTCGATGTTGCGCTCTGCGGATGATGGCAAGACCTGGCAATGGGTGGGTCAGGTGCTGGCGGCCGAGGGCAAGGCGGGCGGCGAACCGGCGGTCGTTGAACTCGACAGCGGGGCGATTCTCACCGCCATGCGTTCGCGCGATGGCCACATCTGGTTCGCGCAATCGCAGGACGCGGGCGACACCTGGAGTGTGCCGTATGCGGGCGAATTCGATGCCGCCACCTCGTCGCAGGCGCTTTTCCGCACCAAGGCCGGGCAGGTCTTGCTGGCCTATAATGCCTGCAAGCCACCGGCCCGGACTCCGCTGGCCCTCCGGATCCTGGACCAGAAAACGATGAAATGGGGCGAGCCGCTCGAGTTCGCGCGGGCGCCCGCCCCGGGGAAGGAGGTGTGGTCAAGCCAGGTGTCCTATCCGTCGATCACGGAGTTGAGCGATGGCATGCTGGTGGTCGTCTGGACCGAGATCAGCCTCGCCCCGAATGCCCAGAGCGGAAAGATCATGGCGGCGCGGATCAAGCTGTAGCATGAAAATCCACGGGCAGTCGCAACGAGAGAAAAAGCTGCTGCTGGCGCTGGTGGGCATGGCGCTGGGATTGGTCCCGGCGCTGGCCGCCCCGGCACCGGCGGAACTGAGCTGGCGGCAGTGCCCGCCCCTGCCGGATACGGCGGGTTTTGCCTCGCCCTTCGCCGGCGTGGCGGGTGGTGACCTGGTGGTGGCGGGGGGTGCGAATTTTCCGGGGAAGCAGATGTGGGAAGGCGGCGCGAAAGTCTGGCACGATCGCGTGTTTGTGCTGAAGGCCGGGGCAGGATCCTGGGAACTGGCGGGCCGCCTGCCGATGCCACTGGCTTATGGCCTCTCGGTCACGACGGAGGAGGGAATCTTCTGCGCGGGGGGAAGCGACTCGTCGCAACATCATGCCGCCGTTTTCCTGCTCCAGTGGCGCGGCGGGCGGCTTTCCTACCGAACGCTGCCCGCGCTGCCGCAGCCGATCGCGCTGGGTGCGGGTGCCCGCGTCGGCGATGACATCTATCTGGCCGGAGGCTTGGAGTCACCGGCCTCGAAGGATCCGCTCGGCGTTTTCCTCGCCTTTGATTTGGGGAAGCCGGAGGCGGGGTGGCGGAAGCTCCCGTCGTGGCCCGGTCCCGGGCGCTTCCAGGCGGTGGCGGCCGCCGGGCCGGATACGTTCTATCTTTTCAGCGGACTCAGGTATGAGACCGAAGGGAAGAGCGAGCCGAAGCTAGCCTATTTGCGCGATGCCTATCGCTATTCCGAAAAAACCGGATGGGAGAAACTGCCGGACCTGCCTTATCCGGCCGTGGCGGCCGCAGCCCCGGCCCCGGTGATCGCCGGGGAAATTTTATTGGTCGGGGGCGTCGATGGCAGCGGGGTGGGCAAGCGGCCCCAGGATTTTCACCAGGTGCCCCGCCGCATTCAGACTTATTCCATTCGGGACAATTTGTGGAGCGAGCGGGGCAATGCGCCCGTGGGCCGCGTGTGTGTATCGGCGGTGGCATGGGAGGAACGCTGGATTCTGCCCAGCGGCGAACGCAGTCCCGGTGTCCGATCCCCTGAAGTCTGGGCGATCGAACCGCCGCCATTGTCATCAGCGCCGGCGATCGCGGCGAATTCCGGTCCTGCGATCCTGCAGGTGGTGATCGTCATGCTGCCCGATCCGGCGGGTGTGACCCGTGGGGACGAGCGGCCGGCGCAGGTTTTCCTGGATTTCCCTGCGTTGCTCAAACAGGTGGGAATCCCGGGCAAGGCAGATCTCGCCACCTTGCGCATGTTGGGCCTCGACCCGGCCGGCCAGGCCCGGAGTGGCGCGCGTTTTGCCTATGCGAGGGAAGAGATGGACCTGCCGGTGCGTTGGGATGACGAGCGGGTGGCGGGTGAGTTTCCGTCCGTTGAAGGGGTTGTGGATCTGAAAAATGGAAAGCTGGAGAAGACCTTTGTGCGCAACAGCGGTTTGATCCAGAATGCCGGTCCGCAGGAGGGTGGGAGGGGGCGGGCGGTTTGGATGCACACCGCCCGGGGCGAGGCAAAGGCGACGTATCGCCTGGAGGTCGCGGTTGAGCCGGAGGATCGGACGCCGCAGGCGCCGCCGCGGGCTTGGCTGGGGGACGGGGTGGTTCGCTTCACGACGTCGCCGCAGAATACCACCGGTTCCTCCCACACCCGGGTTGATGTGGCCGATCTCAACGGTGACGGCCGGCCGGACATCGTCTACGGGGAAAATTACGGCCGGATCCTGGTGTTGCTCAACACGGGTTCGGCCACGTCGCCGCGTTTCGGCGACGGGCGGTTTCTGCTGGACTCATCCGGTCATGCCCTTGACGCGGGCATCTCCGCGGCGCCGCTGCTGGTTGATTGGGATGGGGATGGTCGCAAGGATCTCCTGGTCGGCACTCATTGGAACCGGTTGCTGTTTTTCAGAAATGCCGGCGGCCATCCGGTGCCAGGGTTTGATTACCGCGGGGTGGTCGAGATCGAGGGCCGCCCGCTGGAACTGCCGGTTGAGCCGGTGGCCGGCAGACCCGCCGGGGCCTTCGTGCGTGACTATTACCCGGTGGTGACGGTGGGGGATTGGGACGGGGATGGCCGGCCGGACCTGCTGGCGGGCGGTTACCTGACCGGTCGCATCTACGTTTTCAGGAACACCGGCACCGGGAAGGACGGCACGCCTTTGTTGCAGACGATCGGTCCGGTCATGGCTGACGGGAATGTCATCAATGTGGGCGATTGGGCGGCCGCGCCGAGCCTGGCGGATATCAATGCCGATGGCCGCTTGGATTTGATCACGGGCAGTCATCCCATGACCAAGGAATCGGCGGCGAAAAAGAAACCGCTGCGGTTATACCTCAATGCAGGCACCCCGGCAGCCGCGGAACTTCACGAAGTGCCGTTGCCCATCGATGGCGAAATCCCCGATGGTCCGTTGTATTCGCCGCGGCTGGCTGACCTGAACGGCGATGGATTGTCGGACTTGGTGGCCAGCGCCGGTGCCGAGATTTACTGGTGGCCTAACACCGGGACACGCCTCCAGCCACGCTTCAAGGTGGGTCCCGATGCCATCCGGTCCTCCCAAGGGAACACCCCGCTCCCCGTGACCCAGTGGATCGACTGGAATCATGATGGCCGCGTGGATGCGATTTCGAACTACACGGTGCGGTTGAACACGGGCGAGGGGGATCCGTTTAGCTTCGGCCCGCCGGCCGCCATTCTGGCGGACGGTCAGACCATCGCGCATCCTTCGGGCATTGGCGACGACTGGTTTCACCCGCGGTTGTTCGACTTCGCCGGCAACGGCAACTACGATGTGTTCTTTGGCGATTGGCATGGCCAGGTCTGGTGGCACCGCCGGAGGGGTGAGCGGAATTATGACCTGGACGGAACGTTGCTCCGTTTGGAATCCGGGCAGCCAGTCCAAGTGGGATCGCCCGGCCAGGCCGATACGCCTTTCCGGGCCCTGCAGGGAGCGCGGACGGTATTTTCCGTCGTTGATTTTACGGGCGATGGCCGGACGGATCTCGTCATCGGGGATACCTACGGGATCGTGCGCCTCTTCAGGAACAGTGGCTCAAACGAAGCGCCCGTCTTCCAGGAACCGGAGGTCTTGGGCGATCTTGGAAACCGCCTGAGCGTGGAGGCGATTGATTGGGACGACGATGGCGCCATGGATGTGATCGCCGGCTCGGCCAATGGCCGGGTCAGGGTCTTCCTCAATCAAGCCAAGCGCCCGTCCGCCGGGCAGCGCCCGTTTTCAGAGGGGATCGATCCGGGGCTGCCCCCGGTCGTCCAGCCCAGGATCATCGCGGGAGATTTGAACGGCGATGGGGACGTCGACTTGTTTCTTCCCGGCACGCAAGGCTCGGTCTGGATGGAGCGTTCATTTGTGCGCCATGGTTACGCCGAGGGAGCGGTGGAGTCGGTCCGGGTGAAACCATGAACGCGATCCCGCCTTCAACAGTTTGGGGGTGGCCGGCCGGGCGCTGGCCGCAATCGATTGCCCGGACCGTCCGTTGCGTGCTCCTCTTTCTTTTGGCTGGGTCGCTGCCGGCCCACGCCGTCGATTACCGGACCATCACCCCGCGCGTCGGTGATCCCTTCGAGGTGCGGGAGGGCTTTGAGGTGGTTGAGCCGACGCTGGCCGGCACCGATCAGCCACTGCCCGGCTGGAGAGGGGAGGGGCACATCATCCGGCTGGCGGACGGGCGGTTGCTGGTGGTTTTCGCCTACGAGAACAAATGCCAGCTGAGCTATTCGAGTGATGCGGGGAAAACCTGGACCGAACCCCGGCGCGTGCGCACGGCGTTGCCGGAAAGCGCGCGAACACACCGCCCGGCGGTGATCGAAGGGAAGGGCTGCGACTTGTGGGTGTTTTATTATGGATTGATGAACGTCGATTGGCTCGATGCCTCCCGGGCGAGCAACGACCTCTGGGTGGTGCGCAGCAAGGACGGTGGCCTCACTTGGGACGAGCCCCGCCGGCTGTATGCGGGATATGTCGGCATGTTGCAGGGGGCGATCCGGACCCGGGCCGGCCATCTCGTGGTTCCGCTTTGCGCTTATCAGGGCGGGCGCCGGTTTGTGAGTCTCTGCGTGGTCTCCACGGATGGCGGCGAATATTGGACGACGACCGCGCCCATCGACCTTGGTTATCCGCGCACTTCACTGCCGTTGTCTCCGCAACTCAACGGTGGCGCGCTCGAACCCAGCGTCGCGGAAATGCAGGACGGCAGGCTTCTGATGCTCATCCGGACGGTGCTGGGTTCTTTCTACCAAAGCGTGTCCCGCGATGGAGGTCTGACGTGGGCACCGGTCAGCCTGACCACCCTCAGTTCAGGCGGCCCGTGCAACCTGGTTGAACTTCCGGGCGGACGGCTGACCGTGGCATATAATCCGGCGAATTACGAAAGCGCCGGCACCAAGCGCTGGGGTTCGCCCATCGGTTACGATCGCCAGACGATCGCCTTGCGGGAGGGCAACGATGGCGCATGGCGGAGGATTGATGATTTCGTCCGGCAGATCAGAGGAAAGACCCGGGTGGTGCATTCCACCCTCACCGGGCTGCCCGGCGGGGAAATTCTAATCACGATGCCCGAGCGCTCCACCTTGTTGCGGGTCGAGGAATCCCGTTTGCGCGAACAATCGCGCTGACCACGGGGATGTCCGTTGGAAAGCGGTGGCTTCGCGCGACGCTCCGGCGAGCCGGGCAACGCAGCGACTGTACTGGACAATATTTATGACCACCAGAATTTCGTCGTGTCTCGACGCGGGGCTGGGGGAATTTTCCTCAATGACGATCCCAGCAATCCTGGTCTCGCGCAAACCCTCGACCTCTATGAAACACCTCCCCCTGTTCACACGCTGCTGCCTCGTGGGCCTCGGCTTATTTTTCTCTGTTTCACTCGCGAACGCGCAGGCTCCGGCGACCGGCATCGTGGAGGGCCGCATCATCAATGCGGCGAGCGGCAGCATCTTGGAGAATGCCCGCGTCAAACTGGAAGGAACGGACCTTGAGGCGCTGACCTCGTCGACTGGCGAATACCGTCTCACTAACGTGCCAGCGGGAGAGGTGCAAATCAGTGTTCATTATAGCGAATTTGTCCGGCAGACAAAGTCCATTACCATTGCAGCCGGACAGGTCGCCACCGCCGATTACGCCCTCGAGCTCATGCCGGCGGACGGTCTGCCCGGCGGCCGGGCGGTGGAACTTGCCACGTTCACGGTCAACGAACGCAGGCTGACGGCCCAGGCGCTGGCGCTGAACGAGCAGAAGGTGGCGGCCAACATCAAGAATGTCGTCTCGTTCGAGGAATTTGGCGACATGGGCGAGGGCAACCCCGGCGAATTTCTTAAATACGTTCCCGGTGTCTCCATCAATTACGGCCCGAACATTCCGCAGTTCGCGTCCATTCGCGGCATGCCGGCCAACGGAACCCTCGTGACGGTGGATGGCGGCCCCATCGCGTCCTCAGCGGGCGACCGGCAATTCGAGCTGACCGGCGCCGCGACGGGCAATATCGACCGCATCGAAGTCACCAAGTCACCCACACCGGACATGCCGGCCAACGCCATTGGCGGCGCGATCAACATCGTGGGCAAGAGCGGTTTCAGCCGCACCAAGCCCCTGTTCACCTACAGCGTCTACGGCACCTTCAACCTGCTTGATGACCCGACCGGCCTGCAGCCTAGCTTCAGCAAGCGGGCCGGCACCGATTCGCGCACCGCGGGTCGGACGATCCAGCCGGGCGTCGACCTGTCCTATATCTTGCCCGTGAACGACAAGCTGGCGCTGACCTTCAGCGCGGGAATGAGCACGCGCTACAACTACTACGACAGCGCCTACACCCTGTGGAATCTCGTGACCAATGTAGACGAGCGCTTTTATAAGACCGACACCATCATCATTTCCGACCGGACGCTCGCCGCCGCGACAGTGGACTGGCGGCTCAACAAGGAGAACACCTTCCGTTTTTCCGCCCAGATTTCCAGTGAACATTTCAAGGTTGCCACCTCCACCATGGACTTCCGTTTCGGGGCCAACGCCACGGGCGACGTTGACTCGACCCAAGGCCGGGCCGGTGCCGGCTCGGTGTTCGATACTGCAGGAGCCTATAACTCCGATCGCGATACCAATCATTTCACCTTTCGTTATAACCACGACGGCAGGACCTGGAAGTTCGATGCGGACGCGACCTATTCGCAGAGCGAGCGCGAAAACGCCGACACCAAGGAAGGCACGTTCAGCGGCTTCACGGCCAGCTACTCCGGCCTGACGCTGAGTGCCGAAGGGATGGATCAGGTCTATACCGGCTTGCTGCCAAAGATTACGGCCACCAACGGCGCGGGTGCCGCGGTGAACGTCACGGATGCCGGCGGCATGCCGATCACGGCGGCGGCCGCTGCCGTGGGCTCGAAGACGGTCGACACCGTCAAGGGTGCGCGGATGAACCTCTCGCGTTCATTTTCAGGGGCGCTTCTGCTCCGGGTGCAGGCGGGGGTGTCGGTGTTTGAAGAGGGGCTCGACACGACCCGGACGGCCCGCACCTGGGCATTCGCCGTTCCCGGTGGCGCCGGTAGTAATACCGCCAATGCCCTCAATCTTATCAGCGACGAATACTCGGCCATCACCAACTGGTATAACACCGAGAACCAGCGCGTGCCGGTGCGCTGGATCAGCCCGGAGAAACTTTATGGACTCTACCTGACCAATCCGTCGTATTTCACCCTGAACGAGGCGGCGAAGTATACCGGCGCCGTGAACGCGTCCAAGTTCATATCGGAAACCATCTCGGCTGCCTATGTCCGGTTTGATTCGCGCTCCTTCGAGAACCGCCTGCGCATTGTCACCGGCGTCCGCTTCGAGAAGACCAAGGATGACGGTCAAGGACCGCTGAACGACATCGGAGCTACCTACGCCCGGGATGCCGCCGGCAACATCCTGCGCACGAGCGCGGGGGTTCCCATTCGGGTGACGACCGACGCCCTTGAACTGGCAAAACTGCAATACGTGGAACGCGGCATCCGCAGCCAGCGTTCCTATGAGGGCTTTTATCCCAGCCTGAACGCGTCCTTTGAATTCACGGAAAAGCTCATCGCCCGGGCCGCCTATGCCCGCACCATCGGCCGTCCCGCCATGGTGGAGATCACCCCGGGCGTGGTGTTTCCGAACCCGACGACCACCGCCCGCACCATCACGCTCAACAACCCGGGCCTGCTGCCGTGGACCTCGGACAATTACGATCTTTCTCTGGAGACCTATGATTTCAAGGGTGCGATGATTTCGGTCGGGGTTTTCCGCAAGGATATCTCCGATTTCTTCAGCACCGTCGTAAGCCCCATGACTCCGGAACTCTTGGCTGAATACGGCTTGTCGGAGGAATATAGCACCTACGACATCTCAACGAAGCGTAACGGCGGCGAGGCCAGCCTGACGGGTTTTGAATGGAGTTACCGGCAGTCGCTGAATTTCCTGCCGGGTTGGGCCCGGGGTTTCCATGTCTTCATCAACGGCACCCATATCTCCCTAAGCGGCCAGAATGCCGACGACTTCACGTCTTTTTCGCCCAAGAACATCAACTGGGGGGTGAGCTACGCCCGCGCCCGGTTCCTCGCCAAGGTGAATGTGGCGCAGAGCGGCAAGGTGAGGAATGGCGTGATTGCCTCGAGTGCCACGGTGCCGGTTGGCGCCCATCGTTATATCGGATCGCAGACGACCATCGACCTGTCCGCGCAATACCGGCTCTCCAAGCTATTCACCCTTTATGGCAGCGTGCGGAACGCCGGGCAGGCGGACAAGTATACCCTCGACTATGCGGAAAGCACGCCTGAGTTCGCCCGGGTCCGCGTGGTGCAACGTTTCGGCGCGATGTTCACGCTCGGCATAAAAGGAGAGTTTTGATCGACGGTCCCGACCGGAGAGAAGCGACCGCGTGGCCGAAGAACGTTGCGGCGCTTTCCAACCGTCCGCCGTTGCATTCGCTTCAGGATCGCCTGGTGCGAGGGGTTTGGTAAACCCGAACATGCTTCGCTCATCCTGTTGCACTCCGTGATCGCATACCCATGAGAAATTTTGTAAATGATCCACTGCGTGTCGCGATCTTGGGGCTGATTGAGGAAAACTATCATCCCTATTCTTGGTCGGCCATCATCAACGGTTACGACGCCGAACTGATGGCATTATGCCCAGCGCCGGTCATTGCGGCATATCTTGGCCGACAGCCGGTAGGCAGTGTGCGCATTCCCATGGCGAAGGTGACGCATATCTGGACCGACATTCCTGCCGATGCGCAACGCGTGGCGGCCGCGGCGAGGATTTCTCGGATTGTGAATCGGCCGGAAGAGGTGATTGGCGAAGTGGAAGCGGTGATAATCGCCACTGATGATGGGGACGACCATGTACGACGTGCTCGGCCGTTTGTTGAAGCAGGCTTGCCCGTCTTTATTGACAAGCCGCTCGCCACCAATCTGGAGGACTTGGCTCAGTTCTGCCGCTGGCAGCGCGCAGACGCCAGGATAGTTTCCTCAAGCGGATTGCGCTATGCGCCCGAATTAGGCGCGCTGCGCGGCACTCCGTGGCGATGGCTGACTGGAGTGACCTGCAAGAGCTGGCGGCGGTATGGCATCCACGTCTTGGAGCCGCTGTTTACGCTAACCGGGCCGGGATTCGTTAGCGTGCGAGTTGTCGAGCGGTCCGGGACCGAACTCATAGAACTTGAACACCGCAGCGGGACATTGGTCACGCTCGCTGCAATCAAGCGGGGATTTGGGAGTGCCTTCGTGCTGCATGGTTATAGCGATGAATTGCACCAGTGCGTCGTGTTGCGCGATACGTACACGGCATTTCGCGCGCAACTCGTAGGCTTTATCGAATATGCCGCTGGCGAACGTCCGGTGCCACATCCGTTCACCGATACGGTAGAGCTTATGGCGATCTTGATAGGTGGTTTGCTGAGCAAGGCAGAGAAGGGGCGCCGTGTGGCGATCGCTTCGATATTAGAAAAACTATGAACACGCAACGTCCCTCATGACCGCAATCGACTACCTTATCATCATAGTCTACATGGTTGTCATTGTTGCGGTCGGTTTGGCCAGCCGCGGTCGACAGGAATCGGCACAAGACTATTTCTCCGATGGTGGGGTGAGAGGAGGATTCCTAGGTCCAGTCGTAGTGGGGCTGAGCATTGCGGCGACATTTTTCAGCGGTATCAGTTTCGTGGCGTTTCCCAGCTTGGTGTTCGCGGAAGGAACCAAGGTGCTGATCATCTTCGCTGCGCTCATCCCCTGTCTGTTGGTCGTACCGCTCTGGTTCATCCCGCGTTACATGAGCTTCAACGGTCGGAGCCCCTATGAGATTGTCGCAGTGAGACTAGGGCCGAAGGTGCGTACAGCGACGTCGGCGCTCTACACGCTTCTCCGCTTGGGCTGGATGGCGTCGCTGATCTACGCCCCGACAATCGTGTTGCTGGCAATGCTCGGCCTCGGGGCGGAATGGAAGTGGCCGATAATCCTGGCAGTGGGACTTACTTCCACCGTTTACGCCACCGTGTCGGGTCTACGTGGGGTGATTATCACCGATGCACTGCAAATGATCGTTATTTTGGTGAGCCTGTTTATCGCGGCTTGGTGTGGTTTGAGGGAGATTCCGTTCGAACCATTGAGATGGATTGAGCAGCTCGCTACGGCAGGGAAGCTCACAACTCCCGGTTGGTCGTTGGATCCTACCGAACGGTTCACTGTTTGGGGCGTGCTAATTGGCATATCAATTTCAAATATAGCCACTTACGTAGCGGATCAAATGAGCCTCCAACGGTATATTGCCATGGGCAACGTCCGTTACGCCCAGCGCTCATTTATCTACAACCTGATCGGGGTTGTGATAGTGCTGCTCCTTCTTCTCGGTCTTGGAATGGTGATTTTGCTTTGGCATATTTACAATCCGTCGGTGGCGGTACCTGATAACCCGGACCAGGTATTTCCTGTGTATGTCATTACCGTCCTCCCGATGGGGCTTAGCGGCTTGATGATCGCCGCGATCCTCGCGGCTACGATGAGCAGTATAACCAGCGGTATTAACGCCCTCGCGGGTGCAATCACCATCGACTTCGTGCAACAGGCCAGGCCTTTGAAATCATCGCTCTATTACCTTTCGGTGGGCCGATGGTTGAGTATGATCATTGGCGTGGTCGCCACACTCAGCGCAGGCTTGGCTGCCAACTTGGGGACGATCTTTGATGTGTCTCAGGCAATCCTCGGGGTTTTCATCGGTCCGATCTTGGGAGTGGTAATTAGCGCGATGATGGATCGGCCAGTGAGCCAGGCGCGGTCGCTTGCGGCAATCGTGTGCTCCTGTTTGGCCGGAATCAGCGTGGTATTCTCTGGGGCGCAGACGATCTGGGTGACGGCGGTCGGGGTTTCCGTTTATATGCTGATCGGTTTGCCCATTGGTTCACGCCGTCTTGAGGCTACCTTGGCGGAGTCCAGCGAGAAAGCCTGAGCCAGTTGGACTCAAACTACAGTCGGTGGAAAGACTGCGTGGTTGAATCTCTATACGCAGTATCCTTGCGATCGCATCCCTCTCAGCCGGAAACGTGCAGTAGGCATTGGATTTCAGTGGGCGAAGACCGGGCGGTTTTCGACTGCATTGCAGTTGGGAAACGGGGAAAGGATCATTTTCCCAAAGGTGTGACCACCAGTCGCGTTCGCGTGGTGGCACGGCGAGCTTGATGGTCGTTTTTCCGGCCGGATGCGTGATCAATCCCGGGGTGATAAACAGCCAGAAGCGCAGCGCGTGGATCGTCACCTTGGTCTGCCAGCCGAGATGCCGCTGGAACAGGACGGTGAGGTTATAGGTGAGCGTCGCCAGGCTCAACGCGGCCTCGGTCGCCCAGAACGAGTGCAGGCACAGCGTGGTCAAGGCGAAGCCTTGCTGGATTTCCTTGATCACGTTTTCGCAGTCGGCCCGGCCGTTATAGTAACGCCAGACGTCCAGCGGTGGCGTGCTCGGCGGCAGACTCGTCACGAGCGCCTGAAACACGTAGCCCGGCACCTCGAGCAGCTTCTTGCCGCCGGCCTCGGGCCGCTCGGCGACGCGATGGTGGATCAGGATCAGCCGCCGTGGGTGCGGCCAGCCGAGCGTTTGGTATTCCAACTCCGTCACGTCGGTGCCGGCCAGTTCCGTCGGCGTCCAGACCAGTCCGGTGCGCAGCCGGTGCTTGATCGGCTCGGACAATTGCGCGACGACCACGTAGGGCAGGCGCAGTTGTCAACGCCCGCCGAGATTTGACCCACTTTCGCCCGTCTAGAATTGACCCACCCCGAGGCGGATTATCGACGGGATGATTTTGGTTTGGTGGTGGTGGGTCCTTTCGGTGTGGGGTCGAGGGCGACGGCGCCGGGGAACAGACCGGCCAGGCGCTTTTCGCGCATGCGATAGGAATCGCCCTTGATGTTGATGGCGGTGGCGCGGTGCAGGAGTCGGTCGAGCGCGGCGGAAGCCATGATGGGGGCACCGGCGAAGACTTGGCCCCATTCGGCAAAAGGAAATTAGCCGGCTGCGCGGCGAGCTGATCCGAATGCGCGAGCGGGAGATCGTCCTAAAAAAATCGGTCGGCATCTAACTCTGAGAGTTGTGTGACGCAGCAGCCGTCACACGACTCGGGTTGAACAAGCCCTGGAATGACGGACGAGGGTGAACGGCCCCCTATGCGTTTTGTATTTGGGCGGGGGACGAGGCGCCGGCTGGACGCCGCCGCCGCGAACGGCCTGGAGCCGCGCCCGGCGCGGGCTTTCCGGTCTTTTCTTCCTGCTTTCCAGCCCAAAACCGGCGGATCCGCGCGTGATCGGCCGGAGCAACCCTCTCTTGTCTCGGTTTTCTCTTGACGATGCCAAGGCTCCGCCCGGCGGACCGAGCGGAATCGATTCGCGAGGCGGACGACGACGGATGGCAACGGAGGCGGCGGGCGCACGGCTGTCCGACTAAGGAAGTCTTCAGAATTCGCAGGTGCCCGAGGTACAGTGAGTAAGCCAAGACATGGCATGTGATCGATTTGAGTTTTTCCGGGTGAATTTCCGCAATTGGACTGCATTTTC
>JBIJCX010000022.1:0-49818 GCA_044344465.1 Opitutaceae bacterium
TCCTTGGCATCCGTGTACCGCACGTGCACGATATCGACGGCCTCGACGGAGAGCCACTCGAGCAGGTTGATCTCGTGCGTCTGCCGGAGCCCGCGCAACTGGGCGGAATGCTCCTCATGCAGATCGCGCATCAGCAACGGTTCCATCTCGGTGTAGTCGCGCGCGGCCCAGCACGCCTGCAGCCTGGTGAACACGTTGCGGGCGACCGCCTGCAGTTCATTCGACGCCCACCGGCCGTCGACCTTGCTGATGAAGGCCAGCAGTTCCTGGGTCTTCAGCGCCTTGCCGTCGATGTCCGGACGGCTGAAACAGAAGTCGAGCTCCTCGTCCTTTCCCCGGCCAGCCTGGCGCCTGGCGGCGACGACAAAGACCACGATGACGAGCCCGACGACGATGAGCACGACCAGCGGCGGGGCTTCGCCGCTGCTGCCGCCCCGTGATCCGCTGCCGCGCGAACTGCTGCGGCTGCTCCTTGAGCCACCCCCACCGCCGCCGCCCTTGTTGTGCACCGCGATGCCGTCCGCCAGGAATGTATGCGGGGCGTCGGTCTGGAGATTGTAGACCATCACGGGCGCACGCACGTGTTCGATCGTCAGCACTCGCTGGGGTGCGAGGCCGGTGCCGTCGTAAGCGTAGACGGTGTCGCCGGTCCGGAGGGCCTCGGCGGTCTTGAAGCTGCCGTTGCCGACGAGGAACGGATGCTCCTCGGTCACGCGCAACTCGACGCGGTCGGTGCGGAGGATGAGAAAACTCCCGGCCTCGTGGGTGAGCACACGTTCCACGCTGGCGCGGACAATGGCGCCGTGGGCATCGAAGGCCAGCACGGCATCGCCCGCCCGCACCGCGCTGATGGGGCGGCGGGTGCCGTCGGCCATCGTCACGGGCGTCTCGGGGAGGAAGCAGCCCTTGTTGTGCAGCGCGACGCCGTGCGCGAAGAAAACGCCACCGGGACTGACCAGGAGATTGTAGGCGGGCGCGACCGCGGGAAGGAGGCGGGCCGAAAGAAGGGTTGCCCCGCCGGGGAGAACGCGTCCGGCCTCGAGTCGATCCGCGCGCATGAATACGCCTGGCGCGACCTGCACCGGATGTTCGGGAGTCACGCAGAGCGTCGTGTGGCCGGTGATCAGTTCGATGTAGTTCTCGGGTTCCACCATGTAGGTTGTCTGTACCGTCACAGGCGTGCGTTCACCTGCGACCAGGCCCCAGACGGTGTCTCCGGTGCGCAGGTCTTCGATCGGGATCGGACCGGTCGGCGTGTCGATTCGCGTGCCACGTTGCAGGCAACCGCCGCCTCCGCGGGCGAGGAGCACAGCCGCGCCGAGACTCAGCGCGAGCAGAAGCGTAACGAACCACCGCGGCATGGCGGGAGAGTTCAGTGCAACGCGGCGATGATGCCCCCGAGCACGGCGGCGGCGACCACGAGGCTCAGGCCGATGATGCAGGCGCCGCACACGAGGCCAAAGTACTGGGCGGCCGCGGCATTGCCTCGCGCGATCTCGCGACCCTCGTCGATATTCGGCGTGAAGCGATCCATGATGCGGGGCACGAACGCCGCCGCGAGCAACACGAGCCCGATGCCGAGAAGCGCACCCGTGAACACGAACACAATCGCCCAACCGAGGTACCCAACGGTTTCAAGGTTCATGCCCGCCAGCATGACGGCTGACGCGGATTTGAAAACAAAATAGGCGGTCCAGCTCGAACACGGATGGAAATCACACTCTTGCTGCCGTCCGCGCGACGATCACTCCACACTGCGCTGCCAGCGCGCCGGGCGGATAAAAACTGCTCCGTAAAACCATCCGCGTACTCCACCCTGATTCTCATTGGTCGAGTAACCCAATGGGTGAGCGACGCCGTTCCGCGAGGTTCGCAAGCACGTGGTCGGGTTCCCGACGCGGCATGGACGGCCGGTCGGCAAGGGTGGAAGGCCTCGATCCGCTCTTGCCGATGCTTTGTCGAAGGCGGGATATTGACGTTGGGGTTCGGCGACAAAGCCCCCGGAGGGGTCCGATGAACACGATCCGTCTGCATTTGTGCCACGCACTTCTTGTCTTTTTCACGATGCTTGTTGCGCCGGCGATTTCGTTTGCGAGCCTCGGCGACTGCGGCCAGCCGTCGAGCGACGGAGCATCTCCGAAAACGTCGGATGCGCTGTGTTGCCTGAGAAGGGCGGTAGGGCAGGAATGCGGCGGTGATGCCTGCGTCATGGACGTGAACTGCAGCCAGACGGTCACCACCGGCGACTGCCTCCTCATCTTGAAGAAGGCGGTCGGTCAGCCGGTACCGATCGAATGCTGTTGTGAGCCGCCGAAGGCTCCCTGCACGTCCGCCCGCGTCGAATCGCTCGCGGGTTCCGACCTCGACTCCGGCTGGACCGGCATCGCGCACAACGCCGACCTGATCGTCGGCGCTTCGATCACGGGCCGCGTGCTGCGTCGTTGCACGGACTCCGGCGCGGCGTGCGAGAAAGACGCCGAGTGCGCCAACCATGACTGCAAGGCGACCTGCGACTGCGATACGGATCCCTCGTGCGAGGTCACCGGTCCGACGCACCAGAAGCGCTGCCTGACCACGCTGGAGCCGTGCACGACGAACGCCCAGTGTCCCGTCGGCGTTTCCTGTGCCTTCCCGTTCGGCCCGCCGCTGCCGCTTTCTTCGGGTGGATCGCCTGTTTACCGATAGGAAACTAGATTTTCAGGGGGATCGGATCTGGGAGGGGTTTCCGGACCCTGTTCTACTGAGCCGCCCCGTTTGCCTGCCTGCGAAACCCGCTTCACCTGCGCCGGAGTCACGCGGGAAAAATCACCAGCATTGCTGATACGCAACGCGCAGCCGCTGTATCGGTCGGTCGACAGAACAATCCAGTTTGGCACGGTGATCGGCCCGGTTTTAGCTCTTCAGTTTCCGGTTTTCAGTTTCTAGCGTCCGCCCTCCGGTCTCAGGGTTGGGGTTTGCTCCTGCATTCGCCCATGGGGTGCCGGGAGGGGTTTGTAGGATGCCCCCAAATTGTCACGGCTCGTTACTTTGCGACGCACCGGGTTGTGGTGCTCAATCAGCGCCAATCTCCCGGCACAGAACGGTCACGAGGTTTCTTCTTAAGAATTACCTGCCACCCAACGTGCATGGGAGAAAATTCCTCAGCAAAGTTCGCATAGAACATGTCGACCGCCCGTTTCAGCCCGGGGTGTAGCTGATAGTCATCAAAAATCATCAGCCCATCATCTTTCAGCAACCGCCAACAAAGGATTCCATCCTCAAGGACGTCGCTTGAACTGTGGGAGCCGTCGATGTAGATTATATCAAACGACCCCAGCGGCAGTTTACGTAGCTCGATCTGTGAGAACCCCTCGATGATTCTCGCTTTCTGCGCGAGGCCGGAAATTGCCAGATTGGAATAGAAGATATCCTTGTATGTCCGGACCGCCTTTCCAGACACGTAGTGAGGATCGGAGAATGGGTCGATACCAGTTAGGGTAGCTGTGGGGTCGGTCAGAATATTATCCAACATCCAAAGTGCTGATCGACCCTCGAACAGACCAATCTCAAGGTAGCTGACGTTTGGCCTTCCCCGGTACCGAGCGAGAGCGACTTCCCAAATCGGGCGCACCCTTGAAAACCAATCACGATCTTCAGAGAGTTCGTACTTCGTCCCATACGCCGCCTGTGGCGGTGCTTCTCTTGCAACCGCAAATTCAGTTGCGGGGATTTCACGGACAATCCACGACCGATCGGAAACGGAAACACCGAGCAACTGAATGCTAGCAAGTCCAACGAGAGTCAGTATCAGCGAGACAACCAAGCTCATACCGAGCACCCCCCTGCCCCAGACGAAGCCGCTCTGATTAACCCGCCCTCCGGCGGCACGTAAGATGAGCCCGACAACTAGTACAAGTGCGCTTCCTAGCACCAGAATTGTGAACCTCGGAGATTGAGAAAACGTGTTCCCGCCCTGAAGTATCGACCAGCGGGTGAGTTTGTATGCACTTCCACCGACTAACCCTATCCCGGCACCAAGAAAGCACAATGATGCAAGCCTACTGCGCGTCGACCAACCATGCACTTGTTCACGAGTCTCAGTCAGCAAGAGCGCCAAAGCCGCCACAACGGCTACGAGACCCAAGAAAACTATCATAAAAATCAGCAAAATGTTATTCACGACTTCATTTCCTAAAAATCTTCTTAACGCGCAATTAGAAAGCACGAAGACGGAGTCGTTTCAATGGGTGAGTCCTGAAAATACAGCAGATCCAACCGAACGCGCAGAATCGATCCCCCATTGCGTCCAGTCACTGCACTCCACCCACGCCGAGTGACCAGGCCTCCACCTCAAAACAGTTCCGATTTCCCCAATCGCCTTACGCCGCGTCCTGCGTCGGCTCGGTTTTGGCGGTGAGGCGGAGCGTGGGCTTGCGCCGGCCGGCCACGACTCCGGCGTCGATCACGACTTCCGCCACGTCGTCGCGCTGCGGCAGTTCGTACATCACTTCGAGCATGATGCTCTCCATGATCGAGCGCAGCGCCCGGGCGCCGGTCTTACCGATAGGAAACTAGATTTTCAGGGGGATCGGATCCGGGAGGGGTTTAAGGGGAGGGTGCCGGGTGGAAACGGAGTCGGACCCCTGTAGTCCCCCAACCCTCAAGTCCGGCTGAACGGCTAGCGGTGCGAAAATCCGGTTAACGAAGATATCCCGACAGAAACTCAGCAACACGTCCGATTCCGGCGTCGCGCCGGCGAATGTTCGGGGGTCAGTCGTGGCGGTCACGATGCGAAGAGGCAGACCTCCGGCCGCTCGCAGTCAAGCAGCGAGGCTTCATTCGGCGCAATCTGGCGCGTCTGCCTGTGCGCTGCACGCAGACAGGTCGGGCTGCGGGCGATCGTCGGCGGGGAAGTCCTGCCCGCCGCTCGCGCTCCAGAACACCGGCTCGCCGTCGTTGGCGTCGGGCTGGGCGTAGTCGTCGCCGAACAGTTCGCCCTGTCCGGAGTCCGCCGGCGCGACCTGCGGCGCCGCAGGCAGCTCGAAGCCAGGTTTTCGCGTTCCGCGAAAACCATATTCGTGATCGCAGTCGGGGCAGTGGAGGCGGGTGAAGCCGGCGTGGAGGTCGCCGCAGTGGAGGAAGGCCGCGATCGCGCCGGCGGCTTCGGGGGAGAGGCCGGGGACCTTCGCCGCGTGATCGTGGAGCACCTGCCAGACGGGGGAGGCGCGGGGCTGGCGGGGACGGTAGCGGACGCAAACCATCTGGGGAGTGGATCACGCTGGGCGTGACGCCGCCGCGGCCGAGAGCGCGCTATACCCAAATTATGGGGTAAGGCGCGGCGGCAAAGCATGCTTGCTTGCGGAGAACCTGACATTACTTCGCCCCTATGAGCACTCTTGCTGAAGTGGAAGCCGTCGTGCCCCAGTTTTCTCTGCGGGAACTGGCGGAATTGGAGCAGTTCGTCCGGCAGATGCGGCTGGTGAGAATGAAAAGCAACGGCGACAGTGCTCTCGATCTGCCGCTGCTCGACTTGGGTAAGATGCTCGCGCCCCTCGGAACTCGTGAACAGTGGCACGACGAAATGCTGGAGGGGCGGATGTGATCCACGGGCTGGATACCGGCTTTCTGGTGGCAGTTGAGGTTTCCTGTCATCCCGATCATGCGGCAGCCCGGTTCCTTGGCTCGATGTTGCGGAAGAATGGGTTGGCTCATGACTTCGGTTGGGTTGTCAACCGCGTGTCATGCAAACCCCGCGAAACGGCGCAGCCCGTTGGCCTGCTGAGAAAATCAGCTAACCCAATGGGCTACCCGATAATCCGGCGGGTTGGGGGCCGGAAGGCAGGCGGCCTCGATGACACTTGCCCGTGTGCGATTCGCACGCCGGCGGGTGCTATGGGTTGATCATGACTCGCCCATCGATTCCGACTTTTGCGCTGGCCCTGCTGGGGTTCGCGGCCGTGGGGCTGGCGGGCTGCCAGCACGCAGTGACCGCGCCGTCGCTTTCCGGACAGAGCGCCTTCAGGTTCGTCGAGGCGCCGGTGCAGGCGGACGTTTCGGCGGCCAAGGCACAAATCCTCGCCGCCCCGCGCGAACCCATCGAGGGCATCTTACCCGCCGAGCCGATTTTGCCGCTTATACCGCCGACTTATCCGCGCGTCGCGCTTGGGACCCACGCGGCACCGGTGGTCGTCGGCGTGCGCATCAACGTCGATGCCAACGGCGGTGTCACCAGCGTCGGGCCGAGCTTGGTCTCCTTCTCAACGCCCACGCCCCGGGCGGGAGCGTTTTACGCGGCGGTGGAGGAAGCGGTGACACAGTGGCGGTTTGAGCCGGCCGAGTGGCGCCATCTCGTGCCAATGACGAACAATCGCGGCGCCGGATATTGGAAGGTCACCCGCGCGGAGAAGACGGACTATGCCTTTGATCTAGCCTTCACCTTTACCACCACGGGCGACGTGCTGCCCGTCCCGCGGCCGTGAAGCGTGCAGGTCTGAGGTTGCCGGGAAGTTTGTTGGCGGCGCGGTGCCCTCACCGCGCCATCGTGCGCCCGGCGGGTGGGGGCACCCGCCCTCCATCGGCCGGGCGCGGATCGCGGAGAGATTTACCCAATCCCTTCTGCGCGCTTTTTTGGTGCGATTTTCCGTCCGGCGGGTGCTATGATGCAAGCCGCCATGAACGACGATTCCGAACTCCTCCATCGCTATGTTGCGGAAGGCGCGGAGGACGCATTTGCCGAGTTGGTGCGACGGCATCTCAACCTGGTGTATTCCGCGGCGTTGCGGCAGGTGAACGGCGATGCGCACCTCGCGGCCGACATCGCACAGCAGGTCTTCGCCGATCTCGCACGGAAAGCGGCGGTGCTGACGAATCATCGGCTGCTGGCGGGCTGGTTGTTCACCAGCACGCGTTTTGCCGCGGCCAAGGCGGTGCGCGGTGAACAGCGCCGGCGCGCCCGCGAACAGAAAGCGCAGATGATGCAGGAATTCTCCTCCGATCCGGCGGCTGCGCTTGACTGGGACCGCGTGCGCCCGGTGCTCGACGAGGTGATCGACGAATTGGGCGACAGTGATCGCGAGGCGATCCTGATGCGGTTCTTCGCGGGGCGCGACTACGCGGGCGTGGGGGCGAAACTCAATCTCAACGACAATGCGGCGCGAATGCGGGTGGAACGGGCGCTCGACAAGCTGCGTGCGCTGCTGGAGCGGCGCGGGGTCACGTCGACCTCGGCGGCGCTGGCCGCGGCGATGGCGAGCCAGGCGGTCCTGGCGGCGCCGGCCGGACTCGTGGCCACGGTCACGGGGGCGGCGCTGGCCGGGGCCGGTGCGGGTGCCGGGGTGGCGGCGTCGACGGTTGTTTTTATGAGTGCGACGAAACTACAGATTGGGATTGCCGCCGCGCTGGTGGTGGTGGGCGGAACAGGCTTCGTGATCCAGGCAAACACGAACGCGACGTTGCGCGACGAACTCGAAGCCCTGCGACGGCAAAGAGCCTCGTTCGCCGCGGTCCGGGCCGACGATGAACAAAGGGCGAAGACCGCCGCGGAAATCATGGAATTGCGGCGGGACGACGCCGAGTTCGCGCGGCTGCGCGATGAGGCCGAGGCGCTGAAGGACCAGTTGGATGCCGCTGCGCTAGGGCAGCGCGCGGGCCGGGGCGGTGCGGCGACGGACTCCAGTCGCGGGCCCGTCTACAACCTGGCGCAACTCGATCGCCCGCCGCAGATGAAATCCCAAGCACGGCCGACTTATCCCCTGGAAATGCGCCGAGCGGGCATTTCGGGCGAAGTCGTCGTCGATTTCGTCCTCGATCCGCAGGGCGTGGTTCGCGAGGCCAGCCCCCTGAGTTCCACCCGGAGCGAATTCGAGTCCGCGGCAGTCGAGGCGCTGAGCAAGTGGAGCTTCCATCCAGGCGTGAAGGATGGCCAGCCCGTGAGCGTACAGATGCGCGTGCCGATCGTCTTCAGCCTGAACAACGGAACGAACGCGCCGCCGGCCGAACCACGGAAGAAAACGGAGCCACCCAGCTGGTTCTAAGATGAATCGCGTCGCGAGAGCGGGATGGTTCGCCCTGGGCGGCCTGGCCTTGGCCGGTGGAATTGGGTTGGCTCTGCAGCAGCAGGCGGCGGCACAGCTGCGCCAAGAGCTCGCGCTCGTCCGGGAGGAGAACAGCATGGCCGAGCGACTTCGCGCCGAAATTGGCCGGGGTCCCGCCACCACCGACTCGACGGCCGAGTTGGCGGCCTTGCGCGCGGACCGGGTGGCGCTCGAGCGGCTGCGGGCGGAGATCGAACGGTTGAAAGCGCGGGTTCAGGAAGTCCGGCCCGCTCCCGTTCCTGAAGCGGTTGCCGCCCCATCACCGCCCAACCGGTTGGACCTGATGCCGGCCAGCGGGTGGAAGAACGCGGGCCGCGCCACGCCCAAGGAAGCAGTGGAAACGGCTTTGTGGGCGGCGGTCGGGGGCGACATCGACGTGCTGGCGGACACGATCAGTCTCGATGCCGGCGCACGCGCGAAAGCGGAGGCGATCCTGGCCGGGTTGCCGGCGGCGGACCGGACCCACTATGCCTCGCCAGAAAAACTGGTGGCACTTTTTACCGCGAAGGACGTGCCGGTGGGCGCCAGCATGCGCGTGATGACGCGGTCCCACGCGGCGACCGACGACGCGAAATTGACGTTGGTCCTGCAGGGCGAAACGGCGACCCGGTCGATCGAGCTGGCCTTGCGGCAGCGCGACGGTAACTGGCGGCTGGTGGTGCCGGAAAGCGCGGTCGAGAAATACGGTGCGACGCTGAAGGGCGAGCCGGCCATCGCGGGCCCGGTGAGGTAGGGCGGGGACGGTTGTCCGATTCGAACCGCCCGATTTCGCCTGGGATAGGGGTCTGCTCGCAGGCGATTCTGCCACGTAGCCGCTTTGGAGCGCAGCGACAAGGTGGCCGGCTCTCGGCCCGTCAGGCCACGCTTTCGCCGCGCTCAAGCGCGGCTACGTGGCTCAGTTAATCAGATCGCAGGCGTCGAACATGTCCTGCAAGCAGGCTCCTCCCAATCCCGCACTCCTCAGGACTTCGACTCCGTCCAGCGGAGTTTGAAGTCCGGATGAGTCTCCCGGAGAATATCGTAGATGCGCTGTTTTTCCTCCGGTCCAATATAGGCATAGCGATCGCCCTGGTCGCGCCCGCGCAGCACGTCACCCAGCCGGGCAATGATCCTGGCCTTAAGCAGCTCGGGCAGGCTGCGAAACGAATCGGAATAGATCAGGTAACTGCAGCGATGGGCAAAAATATGGTCGCGCAACTGGAGATCCTTGAGCGCGTGGCCGGCCCGGCTGCGGGGTGCGTCCTGGGCGAAAACCTGGCGGAACGCGGCGTGGCCCACCGCACCGTCCGGCAACGGCGCTTCTCCACGGCAGAGGAGGCGATCGATCACATCCTCGACCGCATGCGCGAACACGCTCTTGACGCTGTCGTAGGTCGGTTCGTCCGTCACGGTTTCCTTCAAATCGGTTTGCAGGGCTTTCTGGTAGACCAGCATTTTCCGGCAGTCGAAGGCGGCGCGGGTCAGGCTGTTCTGTACGGCCAGCTGGTGCTCGCACACGAGCAGGGCGACCACATCGCTCGTATCCGCCAGGTAGTCCGAAGGGTCGAAGTACTCGCCGAGCGTGGTCGGTCGCTTCGTCGTCGGCGTGAAAACCAGTTGGTCGTCCTGTTCGGAGGCGAGCGCGTTGCCGCGATGGTTGACGGATCCGGTGTAGCCGGTGACGTACCAGCCGCCCCAGCGCTTCTCGAACGGGGTCTGATCATCGACCACCTCGGAGCCATGGCGGTAGAGCGGTTCGCCGTTGCCGCTGGGAAAAACCGAGCGGACAAACACGGCGGGAATGCCGCGGACAAAGGTCCCGCCATGGCAGCGCAGGCAATCGGAATCGCGCACAAAGGCGGCGCGGCCGTTGCGGGCGGCCTGCGGATCGAAGGAATAGAAAACGGGACCGAGTTGCGGATCGATGGTGGTGACCTCGAACACACCACCCGGGACCCAGCCCACGTAGGCGGAATCGGAAAAGTAGAGCACGCGCGGCCGCTTGGGCGTAATCCGGCTGCGCTGCAGGCTGGTTTTCGAAAACACCACGATCTGGCTTGCCACGGGCACCTTCAGTTCGCGGAGCAGAGTGCGGAGCATGGGTGCCGCGGTGCCGGTTAGCTGCAGCTGTCCGGCGGCGATGCGCCGCTCCAGTTCCGCCACCGCATCGTGCGGCGTCGAGGCGGAGTAGTTAACCGGCGGTCGCTCGTAATCCGGAACGCCCTGGGCGAGCATTTTCGATGCGCCAAAAATCAGGCAGCCGAGGGAGACGAGTGAGAGACGATGATGCATTATTCGGGCGTTCGTCCTGATCGGACGGCCTTGGGCTTTTCAGGTTGTGATTGAGGGCTCAACTGCTTTTCGAACGGATTTCGATTCCCTTTGGGTCACATACCCCGAAGCTTGCTTCGGCTTGGTTAGATGTAGGAGCGGCTTTACGCCGCGATGGGTTGGCCCGACGAAAATCGCGGGGTGAACCCGCTCCTACAGTTTCCGGCAGATGCCCCGCCGCTTGCGGCGGGGTTGTTCACTTTCGTTTGGCTCTTGGAGCAACCGCGAATTGTCTGGATGCGCTTTGCCCCGGATCGAACTTCCCGCTCCCGTTACCCGAATACTCATCATGCCCAACCTTCCGGGATTCCGCCGCGCGTGGCTCATGCTCCGAACGACCTCCGTGGCTGTGACTCTGCAGTTCCTCGCGACCGGTCGGTCCGCGGAGATCATCGTGTTCAACGACGACGGGTGCTGGAACTGGCTCCAGGACGAACGCGTGATCGTGGCTGGTGGCAGGCTGATCATCGGCTCCGTGGCGGCGGGCACCCATGACCCAGGACGGATGGGAGATGTCGAAGCGGTGGCCTATGATCTGAAGACCGGCGGCAAGGAGCGGTTCACCCTTCATCACGCCGACACCGCGGCAGCGCAAAAGCTGTGGCGCGACGATCACAATGCCCCGGCCTTCGCGGTCGGACCGGGCGGGCGGGTGCTGGCGCTTTATGCTCACCACGGGCGGAGCGAAAAACTCTATCATCGCGAGTTGGCGCCGGGCCGGGGTGTTCCGGCTTGGGCCGAGGAAAGGACATTTGCCGTCGCGGCCGGATCCCGGGTGGGATTTCCGAATCTGCTCTGTCTCTCGGCCGAAAACGACGGCCATGGCCGGGTGTTGAGTTTCTTCCGCGGGCTGAACAACAAAGCCATGCCCTCCTGGGCCTACTCCGATGACGCCGGAAAGTCGTGGTCGGCGGGGAATGTATTTATCGAGGTGTCCCCGAAGACGGTCCCGTACGTCAAGTATGCCGGCAACGGCCGCGATACGGTGCACATCGCCTTCACGGATGGCCATCGGATCAACTTCGGCAATGGCGTCCATCATGTTTTTTATCGCACCGGGAATTTGCACCGCAGCGACGGCACGCCGGTTCGCAGCCTGCGGGAGGGCTTGAAGGCCGCGGGCGAGGGAACGCGGATTTATCAGGCCAACGCGGAGAGCGTGGCGATGATCAGCGACCTGCAGCTCGACGCGCAGGGCCGTCCGCACGTCGTGTATTCGGTGCAGAAGGACACGGCGCGGCTGCGACCGCGGCCGGTCGGGGCGGATCACCGCTATCGGTATGCGCGCTGGACGGGGCAGGAATGGTTCGATCGCGAAATCGCGTTTGCCGGCGGCGAGGTCCACCCCGTGGCCGACGACGACTGCACGGGCTTGATCGCGCTGGATCCCCAGAACCTGAACGTCGTCTATATATCGACGGACGCCGACCCGATCCGGGGCACGCCGTTAATCAGCGCGGCGGATGGAAAACGCCATTGGGAAATATTCAAGGGTGCGACGACAGATGGCGGAAACACCTGGGGGTGGGCGGCGATCACGAGGGACTCCAGCCGGGACAACATCCGGCCGGTGGTGCCGGTGGGACTGGCGGGGCAGACCGTCGTGATCTGGCTGCGCGGTGTGATGCGCATGCCCAACGACTACGAGTTCGAGGTGGTCGGGCTGGTTTCGAATACGCGGTAGGGGAGACTGGCGAACGGCTGAATTCACGGGCATGGGCCGGCTCCTGCCCGCGGTGCACGCGTCTCACGCGGCCTGTGGCAGCACCCGGCATTCGGTCGACGCGGACGAACTGCCCGGGATGAGCCGGGGTACGGGCGCCGCGACCAGCAGTGGCTCGGGCGCGTGGCGGTAATCCGCGAAGGTCCAGCCGGCGACGCCGGCGGTGAAGAAGATCGAGAGGAGCACCGCAGGATCCAGCGACTGGCCGCTGGCGAGAACACCAACCGCGACGACGGCGGCGGTGGCGAAGGTGACGAGGAGATTGGTGGGCGAGTTGACGTTTGTTTTCACGCCCCTAAAACGCCGCACGCGGCGAAAAGTTGCAGAATTATCTGCGCCGACTTGGAGGGCGGCGCTTCGTCGCCGCCGCGGTTCGGTGGCGGTAGACGCGCTCGAAGATGCGCATCGGCATCGGGGGCGGCCCGGTGGTCTCGATCGCCGCGTCCGTCGAATCCAGTTTCAAAAAGCAACCGCAGCTTTCCCGTGATTGAATCAATGCTTTCGAAACGACCTTTCGACGTCCCACACGACCACGCCCAAGTGATAATTCTTCTGCGAGTCCCAAGGATCGCCCGGGAGGGCCGACGCGTAATAGGCGGTCACGACCTGGCCGTCGGCGCGTTGCACGGTCGACGGATACCCACCATCGAGTCCGTTCCAGTCGAGGACGCGGATCGCCTCGCTCCACGTGGCGCCGCCATCCGGGCTGATCGCCGCCTCGATTCCTCGATGGGCGTTGGGCGACAGTCGCGTCATGGTTTTCCTTTTTGCCGACGCGCCGGGATCCATGCCCTGATTTGCGAAAGCCGACATGCGATCGCCATAGGTAAACAGCACCCGTCCGTCCTTCAGTTTTGCCAGGTTGCCGTTGATTCGCTGGTAACCGGTCATCGCGCGCTTGAAATGCCAGGTGCCGCCGTCGTCGTCGGAGCCGTAGAGGCTCAACGCGTCCTTCGATTCCACCCCGGTTCCGGTTCGGACCACGGCGAGCCATCGACCTTGGCCCAAATGCAGGACGGTGGTTTCGTTGCCCTCCGCGATCTGGACTGGCGCGCCCCACGTTTTGCCATCGTCGTGGCTCCGGTAGAAATAGGAGAGGAACTTCCGTTCCTCGTATTTCTCCAAGCGCGTCGCGGTGGTGTACACGCTCACCCCGAGATCGCCGTTCTGCGCGATCTGCACGTCGCCGAAGGGCACGAGCGGCTGGCCGGTCGGACCGCGTTCGGGAAAGCCCTGCTTGTCGACCCACCAGGAAAGTCCGCCGTCGGGCGAACGGCTGATCCACGGCCCGAGGGTGTCGTAGCGGAAACGGCCGCGCGGGCGCGGGACATCAGGCGGGTAGCGGTCCGTCCAACCCGAGGTGAGTACGAGGAGATCCCCGTTGGCGGCGAGGCCGGCCGCATGATTCATGCGGATGGTGTCGGGCTCGTGCTGCGTGGCGGCGCTGCCGAATTTCCAGGTCTTGCCGCCGTCGGCGCTGAGCCAGCATTCGACGTCGCCGGGACGACTGCCATGGCTGGCGTTGTTGAAGATGACAGCGGCCAGGGTGCGGCCGTCTTTGAGCAGTTTGAGGTTGGGCCACGCACAGTGATCGGGTGCGGTGATCGCGGGCGTGGGGCGCTGGCCCTCGCGGTTCACGGCATAGGTTTTCGGCGGCGGGCCGTCGAAGAGCGGAGCGGGCGCGGCGCGCAGGGCCGGGCAGAAACTCGCGGCCAGCAAGAACGGAAGAAAACGGAGCATCATGTTGGGGTTGTCTTACGGTTAAAAGTCGCCGCGGAGGCCAAACGTGAAAGCCGCCCCGGCGAACTGCAATTGATCCATCCGGGCATACTCGGGGGTGTTGGGAGCCCAGGTGCCGGAGCGCTGCGGTGCGCCGTGCAGATTTCGGACGTCCGCATAGAGGGTGTAGTGCCGCGCCAGCATGTACGCCACGGATACATCCACCTTGGTCTGCGGCGCGTAGGTGTTGTAACTGTCCGGCGGCACCGTGGCGCTTGCCGCCACGGGCGACCGGCGGCGGTACCACGTGTAATTGTAGCCGACCTTGGCGCTGAACTTTCTCCGCGTGTAGCTCAGGGTTTGCTGCACAGTTCTCGGATTGAAGTTGGTGAAGTTGTCGGCGTTGGCCCCACCCAGCGCCAGGTTGGTCAGGTTCGAGAAAATCTGGATGCCCTTGCCCCAGGCACCGAAAACTTCGAGCGATTGCCGGTATCCGATTTCAAGGCCGGTGATGTTGGCCTTCCCCATGTTCCGCTTCGTGACCAGGTCGTAGCCCAGGTACTCCTCGGGCAGATCGAATTCGGCCAGCGTTTCAGCGGTGGTCAGGACGCGCGTCGCACCGAAGAAGTCGGAGACGTCTTTGCGGAACAGGCTGACGGTTGCGACCGCGCCTTTCATCTCGTACAGCTCGAGACTGAGATCATAGTTGTCCGAGGTCCACGGTCGCAGGGCGGAATTGATGACGGTCACCGTGCGGCTGCCCGCCGGTGCATCGGGGCTCGTCGCGGAGACGCCGGGAAGAATTTCGGGAAAATTCGGCCGGCCGACGGTCCGGGCATAGGCGGCGCGCGCGACGAAGTTCTGGGTGAGCCAATAGCTGGCGTTGAGGCTGGGATAGAATCCCTCGTAGCGGTTTTCGCTGTGCACGCCGTACCGCCGGTACTGGAGTTTCGCGTTCTCCATCGCATCGGCGGTGATGCGAACCAGGGCCCCGGTGGCCGTGCGCACAAAGCTGCCGTCGGGTCTCCGCTGATACGTATTGCGAATGTCGTTGAGCGGGCCCCAGCCCTCGTCGTTGGTGCGCTCGAAGCGAATGCCGCCGACCAACCACAGCCGGTTTTCGAAAAACTTGGCGTCGCCGCGGACGTAGCTGGCGGTGATCGTTTCCTCGATCGTCTTGGCGGCATTGACCGCCGCGACATAGGCGCCCGATTCGTTGTACACGAACCAGTCGGGATGCGCGTCATAGAGCGTCTTGATCTTGGCGAGGCTCATCCACTTGACGGGCACCGGACTGCCGTTGGCGTCGATGAAATGGTTCCGACCCGAAAACGCGTCCGCGATGAGATCGTAGTTTCCGATCAGGCGGGCGGCCGCCCCGCCGGGCGGAGTGAAGGTCCAGTTCCTGTTTCCGCCCACCGTCTGGTTGCGCGTGCGGTTGAACAGGACGCCGGTCTTGAGCGTGAGGGCGAACGGCAGGTCCAGTTCCCGTGAGACGTTGATGGCGGCCCGCCGGCCTTCGTTGTTGATGTCGGACTCGGCGCTCGAGACCCCCGTCAGCGTGTAGTTGTTGCCATTATGGATGTCGACCGGCGCCCCGGATCGGTTCAGCGCGGTTACGATCGGCGTACGGCGCGAGGCCGCGGCGCCGATTTGATCGTTGCTCAAGATCAGGTTGGTGATGGTCGTGGACGCGGCCCGGTTAAAGAAGCCGTCGGATACGTCGGTGAAGCGCGTCCGGACCTTGGAAAACGCTCCGCTCGAATCGACCTTCCACTTCACGCCGTTGAAACGGTGGTTGATGGTGAACAGGTCCAGGGTCTTGAACTGGTTCGTCCAGATCGGATCCATGGTCACCGAACCGACGCCCGTCGCGGCGCCGTGGATGAACGTCGGGCTCCCGATTGCGTTGGCCCCGAACGTCGAGGTGACGACGTTTTGCCGGACCACGTTCTCCTGCTTCGAATGGGAGAACCCGGCGCTCACCGTGTTGTCGGCATTCACCTTCCAGTCGACCGTGGTCGCGGCCAGGAGTTTGCCTTCGCCGTAGGTCAGGGCGTTCATCGAATTGCTCGTCAGCCGCAGGTTCACCTTGTCCCAAATCGGGCGGCGATAATCCCAGTCGTTGTAACGATCGGATTTGCTCAGCGAGAAAGCGAACGCGAGGGATTGGTTGACGGGCGCGAGGTAGGAGAGGTTAAGCGACGGGTTGGTGCGGGGCATGTTCGATTTCGCGTCCGGACCGTGGCTCTGCGAGAAGATCGAGCCGGGACCGTCCAGTCCATCCAGCGTCGTGACCGTGGCATAGAGGTTGTAGCTGAGGAGCGGCTTTTTCCGGCTGAAGCCGCTCTTGGTGATCAGGTTGATCATGCCGCCGACGGCATTGGCGGGCATGTCCGGCGTGGGCACCTTGGTGACTTCGATGCGATCGATGTTTCCGGTCGCGGCCACGCCCAAATCGGTTTCGCGCCCCGAGGTGTACGAGTTCGAGGCCATCTCCATGCCGTTCGTGGTGACCAGCGTTCCGCTGGCCGGCATGCCCCGGATCGAAACGAACTGCGGGCTCTGCGGACTCTGATCGATGCCGATCCCGGGAACGTACTTGAGGAATTCGCCGATGTTGCCCTCGCCGGTGTCCACATCGATCGCGATCACATTCTTGATGTTCGGGGCATTGCGCCGCTCGTGCAGGGCCACGGCCTGGCCGGTCAATTCGCGTTCCTCGACCGTGAACGCGGCCAGCGTGACCACGTCCCCTTGCCGGCCGGAGGGTGCGCCCTCGATCGCGAGTTCGAAGTCGACCCGTGCGACGGCACCGGGCGACGCGGTCACGTTTTCCGTCCGGGAGGCCAGGCCGGTAAAGGAGGCGACAATTTGCTGGTTACCCGCCGGCACGCCCGCGAGACGGTATTCGCCGTTTTCGTTGGTGAAGGTTTCGAGGTTCGTGCCAAAGAGGCGGACGCGGGCGTTGTTCAGAAAGTTGCCGCTGGTGACATTGAGCACCCGGCCTTCCACGGTGCCGCCCGGACTATTTCTCGTTGGACCGATTGGAAGCGGGCGGTCGCCGGCTGGTGCCACTCCCGCGGGAATCGCGAAGGATTTTTTCGAGGCCTCGGCCGCATGGCAGGCGGCAGTCGGAACGAGCGCGCAGGCCACGACGGCCAGGACACGCCAAACGATGACAGGGTAGAGGATCATAATGGCGGGGTGCGCGCCAGCGAGCGCGCAGGTCTAACAAGACGCAACAAGGATCAGTGATCGGGCAGGTCGCTGTTACTGGGCAGCCGGCAATGGAGAGACCAGCGAATGTGTGTCCGCCGCCCGCGACGGCGGGCGGCCGACCTTGGGTTCAGATCGCCGCCAGCGCATTCTCCAGGAACACGCGGTTCGCCTTCGCGTTTTCCGTCGTTGCCGCCGCGGTTTCCTTGATCGCACAGCTTTCGACCATGATCGGTCCCTTGAAACCCGCCTGCTTGAGCCGTTGGAAGATCGCCTTGAAATCCACCTTGCCGTCGCCGAACTGGATCATGACGTCACTGCCTTTGCTCGCGCAGTCCTTCGCGGTGAACGCCGTGACCCGCGAGATGATGGGCTCCAACTCCGCGAGCGGATCCTTGCCGGTATAGAAGATGATATTGCCGGCATCGTACCAGATGCCGAGGTTGCGATGATTGATCTTTTCGAGGCTGGTCAGGAGTTCGGCGGACGCGGCGACGACGCCCCCGTGCGGCTTCATCACAATCTGGATGCCGAGGTCCGCGCCATAGGCGGCGGCGTAGGCCATCGACCGGTACCAGCCCTCATAATGCTCGGGCTTGCCGGTGCCGGTGTTGATCAAGGTTCCGATGCCGAGCGTGCGGGCGTTGTCCAATTGCTGGCGGATCGAGGCGCTGGCCTCGGCCTGCGGCGCGCCGTCTTTGAGCGTGAGCCGCGCGAGATTCACCTTGAGGCCGCGGGCGGCGATTTTCTTTTTGAGGTTTTCCAGATAGGCGGGGGTCGCACCGGCGGCGATAAACGCCTCGCCCGTGGTGTTGGTCTGGAGGCCGACCGTGCGATACCCGGCCGCCTTCACGCCATCGAGCATCTCGTCCAGCTGCCATTTTACCCAGGGCCGGTTGAGGCAGCCGATGGTCCAAGCGGACGCGGCGGATTTTGCGGCCGCGAAGATGTTTCGGGGCGCGGTGGCGGCTGCAGCGGCGATGGCCGCAGTCTGGACAAACTGGCGGCGGGTAGGAAGGGGGGAAGCCATGGGGGGAAAGGAAACAGCGCGGTCGCCGGAGCTCAACCATGTTTCTGCCCGCCTCAACGGGATTTTCTCGTCCTCGATCAGGCGCATGGTAAACCTCGGGCCCTTGCCTGGAAGCGCCGCCGAACGAGTCCGCTTTTTATTCAATACCACTTTTCAACCGCTGAACCGTTGAACCGTTGAACGCTCCAACCTCCCACTCCTCCCCACCATGAAAATTGTCGTTCTCGACGGCGCCTCGCTCAACCCCGGGGACAACCCGTGGGCCGAGATCGCTGCGCTCGGTGAATTCACCTGCCACGATCGCACGCCGGCGGAGCAGATCGTCGAGCGGGCGGCGGATGCCGACGTCCTGCTCACCAACAAGGTGGTGTTGCATGCCGCGACGCTCGCACGGCTGCCGAAGCTCAAGTTCATTGGCGTGCTCGCGACCGGCTATAACGTCGTGGACGTGAAGGCCGCGCGCGCCCGCGGGATTCCGGTGGCGAATGTACCCGTCTACGGCACCGATGCCGTGGCCGAGTACGTGTTCGCGCTCCTGCTGAACTTTCACCGCCAGCCGCAGCTGCACAGTGACTTGGTGAAGCAGGGGGAGTGGGCACGCCGCGGCGAGTGGAGCTTCTGGCAAACGCCGCTCTCCGAGCTGGCGGGCAAGACGATCGGCATCGTTGGCTTCGGTCGGATCGGCCGCCGGGTGGGCGAACTCGCCGCCGCGTTCAAGATGAAGGTGCTGGCCCTCGACGTATTCAAAGGGGCGGCACCATCTTATCCGGTCGAGTGGCGCGAGGTGGCGGAGCTCTTCGCTGAAGCAGATGTGGTGAGCCTGCACTGCAATCTCACGCCGGAGAACACCGGCATGGTCAACGCGGCGCTGCTGGCGCGAATGAAGCGGACGGCTTACTTGATCAACACCTCGCGCGGGCTGCTGGTGCACGACGCCGACCTGGCGGCCGCGCTGCGGGCCGGGGTGCTCGCGGGTGCGGCCCTCGATGTTGTCACAGCCGAGCCGATACCGGCCGACAATCCGCTGTTGGGCGCCCCGAACCTCACGCTCACGCCCCACATCGCCTGGGCGGCGGTGGAGGCGCGGCAGCGGTTGATGCAGGTCGCGGCCGAAAACGTCGCGGCCTTCATCGCGGGGAGGCCAATCAACGTGGTCAACTGACGAGGGGCGTCGCGGCGGAACGAAGGTGAGGACAGGACGGCGTCAGCCGCACTCTGGCGAGCGGGGCGCATGCTTGACGTTTGACGCGAGCCATCTTGACGGCCGGTGCGGCCCTTGCATCGTTGGTTTCATGACTTTACTCGCCATCAAGCAGCAGATGAAGGGGCTCAAGGCACGCGAGTTGAGAGAGCTGAACTTGTACCTGATCCGATTGCGTCACAGCACACCAGAATGGAAGCGTGCCACGGCGAAGAAAATCCGGGCTGTCCAAGCGGGGCGCTACGTGACGGCGGAAGCTCTCGAAGAGCGCATCGCCCGTGAGTGAGCTTGCGCGTTTTCGCGTCGTATTCGAAGAAGAGGCGAGCGAGTTCATCATCGCCCAGGCCGGACGAAAGAGAAGGAAGCTCACCGACATAGCGTACGCGATCGCTCAACGACCGTTTTCGGAGCCTGACTACGTTTTGCCCGATGCTGAGGGGCGGTCGATCGCACATATCGCGACCGAAGGCTACGTGTTAAGTTACTGGGTCGATGCGTCGGTCAAGCGGGTTGTGATCGTTGAGATTGAACGCGAAGAATAGTGCGGCCGACGGAGCCGGCAACGGTCGTTCAGTTGAATGGTTCCGAGCAGCCGGAGTGTCGGTGGATTGACCATTGCCGGCGAGCACCCGCGCCCCAGCGCACGCGTGGCCAGGCCAATCGAGTGCTCATCCCCAAGAAATGGGCGCAGGTCAATTCTGCCGATGTCGGCAGAATCTGACCTCGGCCAATGACTGCTTCGATCCCGGCCGGGGCGCCTCCACGCTTGTTCCAAACCGACCGATTCCCCATTCGGGCCGTTTCGCCACGGCCTGGATGCGACTCAGGCGAGCGACCATGGTGACCGCATGGCCCGGCCGCGCAGGCGGTTGGCCATGTCGTCACCGATGAACTCTTCCTTTGCCGGATCCCAGCGCAGCTTGCGGCCGAGGACCATGCCGATCTGCCCGAGATTGCAGACCGTCGTCGTGCGGTGGCCGAGTTCCACGTCGGCGATGGGCCGGGCGCGGCTGCGGATGCACGCGAAGAAGTTTTCGTGGTGATTGTTGCTCAACGGCAGCTGGATCTTTTTTCCCGACGCTTGCATTTCGCGCAGCAGATCGTTGTTCGAGGCGCTCATCTTGTTGCGGGCGATGTCGAGCCAGCCACGCTCGCCGACGAACCGGGCGGTGCCGCCGCCGTCGAAACGGGTGCGGCAGTGCATCGGAACGCCATTCGCGTACCGCACCGTAAAATCGACCTTGGTCGCGTTGGTGAACAGGCCCGTGCTGGGAAACTCGCCGTGGCCTTCGACCTCGACCGGGCCGCTGTTGTCCATGTCGAGCGCCCACTGGCCGATGTCGAGGTAGTGCGCGCCCCAGTTGGTCACCTGACCGTAGGCGCTCTCGGAAATGAAGCGGAAGTTGTAGTGACAGCCAATCGAGGTGTAGGGCCGCCACGGGGCGGGCCCGAGCCACATGTCCCAATCGAGCGTGGCCGGCACGGGCTCGGGTTTCCAGGTGGAGCCGCAGTGGCGGTTGTTCGGCGGGATGAAGCACTCGATGCGATCGAGTTTTCCGAGGCCCTGGTTGCGCACGAATTCGGCCACGTCGTGAAAGCGCTTCATCGAGCGGTGTTGCGTGCCGTGCTGTGCGACCCGGTTGTATTTGCGCGCGGCGGCCACCAGCGCGCGGCCCTCCTGAATGGTGAGCGTCATCGGCTTTTCGACGTAGACGTCCTTGCCGTTGCGCATCGCGTCGATCGCCACCAGGGCGTGCCAGTGGTCGGGCGTGCAAACGAACACGGCGTCGATGTCGCTGCGGCGGTTCAATTCGCGGAAGTCGGCGTAGGCTTTGCAGTCCTTGTTGCCGTAGGACTTGTTCACGAGTGCCGCACTGTCGTTGCGCCGCTCCTGGTCGACATCGCAGACGGCGAGGATGCGCACCGACTCGGGGTAGCCGAGCAGGGCGCTGAAGTGGCTGTCGGCGATGTTGCCCGTGCCGACAATGCCGACGGTGATCTTCTTGCTCGGTGCGTTCTCGCCGCGGAGGCGGGAAGGCAGGATGAGCGGCGCGGCGACCACGGCGGCGGCGAGGCTCGAGTGCCGGATGAACTGGCGGCGGCTAAGGAAAAGGTTCGGGTTCATGGGGTGTCAGGCTTTGGTGGTGGCGAGGCGTTCGAGGGCGCGGCCGGCGGCTTCGCGGACGATGGCGGGTTCGGTGGCGTTGTCCTTGAGGGCGGCGAGCGCGGAGCGGGCCGCGGTGTCGCCGCGCCCGGCGATGCCGCCGATCAGGCCGGCTTTCTCCCGGCCGGTGAGGGCGCCCAGGGCGTCGCGCAAGGCGGCGGATGCCTCGGGACCGGGGATGGCCTCGAGGGCGTAGCGCGCCGACTCCGTGGATTTCGGGTCGCGGAGGAGCGGCGTGAGCGCCGGCACGCTTTTCGCGCCACCGACGAGCGCCAGCATCGAGCAGAGAAACTGCCGGCCGGCCTCGGTGCAGCCGGGCCGCGCCAGGGCCTTGAGCAACTGGGCCTCGGCCTGCCCGCGGCCTTCCGGCGGCGTGCTGATGATTTCTTCGCGGACGCTCCACGCGAAGCTCCGATCGCCACCGTATTCGAGCCGCACGCACGCCTCCCATGGGTCGGGCGTGGTGCCGGCGCTGGACTTGCGATCGGCATTGCGCGTTGCCTTGGCGGACGGGGCGGAACTTTTTGCTGCACTCATGGTTAAAAGTGAATTCCGAGCAATGAGTGCCCGCCGCCGCCGAAGTCGCAAGACTATGTCGCGGCGGTTCCGGCTGAAAACCCGCGGCCCGCCGGCTCACTCCCCGATGATTTTCACGAGGACGCGCTTCCGGCGCCGGCCGTCGAACTCGCCGTAGAAAATCTGCTCCCACGGGCCGAAATCGAGTTTGCCGTCCGTGACGGCGACGACGAATCCCCTGCCCAAGCCGCGGTCGTTCGCAGAGCGGTTGATTCACTACCGGCGCATTAACGGATTGACCCAAGAACAGTTCGCGGAGGGGCTTGGTGTTGACCCCTCGACCGTCAGACTGTGGGAGCAGGGGCAATGCCCGCCGCGGCGAAAGAACCTTGCCAAAGCACTCGCAATTTTGGAATCCGGCCAACGATGAAATCCTACCGCAAGGAACTCTGGTTTGAAGTGCCCACGCGGCGGGCCTTCATCAACATCACATCGCAGGTCACTGATGCGTTGCGTGAAAGCGGGATCAAAGAGGGTTTTTGCCTCGTTAATGCGATGCACATCAGTGCCTCGGTTTTCGTCAATGATGACGAGTCAGGCTTACACGCCGATTTCGAGCGCTGGCTCGAAAGACTTGCGCCCGAAAAACCGCACAGCCAATACGCGCACAACACCGGCGAGGACAATGCCGACGCCCACCTCAAGCGCACGATCATGGGCCGGGAGGTCGTTATCGCCGTCACCGGGGGTAAGCTCGACTTTGGCCCCTGGGAGCAAATTTTTTACGGTGAGTTCGACGGGATGCGCCGGAAGCGCGTGCTGGTGAAATTCATCGGAGACTAGGAACGCCATCTCCGCGAAGCCGGCTGAAGCTTCAGCGGTCCTTTGAGAAGATGGTTCGTTGGCAGCTAAACTTTGATTGCGGCGCGCCTTCGCGCATCGCAACCACCCGCAAAGAACTTCCGCCGCAGCGGCGGAGATAGGCAGGAGAATTTGCTTTGACCTGCTTGAAGGTGACCCCTTACGCTGTAAGGGTAAATGAGACTCACCTTCATCGAGCTGCCGCTGTTCACCAGCTTGGTGACGCAGATCACCGATGATGCCCATCTCAACCAACTCCAAAACGACCTCCTGAAGAACCCCGAAAAAGGCAACCTCATCCCGCGACTTCACGGTCTGCGCAAAGTGCGCATGGCCATCCAAGGCAAGAGCCGGCAGAGCGGCGCACGTGTCATCTACCTCAATCTACCTCAGCATCACGTGGTCGTTTTCTTCTACGTTTATACCAAAGCCAAATCGGAGAATTTGACGCCAGAGCAAGAGCGCCGACTGCGGGCCGCCGTCGAGACCATCAAACGAGAATTCAGACATGAAAACGAAAGACATCGAGTTTAACGCCGACGATCTGGTGAATAGCGTTGAGGCATTCGCGGACCACCTGAAAGGCAGCCGCAAGCTCACGCTGCGCACCAAGACCGTGCCGCTGCCGCCACGCGTGAAGCCGTTGACCCCGGCCCAAGTGCGGGCGATTCGCAAGCGGCTCAACGTAAGCCAGCCGGTATTCGCCGCGTTGATGAACATTCCGACGGTGACGGCCGCAAGCTGGGAGCGCGGGCGGCGCCAGCCGACCGGCGCGGCGCTCCGCCTTCTGGACATCGCGCGGCGTCATCCCGAAGTGTTGGTTGCGGTCTAACCACGACCGGGCGCCGGCGAGTCAGTCCGGACGGAATCGCGCGCAATCGCCGCGAGGTCAACGCGAGTATTCCAGGGTATGCGGCCTACCTCAACGTCACGCCGGTGACGGTTCGCAGTTGGGAAGAGACATCCTCACGTGCCTTCGCCTCTTCGGGAGTGAGTTGTGGATAGCTTCGCTTCAGCCGGTTTCAGAACGAGCAGAGCGGCTAGCAGCCACGGCCCAAGGGACGCAGCCTTTGAGGTCACCAGGGCCGATTTCATCGGCACCGCTGACGATGCAATTGCGGTGGTACCGAAGCGCTCTGGCACCAGTGCAACGACCTTTTGGACGCCCGGAGGGCTCGCACAGCGAGACCGGGCAAGCGTCCGGTGCATCCGTTTGCCGGCCTCGTATTCTGCCGATGCGGCAAGGAGATGTAGGTCCCATCCAACACGCCGAAGTATGTTTGCTCGGCGTCCGTCGTTCCGGAGTAACAGGTTTGCTGCCAGCCAGGGCTCGTCTCGGGCGCATCTCACTTTCTGGAGAGTCGCCACTCTCATGTCCAGAAAGTGGGCTGCGTGCTGCCGGCACCCGACGTCGTCTAAGATCTTGCGGGTAACGTCTTCTCGGGAGAACAATCCCTTCGGTTCCCATGCGCGAGGCATCGCCCATCTTCTCCACTATCATCGCCGCCCGGTCCGAAGGGCTGGCCGAGGAGGCGATCGAGCGCCTCGTCTGGGCGCGCCACGGCACGACCTGCGCGCTGCTGGCGCTCGACTCCTCCGGGATGACCCGCGTCTCACGCGGTCATGGCATCGTGCACTTTCTCACCCGTTATATGCAGATGCGGGATCTGGCGGAAGTCATCCTCCAGCGGCACGGGTGCCTGGCCTGGCGGTGCTTTGCCGACAATCTGTTTTCCGAGTTTCCCGATGCCGATGCGGCCTTGGACGCGGCCCTCGACCTTCACCGCACGTTGCAGCAATCCGGCCTCATGGTCGCCGACCAGGAACCCTACCGGGTGTGCATTGGCATCGGTTATGGCCGCGTGCTTGACGATGGGTCGGGCGGAAAAATGGGCGACGAGATGAATGTCGTGGCCAAGTTGGCCGAGGACGTGGCCGAGGCTGGCCAGACCCTGCTGAGTGAATCGGCCTACCGAAGCCTGTCCGCCCGCGCGGCCGTGCCGGTGGAGAAAATCGAACTTTGTCTCTCGACCGTGAGCGTGACCTGCTACCGCGTCCGCGATTGAGCGGGTGCCCCCTCGCTTCCTCAAACCCATCGTTACGGCGGCGTGGGCAGTCCTTCACCCCACTGGTGCATTCGCGCCGAGATGCGATAGTAGGGTCGGGGCGATCGGCTCCCGCTCAATTCCATGGTCCTCTCCGATCAAGTTCTCATCCGTGAAATCCCGGTAATCCTGCAGATTATCCGGGACGAAACCTGGCTGGAGGGTGAGCGCCGCGGTTGTCGTGTCCCGGCCCATGACCGGGTGGTGCGGGACAATGTGTGCCGGGTGGTTCTGCGCATCGGAAAGCAATTGCGCGACTCGATCGAAAGACAGCTGGCAAATCCGGCATTGGTGGGGGCGCCGGTCCTGGGCGGGCCGCGCGCCGCCGCACCATTGGGTTTTCAGGATCGGTAGGACATTCGTGGCCATCCAAGGTCGACCGCGCGACCGGAACCTTTCGTTGGAGGCTCGCCTCCCGAAGTCCCGATCTACTCACTCCATGGCAGGCCTGCGGCGGAGTTCGCCGCCCATTTGGCTCACCTCTTGATCCTGTGCTCTTCCATGCGCTCCCAACCCGGCTGACCAGCGCCACGCCGATGACACGATGAAACGTAAACTGTACCTTTTCCTCGCGGCGTTGGCCGCGATCACGAGCGCCACCGCGGCGACGCGACCGACCAAACCCTCCGCGGCGGCGAAAAAGCCCAATATTGTCTTCATCCTGACCGACAACCTCGGTTACGGCGAACCGGGCTGCTACGGTGGGGGCGTTTTGCGCGGTGCAGCGACGCCGCGGATCGATCGCCTGGCGGCCGAAGGGCTGCGGCTGCTCAATTTCAACACTGAGGCCCAGTGCACGCCCAGCCGTTCGGCCCTCATGACCGGGCGCTTCGCCATCCGTTCGGGTACCGTGAAGGTGCCGCGGGGTGGCGCGCCGTATGGGTTGACGCAATGGGAAATCACGCTCGCCGAGCTGCTCTCGGGGCACGGCTACGCGACCGGCCACTTTGGCAAGTGGCATCTGGGCGACATCGAGGGGCGATTTCCCACCGACCAGGGCTTCGACGAATGGTACGGCATTCCCAACACCACCGACGAAAGCCTGTGGACCACGGCGGTGGGTTTTGATCCGAAGTCGGCGCCGACCCCGCACATCCTCGAAGGCCGGAAAGGCGGGAAGTCCCGGGTGGTGGAGGTGTACGATGTGAACGCGCGGCGGCGGATCGATACCGAGAGCACGCGGCGAACGGTCGACTTCATGAAGCGCAGTGCGAAGGCCGGCCGGCCGTTCTACGCCTACGTGCCGCTGACGCAGGTGCATTATCCGATCCTGCCGCACCCGGACTTTGCCGGTCGGACGGGCAACGGCGATTTTGCCGATGCCTTGGCGGAAACGGATCACCACGTCGGCGAAATCGTCGACGCGGTCAAGGAACTGGGATTGGCGGAGCACACCGTGATCGTCTTCACGAGCGACAATGGCGCGGAGGAATTGCTCTCGGGGCGGGGCTGGGCGGGACCGTGGTCGGGCTCATACTTCACCGCGATGGAGGGATCGTTGCGCGTGCCCTTCATCGTGCGCTGGCCGGGCCAGATTCCGGCGGGCCGGGTGAGCAATGAGATCGTCCATCAGGTGGACACCTTCACGACGCTGGCCCGCATGGCCGGCGCCGCGGTGCCCGGGGATCGCATCGTCGACGGCGTGGACCAGACCGATTTCTTCCTCGGCCGGCAGGAGAAATCGAATCGCGAGGGATTTCCCTGTTACGTCGCCGACACGATTCACGCCGTGAAGTGGCGCCACTGGAAGGGGCATTTCGTGTGGCAGGAATACAAATACGATCCCCCGCAGCGACTGCCGATCATGCGGCTGTTCAATCTGTTTCAGGACCCGCGGGAGCGAACCAATGTCCAGAGCGAAAACTCCTGGGTTTTCTACCCGATCATGAAGATCGTGACCGACATCCAGGAGAGCCTGAAGATTGAGCCGCCGATCCCGCCCGGCACGGCCGATCCCTATCAACCCAAGTGACGAAGGGCCATTACTTGTTAGCAGCGGCTCCGAGAAAGCGGCTTGCACTCGTACCGTGAGCCGGAAAATCGTCCGCTAACCTGTAACGGCCCGACCCCATTTTAGCCGCCGCGCGATTCATGGCCCGCTACGGATGGCGGTCGGCTCAGCCTGGGAGACAAACCGCCGGCGCCAGAGGGCCGGGGCAATGCCGTAGGCCTGCTTGAACGCGGCGGACAGGTGAAAAGCTGAACTGAAGCCGAGGCGGCCGGCGACTTCATCAAGGGTCGCATCGCTGGCGGCGAGTCGACGGCGGGCCTGCGCCAGCCGCAGGTGCAGCATGTATTGCCATGGTGCATATCCCGTATGCAATTTGAACGCTTGGCGAAAATGCGAGTACGCGACGCCGAGCCGGCGGGCCAGCTGGGCGACGTTCACCGGCTCCGCGAGATTCTCGGCGAGATGACGCTCCGCCGTCGCGACGGCGCGCGCCATCCGCGTTTCGCGCTGCGAGGCCAGTCCGGCCTGCTGCCACGCCGCCAGGACGGCGAGGCCCCGGGCTGAGAGTTCGGGATCAAAGCCGGGTGCGGGCTGCCGGGCCCGGGCGTGCACCGCTTCGAGACAGCTCTCGAGCCCGGCCGCCAGGGTGGTCCGCAATACCGGGGATTTGCGCGAGAGGATTTTCTTTTGGCGCAGCCGGTCCACGGTTTCGCCGGACAATTCCACCCAGCTCTCCTCCCAACCGATCGCCGGGTTCGGCCGATAGCGGTGCCAGACATCGGGAAACAGCATGAACGCATCGCCCGCCTCAATCGTCAGTGGCTTCGCCCCGCGGACTTCGAACTGTCCGCGACCCGCGGTGATGAGGACGATTTGCAGCGCCTCGAGGACCCGCCCGCGGCTCCAGTCAAATTGGTGGTCGGCGGGGTGCCGTGCGGGCGGATACGGCGCGTAGGGGCGGATGCGGGTGAAGCCCGCCGCTGTCACCGCCAAACCCCACGCGGTCGCTTCGCGGGAGACGGGAAAGTACCGAAAGTAGTTAACGACGGCGGGCATATTCTATATGAAAAAAATCACTATTCGGATTCCGCCCAGCGGTGTCGATCCAGTATCTTCTCGCCCTCACCGCGGCCGGCGTACCAACGGTCGCATCCTCATCTCCGCCGTCGTGGCACCAACCTCCCGCCCATGAATAATCCCGTCCGCGCCCTCGGCTTCTCTTGGATCGTCAGCCTGCTGCTGGTCAGCTCGGTTTGTCCGGCCGTGCGCGCGGATCCGCTCGACACGGCGTGGTCCAACCCGCCGCCGAGCGCGCGCCTGCGGGCGTACTGGTGGTGGCTCAACGGCAACGTCACGAAGGCAGCCATCACCCGCGACCTCGAACAGATGAAGGCGAAGGGCTTTGGCGGCGCTCTCATCTGCGATGCGGGTGGCGCGGAGCAGCGGGGCAACGCCCAGGTGCCGCGGGGCCCGGTGTTCGCCTCGCCCGCCTGGCGTGAACTCTACCGGCATGCGTTGCGCGAGGCGGATCGGCTTGGCCTGGAGATGAGCCTCAACATCCAGAGCGGCTGGAACCTCGGCGGACCGATGGTCACCCCCGACGACGCACCGAAGAAGCTCACTTGGTCCGAAGTGCGCGTGTCTGGCCCGGCCCGCGTCGCGGTGCCGATCGCGGCGCCGAAGGCGAAGGACAACCATTACCGCGATCTCTACGTGCTCGCTTACCGCGTGCGTCCGGATCTGCCCGCGAAACGTCCGCCGCTGCAGAACCAGTTGGAAAAGGCCCTGCTCAAGCCGCTCCGGCCGTTCTCCGCCCCAGACACCACCTCGCTGTTTCAGGAAGTTGCCACGACCCCCGGCGAGGAGGATGCGCGCGCGGCAGACATCGTGGACCTCACGGGCAAGATGGATGCGTCGGGCCAGCTCACCTGGGACGCCCCTGCCGGCGACTGGCAGTTGCTGCGCCTCGGGTGGACCTTGAACGACCACTGCCGCGTCTCGACCTGCAGCCAGGGCTGGGAGGGCTACGCGCTGGACCCCTTCGATGCCGGGGCGTTTCGCCGCTACTGGGACGCCGTGGTCGAGCCGCTGATCGCCGATGCCGGCCCGCTCGCGGGCAAGGCGCTGAAGTATCTGCACACGGACAGCTGGGAGGTGGAGGTGGCGAACTGGACGCCGACGCTGCGCGAGGAGTTTCGGTCGCGACGCGGCTACGACTTGCTCGCGTGGCTGCCGGTGATCGCCGGGCGGATCGTGAACAGTCGCAGCGAGAGCAACCGCTTCCTCGCCGACCTGCGCCGCACGATGGGCGATCTCGCGATCGCCAACCACTACCGGATCTTTCGCGACAACGCGCATCGGCACGGGCTGCTGATTCATCCGGAGTCCGGCGGACCGCACGCCGTGCCGATCGACGCGCAGCAATGCCTCGGTTACAACGACGCGCCGATGAGCGAATTCTGGGCGACCTCGTGGCGCCACCGCATCGGCGACGAGAACCGCTTCTTCCTGAAGCAACCCGCCTCGGCGGCGCACACCTATGGGCGCCCGCTCGTGCTCGCGGAAGGGTTCACCACCATCGGGCCGCACTGGCAGGAGACGCTCTGGGACAACCTGAAACCCTCCTTCGACAAGGCGATTTGCGAGGGGCTGAACCTGCTCGTGTGGCACGCGTTCGTGTGTTCGCCGGCGGAGATGGGCCTGCCCGGTCAGCAATATTTTGCCGGCACGCATCTCAATCCCAACGTGACGTGGTGGGAAAAATCCGGGCCGTTCTTCGCCTACCTCAACCGCTGTCAGGCCCTGATGCAGCAAGGCCTCTTCGTCGCCGATGTCGCCTACTACTACGGCGACCACGTGCCGAATTTCTCGCAGCTGAAGAAATCCGACCCCGCGAAGATCCTGCCCGGCTACGACTACGACGTGTTCACCGAGGAGGTGCTGCTGACGCGCGCGGCGGTGAAGGACGGCCGCATCGTGCTGCCGGATGGCATGAGCTATCGCGTGCTGGTGCTGCCCAACCGGCCGATCCTCTCGCTGCCGGTGCTGCGCAAGCTGCAGGAATTCGTGGCCGCCGGGGCAACCGTGATTGGGCCGGCGCCGACCGAGGCGAGCGGGCTCCATGATTTCGCCGCGCGTGACGCCGAGGTGAAGCGCCTCGCGGCGGAGTTGTGGGGCCAAGGAAAGATGATCGCGAATCGCACCGCCCGCGAGGTGCTGCTCGCCGCGGGCGTGCCGCCGGATGTTGAATTTGCCGACACCAAGCCGGACACCAATCTCGATTACATCCACCGGCGCACCGCGGACGCGGAGATCTACTTTGTCGCCAACCGCCTGAACCGCGCCGAACAGGTGACCGCGACCTTCCGCGTGGCTGGCCGCGCCCCGGAGCTGTGGAACGCGGTGACGGGCGAGCGGCGCATGGCCACGAGTTACGCGGGTGCGGTGGGTCGTACCCGAGTGCCGCTCGAGTTCACGCCGTGCGGTTCGTGGTTCGTGGTGTTCCGCGCCCCGGCCTCCGCGCACCCCGCGAGCGGACGTAGCAACGCGCAGAAATTTGAGACTCTGGCCGAGCTCGGCGGATCATGGAGCGTGCGCTTCGATCCGCGCTGGGGCGGGCCCGCGGCGGCGGAGTTTGCCGGGCTCGTGAGCTGGCCGACGCGCGCCGAGCCAGGCATCAAGCACTACTCGGGCACGGCGGTGTATGCGAAGCGCTTCGATCTGCCGCCGGCCCTGCGTTCCCGCGATCGGGCGGCGCGCTGCTACGTCGATCTGGGCAACGTGCGGGAGCTCGCGGAGGTGAAGGTGAACGGCAAGTCCTGCGGCATCGTCTGGGCGCCGCCGTTCCGCGTCGATGTGACCGACGTCGTGAAACCCACGGGCAACACCCTTGAAATCGAAGTCGTGAACTTCTGGCCCAACCGCGTGATCGGCGACTCCGCGCTGCCGGAGGCGCAACGGCTGACGAAGACCAACATCCTCGAACTCACGGCGAAGACCCCACTCGTCGAATCCGGCCTGCTCGGCCCGGTGACGCTGGGGACGATCAACCTCCGCGAATAATTCGCGCCGCCTGCCACAGAGTCGCACCGACCAACCATGAAAACACGATCCCTCCGCTGGCAGCTCGTCTCGCTCGGCTTCGTTGCCGCGCTGGCCTTCACGTCCACCTTGCAGGCCCAGACTGCCCCGGCCGTCAAGCCGGCTGCCCCCGCCTCCGCCGACGATGCCCCCGTCGTCATGTCCGAGTTCAACGTCACCGGCACTGACGACGGCTGGGTGGCGACCAACGCCCTTTCCGGCACCCGCACGAACATGAACCTGCGCGAACTGCCGCGCGCAATTCAGGTGGTGACCAGCGAATTCATGAACGACATCGGGGCTCTCACGCTGACGGATGCGACCGATTTCATGAGCGGCATCACGAATGTCGGCAACCAGGACCAGACCAACGACAACAACACGTATCAGGTCCGCGGATTCAGGCAGAACAAACCCTACCGCAATGGCATGCGCGAGCCGTTTGCCGGCATGCTCTTTGATTCGGCCACGATGGACCGCGTCGAAGTCTTGAAGGGGCCCAGTTCCCTGCTGGCGGGCGTGGCCGAGCCGGGCGGGATGTTGAATTCCATCTCGAAGCTGCCGCGGCCGAAGCGCGAAGCTACGATCACGGTGCGCGGCGACAACTGGGGCATGCGTCGCGGAGAGGTGGATGCGTCGATGCCGCTGAGCCAGCGGCTCACGACGCGCTTCGTCTGGGTGCGCCAGGCGGGCGACGCCTGGCAGCAATTTGCGTGGGCCAATCGCACCGTCTATTACGGCTCTCTGGCTTACAAACTGGCGGAGAATACGCGCTACACCGCCAACCTCGAGTATATCGACTACCTGGCCTCACCGCCGTCTCCGCGCAGCACGGTCGCCTCGACCTCGCCGCTGGCCGACTTCACCTGGCACCGCAACGGCGCGATCAACGGGCTGGATCTCAACGGCACCTATATTCCCTGGGAGTTCAATCCCCTCGGGCCCAACAATCGCCGCACGCAGCGCATCTTTCGTGCCGGCAATCAGGTCGAACACCGGCTCAACGCCATGCTTTCGCTGCGGGTGGCTGGAAATTTCACCCGCATGCACCGCGTCGACCGCCGCCTCGGCGGCACGCAGATCAGCACCCGCGTGGTGAATGGGTTGACGGTGCCCAGCACCGTCGCGCTTTCGTCCACCAGCGACGACGAGACGGTGAACACCTACACCGCGCAGGGCGATCTCGTGGGCAAGTTCAACTACTGGGGCATCGCGCATCAGGCGATCCTCGGCGCGGAGTACATCGACACCGACAACCACCGCATCCGCGACAACACCCCGGCGCTCACCCCTTATGTGTTTGGCGGCACGGTGCAGCCAGCGTGGACGGAGATGCTCGAGACGTTCCGCTACTCCCTGCCCAACAACCGCCTGAATGCCCAGGCGCGGCGCCGCGGTTATTCCTTCACCAATGTCTTCGCGCTGTTCGACAACCGGGCCCACCTGATGGCCGGTGTGCGGCATGACGAGGGCACGATCATCAACCGCAATCCCCTCGGTCTCGACGCGCTCGCGCGCTATCAGAGGGTGAAGGAAAACGCCGACTCCCCGACCGTCGGCGCGGCCTACCGCGTGAACGACTGGCTCTCGGTTTTCTCTTCGGCGAGCCGTTCGTTCGCCGGTGTACCCGTGAGCGCGATCGATATCTTCGGCAAACCGCTCGACAAGCATGTGAGCGGCAAAGGCTACGATGTCGGCATCAAGACCGCGCTTTTCAAGAACCGCGTCTTCTTGAATGCCGCTGGCTTCCAGGTCGACCAGATCAACGGCACGCGCCAAGCGCTCACCTCCGATATCATCGAGGCCGGCCTTGATCCGCTGGCGGTGACGGGAGGCCGCAGCATCCAGGATGTCTCGGCGCGCTCGCGCGGCTGGGAATCGGATGTGACCGTGAAGCTGTTTGAAGGCTACCAGATCGCGGGCACTTACACGAACCTCCATGCCTACGTGACGGCCAACAAGGCGAACCCCGCCGCCGTAGGCCGGCCGGTCTCCCAGGGCCCGGGCCGCGAGTCGTGGAGCTTCTTCCACAAGTACGACCTGCCGAAGGGGCTTCTGCCCGGGCTCACGCTGACGCACAGCGTCGTCTTCCGCGACAGCCGGCGGCCCACCGTCCCGGGCTTCACCCGCCACGACGTGAGCGCCTCCTATCGCGCCACCGTGTTCAAGCAACGGGTCGCGTTCACGGTGCGCGTTCAGAATTTGCAGGACATCATGTATTGGGAGGGCTTCCAGAGCCGCGGCGCGCCGCGCACCACGTCGTTCGCGCTGAACACCCGGCTCTGATGACAAGCGATCCTCGCGCGCGCCGCGCCATGCTCATCCCGGGCGCGGCACAGCGGCGGGCGGCGGCCGCCCGTCTGGATCGAACGTGCTGCCGCCCCGGCGCGAGAGAATCGATGGGTGCCAACTGCCGGCTCCTTGGCATGAACCGACCGGCGTCGAACAACTCCCGATGAATCCAAACGCATCCTCCGGGTTATTTGCCAGCCTCGCCCTTTCGGTCGCGGTCGTTTGCGGTCCGCGGCTGGCGAGCGCCGGGCCGGGTCCCGTTGAGAGTGCTTTTCCGGCCCCGCCGCCAGCTGCTCATGCGGCAACCCCGACCTTGGATCAGCGATTCGTCACGCCGCCACGTGAAGCCAGACCCTACACCTACTGGATGTGGTTGGCAGAGGCCCCGCGAGAGTGCATCACGCGCGATCTGGAGGAGTTCCATGCCAAAGGCATTGTCGGTGCCCTGATCTACCCCAGCAGTATGGGCCCGGTCTGGTATCCCGAGCACAAAGTCGTTTTGGAGGGCAAGGAATACCGCAAGGTTAAGACCGATGAATACGGGGGCAAATCCGCAGGTGCCGGGATTAAGCCGATGCCAGCTTGGAGCGACGAATGGCGTGCAGCCGTTCGCTTCGCCGCGAAAGAGGCGAACCGCATCGGAATCGATCTGGGTCTGGCCATATCAACGACTGCCCCGCGTGAGCGGGTGAGCAACGAGTTTGGGCAGCAACAGCTCGAATGGTCGGAAGCGTCATTCCAGGGTCCCGGACTCTTCGAGGGGACCTTGCCGGTTCCGAAGATCAAGCGAAGCACGTCCTCCGAAAAGCCACGGTATGGCGAACCCTTTCATCGCGACATCGTCGTGCTCGCGTTCCCGGACAAGCCGGTTCTGAAGATCGAAGAGGTCATCGACATCACCGAAAAAATGGCTGCTGGTGGAAAGCTGCGCTGGAATGCGCCGGCGGGCAAATGGGCCATCATGCGTTTTGCTCAGGTGGCTTCGCAATTCGGCAACGAAAGAAGCCTTCACCTTGACGGTCTCAGCACCGAAGCGATGGACAAAGGCTGGGGTGCAACGGTGGGGCGATTGTTGGCGGAGATGACGCCCGAGGAACGCCAAGGGTTGAAGTTCGTTGAAGAGGATAGCTGGGAGGCCGGTAGTCCGACCTGGACCAAGACTTTTCCTGAGGAGTTCAAGCAGCGCCGGGGATACGATGTGCTGCCCTACCTGCCTGTGTTGGCGGGGCGGGTGATCGGCGACGAACGGATCTCCACCCACATCAAGGAAGATCATCTGCTGACGATCGACGATTTGATCGCAGACAATCACTACGCCTACAGGCGCAAGCTTTCCAACCAAGCCGGTTACCCCTTCTATGCCGAAGCCGCCGGGCCGAACATAAAGCAGTCGGATTTGCTGAAGAATTCCGGCCGGGTCGATGTGGCGATGGCCGAATTCTGGGTGCCTTCGCCGCACCGTCCCACCCCGGAGCGCCGCTTCCTGCTGCGGGACGCCGCCAGCGCCAACCACATATATGGCAAGAAGATTACGCTGTGTGAATCGTTCACCTCCGTTGGCCCGCACTGGGAGGAATCGCCATTTCGGATGAAGGCAACCGGCGATCAGGCATTCTGCGACGGGCTTAACCGCATCGCGTTCCATACGGCGGCGCTTTCGCCAAGAATCACCGCGAAGCCGGGTTACACGTTCTGGGCGGGCACGCATTACGAGCCTGGCCTCACCTGGTGGAACCAGACGCCGGCATTCAACACCTATCTATCCCGTTGCTCATATCTGTTGCAGCAGGGCCTGTTCGCCGCGGATGCGCTCATTTATCAAGGCGACAAATCCGGCGCCGGCCCGGCGATGAAAACCGTTCTGCCAACCTTGGGGACAGGTTACGATTACGACCATGGCAACACCGAGGTGCTGTTGACTCGCCTGAGCGTAAAGGATGGACGGATCGTGTTGCCGGATGGCATGAGCTATCGCGTTCTTGTTCTCCCCGACAGCCTGCCCATGCAGCTCCCGGTTCTGGAGAAAGTCGCTTCACTCATCCACGCCGGTGCGACCGTGGTTGGGCCGCGCCCGACCAAGCTGTTGGGCAAGCCTCGGCAGCCGGGCGACGACAAGAAGTTTGATGCGCTCGTGAAACGCCTGTGGGCGGATGCCACCGGTCAAAACGCCGTTGAAAACCGCCTCGGCTCCGGGCGGTTGGTCTGGGGCAAGACCGCGCGGCAGGTCCTGAACGAACTCGGTGTCGCGCCAGCCTTCGAGTATCAGGGACTCAGCGACGCCGGCACGATTGACTGGATTCATCGCACGATGTCCGATGGCACGGAGATCTACTTCGTTGCCAGCCGCTGGGAGACACCGGAATCAGTCGCATGCTCGTTCCGGGTTTCCGGCAAACAACCGGAGATCTGGAATCCAGTCACCGGCGCGATGCGGGACGCGACTGCATTCCGTCAGGAAAATGGTCGCACAATTGTGCCGCTGGAATTTGACCCGTGCGGTTCAGTGTTCGTCATCTTCCGCCAAGCGATTGGGACGAAAGTCAACGGGACCACGGCCAGCAACTACCCGACACTTACGCCTCGGGCGAAACTCGATGGCGCGTGGAACGTATCATTCGATCCCAAATGGGGTGGCCCGGCGAATGTTCGCTTTGACGAACTAACGGACTGGAGCAAACACGCCGAAGACGGCATCAAGTTCTATTCGGGCACGGCAATCTATCGGAAAACCTTCACGCTGTCGGCCCTCCCTGAAAAGGGTGGCCAACTGATGCTCGACCTGGGTCAGGTGCGTGAGGTTGCCGAGGTGCGCTTGAATGGACATAACCTGGGTGTGGTCTGGGCCAAACCTGCACGCGTCAACATCACCGGCGCAGTCAAGGTCGGCGACAACCAGCTGGAATTGAGCATCGTCAACCTTTGGCCAAACCGTCTGATCGGCGATGCTGCGCTCGCGCCGGAAAAGCGCTTCACCGAGACAAACATGCGCAAGTTTGTTGCCACCTCACCGCTGCTGCCTTCCGGCCTGCTGGGACCAGTCCAGGTGCTGGCTGAAAATGCCCCTCCTTAATCCCGAGCAGACGATGCCGCCACGGCGCGCCGCGCACCGCGTCGTTCTCGCTGAACACATGGCTCTGCCACACCCCGCCTCCAGTTTCTTGAACGAGTAATCCTATGATCTCTCCCCTCAAAATTGGCCTCTTCGGCATCGGTCTCGACGCTTATTGGCCGCAATTCAACGGACTCAAGGAACGCCTCGAAGGCTACGTTGCCCGCGTCGCCCAGAAACTCGCCCGACCCGGCGTCGAGGTCGTCAACCTCGGCCTCGTCGACACGCCGGATCGCGCCTATGCGGCCGGGCGTGAATTCCGCCGCGCGGATGTCGACGTGATCTTTCTTTACGTCACCACCTACGCGCTCTCGTCGACGGTGCTGCCCGTCGTGCTGCGCGCCAAGGTGCCGGTGATCATCCTCAACCTACAGCCGGCGCCGGCGATTGACTATGCGACGTTCAACCGGATGGGCGATCGCACGCAGATGACAGGCGAGTGGCTGGCCCATTGTTCGGCCTGTCCGGTGCCGGAGATCGCCAACGTCTTCAAGCGCGCCGGGGTGCGGTTTCATCAGATCACCGGCGTGCTCTACGACGACCCGGCGTGCTGGCGCGAGGTCGATGCCTGGGTCGAGGCGGCGCGCGTCGCGGCCGGCATGTACGGCAACCGACTCGGCCTGCTGGGCCACACCTATGGCGGGATGCTCGACATCCAGTCCGACGCCACGCTGCAGAGCGTCACCTTCGGCACGCACGTTGAGCACCTCGAGGTCGACGAACTTTCGGCGCGACGCCGCGAGGTCACCGCCGCCGACGTCACGCAGCGGCTCGCCGAGATCCAGGCGGTCTTTGACGTGCAGCCCGACTGCCCGACCGAAGATCTCGCCGACGCCGCGCGAACTTCCGTGGCGCTCGATCGACTGGTGGCCGATCACCGCCTCGGCTCGCTGGCGTATTATTACAAGGGCACCGGGGTGGCCGAAAACGAGGCCACGATCGCCTCCATCATTCTCGGCACCTCGCTGCTCACCGCGCGCGGCGTGCCGGTCGCCGGCGAATACGAAGTCAAGAACGTGCAGGCGATGAAGATCATGGATCTCTTCGGCGCCGGCGGCTCCTTCACCGAGTACTACGCGATGGATTTCAAGGATGACGTCGTGCTCATGGGCCACGACGGCCCGGGGCACATCGCGATCGCGCAGGGCAAGACCAAGGTGCGGCCGCTCAAGGTTTATCACGGCAAGGTCGGCCGCGGGGTGTCGGTCGAGATGGCGGTGAAACACGGCCCGGTGACGCTACTCTCCGTGATCGAGGCGGAGGGCGGCAAGCTCGCCCTCCTCTGCGCCGAGGCCGAGTCGGTGCCAGGGCCGATTCTCGAGATCGGCAACACGAACAGCCGCTACCGTTTCGCCTGCGGCGCGCGGGAATTTGTCAACCACTGGAACAGTCACGGCCCGGCGCATCACTGTGCGGTGGGCGTCGGCCACATCACGCCCCAACTCGAAAAACTCGGCGCGCTCCTCGGGCTTGAAGTCGTGCGCGTGTGCTAGCCCGCCGGTCCTACCATCGATCACCCGGGATTGCCGCATGACTTCCCAACCCACTGCTCGGCGGCATGAACCAACCGGAGCTCTGGAATCCGGAGTCACGTGCGATTCGCGAGCTGCCGGACTTCATTGCGCATGACGGCCGAATTTCCGTGCCACTCCGCTTCGAGCCGATGCAGAGCTGGTTCGTGGTGTTCCGAAACAGCATTCGGTCCGAGCTGCGAGACGCCGGGACGAACAATGCCGCCTCGACTTTCGCCCCGCCCCGACTCCCGGTAATCACCGCCCAATTTCACCTACCCAACCCATGGATTCCAATCCCTTTCTCGGCGTCGTCTTTCACTGGCTCGGCGGCCTCGCGGCCGGAAGTTTCTATATGTCCTACCGCGGGGTGAAACGCTGGTCGTGGGAAACATACTGGCTGGTCGGCGGCGTGTTCAGCTGGCTCATCGCACCCTGGGTGCTCGGGCTGGCCCTGACCAACGATCTGCCGGGCGTGATCGCGCGGTCGCCCACGTCCGCGCTGTGCTGGGCCTGGTTCTTCGGCGTGCTCTGGGGGCTGGGCGGGCTGACGTTCGGACTCACGATGCGTTATCTCGGGATGTCACTCGGCTACGGCGTGGCGCTCGGCATCTGCGCCGCGTGCGGCACGCTGATCCCTCCGATCTTCAAGGGCGCGCTGACGGGCATCGCCGCGAGCCCCGCCGGCCAGGTGACGCTGGTGGGCATTGGCATCTGCGTGATCGGCATCGCGACCTCGGCCCTCGCCGGGCTCGGCAAGGAGCGCGAACTGCCCGAGGCGGCGAAAAAGGAGTCGGTGAAGGAATTCGATTTCAGGAAGGGACTCGCCGTGGCGCTGTTCTGCGGCGTGATGAGCGCGTGCATGGCGTTTGCGCTCGATGCGGCGGCCCCGATTGCCGCGCTGTCCGAGGCGGCGGGCACGCCGAAACTGTGGACGGGATTGCCCAAACTCGTGGTGATTCTTCTCGGTGGCTTCACGAGCAACGCGATCTGGTGCGTCGTGCTGAACCTGCGCAACCGGACGGCGGGCGAATACCTCTCGGTTCAAACCCCGCAAGGCGAGCCGGTGCCGCGGTTCCGCAACCTGCTGTTTTGCGCTCTGGCCGGTGTGACCTGGTACTTCCAGTTCTTCTTTTACACGATGGGCGAAACGCAGATGGGGCGTTTCGCCTTCTCCTCGTGGACGCTGCACATGGCTAGTATCATCATTTTTAGCACCCTGTGGGGTGTGGCGCTGAAGGAGTGGCGCGGCACGAGCCGTCGCACGCACGGGCTGATCGCGGCGGGCATCGCCGTCCTGATTGTCTCCACGCTGGTGGTTGGCTACGGCAACTATCTGGCGGCCACGGCGCCGGCGGTGCGATGAGGCGGCCGATCCTAATTTCAATTCGCCTTCAAGATGAGACGAGTTTTGTAGGGGCGTCGCTTGACGACGCCTGCGGGCGCCGACGAGCAGCGCCCCTACAAGGCGAATCCTCCTGCACACGGTTAAGCTCAACTTTTTAGCCGCGGCAGCAGAGCTTCGGCATTTGCCGGTGGCGCGACCACGTCGCTACACCCTGCAGCACCAGCATCGGCGCGGTCAGGTGCCGCCTTGTCATTTGCGGCACGACGGGTGGAAAATCCTCCATGATCCCAATCCGCGTTGGTCCGGTTTTGGCGGCGTTCACGTTGCTCGGAGTCGCGTACGCGGCGCCATCGCCCCTCCAGGAAAAGGTCCGCGCGTGGCGGGTCGCGCACGAACGAGAACTGATCGCGGAGTTTCGCGAGCTCATTGCGATTCCGAACGTCACGATCGATCGCGCGAACATCCGCCGCAACGCCGACTTCATCGTCGGCATGATGCAGCGCCGCGGGATCGACGCGCGCCTGCTCACCGTGGCTTCGCCCAACTCGAACCCCGTCGTCTACGGTGAGGTGAAGGTCCCCGGTGCCACGCGCACGATCATGCTCTATGCGCATTTCGACGGCCAGCCGGTCAACCCCGCGCAGTGGGCGCCGGGCTGGGAGCCGTTTGCGCCCAAGTTCGCGACCGCACCGGCCGAGCAGGGCGGAAAGATTCTCGCGCACTGGCAGCCGGGCGATCGCATCGATCCGCAATGGCGGCTGACCGGCCGCGGCAGCGCGGACGACAAGGCCGGCGTGATCACGATCCTCAATGCCTACTCCGCCCTCGTGGCCACCGGCGCGGTGCCGACGGCGAACCTGAGGTTCTTCTTCGACGGCGAGGAGGAGATCGGCTCGGTGAGCCTGCGCGAAACGATCGAGACGCACCGCGAACTCCTGCGCGCCGATCTTTGGATCATCCTCGACGGCCCGTGCCATCCCTCCGGGAAAAAGGCCGTCGTGTTCGGCGTCCGCGGCGACGTGAACCTGCACCTGACGGTCTTCGGTCCGAAGCGCCCGCTGCACAGCGGCAACTACGGCAACTGGGCGCCGAATCCCTCGCAACTGCTCGTGAATCTGCTCGCGTCGATGAAGGACGACGACGGGCGCGTGCAGGTGGCCGGGTTCTATGACGACGTGGTTCCGCTCACGCCGGCAGAGCAGCAGGCCGTGGCGGCAATTCCCTCGGTCGAGGACGATTTGAAGCGCGAACTCGGCCTCGCGCGATCGGAAGCACCGGGCCGCACGCTGTTCGAGGGTTTCAATCTGCCGGGACTCAACCTCAATGGCATCCAGGGGGCGAACGCCGGCGCGCTGGCCGCGAATGTCATTCCCACCGTGGCGCGGGCGACGCTCGATCTCCGCCTGGCGCCGGGCAACGACGCCCAGCGCCAGATCGCCAAGGTGGTCGCGCACATCCAGGCGCGCGGCTGGCACGTGCTGGACCGCGATCCGACCGACGCGGAGCGCGCCCAGCACGCCCGGCTGATCCGGGTCGACGCGAAGTCGAAAGGCACCAACGCGCAGCGCACGCCGATGGAACTGCCGATCGCAAAGGCGGTGGCCGCGGCGGTGCAGTCCACGGTCGATTATCCCATCGTGCAGTTGCCCTCGTTGGGCGGCACCCTGCCGCTCATCATGATCGAGCAGATGCTGGGCACGAAGCTGGTCACCGTGCCGATCGCCAACTCCGACAACAACCAGCACGCCGAGAACGAAAACGTGCAGGTGCAGTTCCTGTGGGACGGCATCGAAACCTACGCCGCCCTGATGACGATGCGGTGAAGCAAACTTTCGTCAGGGCCGCGGCAATGGATCAGCCGATACCTGCCGTGGGGCCGTCACGTTCGGCGGCGTAGTGAGGATTCCGCCTGACCCCAAAGTGCAGTCGGACGGGGTCATGGGCGCAGTCGGACGGGGTCATGTGTGAACAATCGACAGCGGTTCGAAGGGAACCTGAAGAGGTAATCGATCCCCCATAATTGTGGGTAACGGTGGTGGTGACGACGGGGCTGGCGCGAGTTTGGGTCGGACGTGGCGCGAAAATTGAGATTGGAATACGCAGGAGCCTGCTACCATGTGATCAACCGGGGCAATTATCGGCGCGACTTGTTCGCGGGGAAGGGTGCGGCGGCGGCGTTTCGGTCGTGCGTGTTGGAGGCAGGTGAGAGGTTCCAATGGCGACTCCACGCATTTGTGATCATGGGCAACCACTTTCACCTCGCCGTGGAAACGCCCGAGCCGAATTTGAGCGAAGGGATGAAATGGCTCCAGGGCACTTGGGCGGCCCGATTCAATCGGTTCCGGCGTGTGGTCGGGCGGCCTTTCCAAGGACGATATAAGGCACTTGAGAGTGCCGAGTTCTTGAGTGGCCGTCAGGATTGATCTCGCGCGGAAGCGCGGAGCAATTCGGTTTGGCGGTCGGCGATCTTGACGGAGAGATCGACGCAGCGATCAACGAGCGCACGGAAGCGTTTGAAGTTGGCGAGCAGCGACTTGATCCGAGGTAGTTCCGCCGGCCGGACGTAGCGGGAGCGACTGCGCATGTTGTGGGTGTAGCTGAGCTGCCAGTAGGCACCGGTCTGCGCGACTGGATCTTTGTATTGCTGGCTGAGGGAACCCGGGCGCATGGGCCCGAGCTGAGCCAGCTCGGCCTGGGTCCGAGCGAGTTGAGCCAGCCACTGCGCGAGCTGTTTGTCTTCCACGGCGGGTAGCTTCCCAGCGAAGCGGCGTGGAAGTCCAGCCGGCGGGTGCGGCCGCGCGAAGTTTTTTCGACCGGGAGTCATTTGGTGATCGTAGTATAGCATATGTAAGCTATACTCTGGACGAAGTCAACTTCTCCGCATGCTCCTGTGGTCCCACTGGTGGTTAATCGTCTCGCAACTGCGTCCGGCCTGTTCGCGCCAGCGCACCTTTCTGTGGCTGGCGGTGACGCTCGCCGCCATGGCGGTCCGCCGGGACCTCGGCGAGCGCAGTCGGACGGGGTCATGTGTGAACAATCGACAGCGGTTCGAAGGGAACCTGAAGAGGTAATCGATCCCCCATAATTGTGGGTAACGGTGGTGGTGACGACGGGGCTGGCGCGAGTTTGGGTCGGACGTGGCGCGAAAATTGAGATTGGAATACGCAGGAGCCTGCTACCATGTGATCAACCGGGGCAATTATCGGCGCGACTTGTTCGCGGGGAAGGGTGCGGCGGCGGCGTTTCGGTCGTGCGTGTTGGAGGCAGGTGAGAGGTTCCAATGGCGACTCCACGCATTTGTGATCATGGGCAACCACTTTCACCTCGCCGTGGAAACGCCCGAGCCGAATTTGAGCGAAGGGATGAAATGGCTCCAGGGCACTTGGGCGGCCCGATTCAATCGGTTCCGGCGTGTGGTCGGGCGGCCTTTCCAAGGACGATATAAGGCACTTGAGAGTGCCGAGTTCTTGAGTGGCCGTCAGGATTGATCTCGCGCGGAAGCGCGGAGCAATTCGGTTTGGCGGTCGGCGATCTTGACGGAGAGATCGACGCAGCGATCAACGAGCGCACGGAAGCGTTTGAAGTTGGCGAGCAGCGACTTGATCCGAGGTAGTTCCGCCGGCCGGACGTAGCGGGAGCGACTGCGCATGTTGTGGGTGTAGCTGAGCTGCCAGTAGGCACCGGTCTGCGCGACTGGATCTTTGTATTGCTGGCTGAGGGAACCCGGGCGCATGGGCCCGAGCTGAGCCAGCTCGGCCTGGGTCCGAGCGAGTTGAGCCAGCCACTGCGCGAGCTGTTTGTCTTCCACGGCGGGTAGCTTCCCAGCGAAGCGGCGTGGAAGTCCAGCCGGCGGGTGCGGCCGCGCGAAGTTTTTTCGACCGGGAGTCATTTGGTGATCGTAGTATAGCATATGTAAGCTATACTCTGGACGAAGTCAACTTCTCCGCATGCTCCTGTGGTCCCACTGGTGGTTAATCGTCTCGCAACTGCGTCCGGCCTGTTCGCGCCAGCGCACCTTTCTGTGGCTGGCGGTGACGCTCGCCGCCATGGCGGTCCGCCGGGACCTCGGCGGGGTCACCAGCTTCGTGCGGGCCCTCGGGCTCAAGTCGGCCTGCTACGGCTGCCTCTTGGATTTCTTCCACAGCCCCGCCCTCTGTGTGGATGCCTTGGGGCGAAGGTGGGGGCGGGTCGTCCTGGCGACTCATCCCGGCGTGCAGCGGGTCAACGGCCGACTCATTCTGCTGGCCGATGGTCTGAAAAAATCCAAGGCGGGCCGCAAGATGCCGGCCGTCAAATCCCTCCACCAGGCATCGGACTCCAACACGAAGCCGGAGTATATCATGGGCCACTCCTGCCAGGCGCTCGCGTTGCTGGTCAAGGTCGGCGCGAGCTTTCAAGCCGTGCCGCTGACCGCCCGGATTCACGAAGGCTTGGTGTTCTCCAACCGCGACCGCCGGACGTTGCTCGACAAACTGCTGCTCCTGCTCGCCGCCTTGCAGCTGCCGGAGCCGGTGCTCCTGGTCGCCGACGCCTATTATGCCTGCGGCAAAATCATCGCCGGACTGATTGACCAAGGCGGACACCTGATTTCCCGGCTCAAGAAAAACGCCTGCGCCTACACCGTGCCGCCCGGCCCGCGGCGCGCGGGCCGCGGCCGGCCCAGACTTTACGGCACCAAAATCCGGCTGCGTGATCTTTTCACCGGGCCCCTGGCGACCATGCCGAGCCCGGTCTACGACGAGCACAGCGTCACCTTGCGGTGGACCTGCCGCGATTTGCTCTGGCGCCCCGCCGGCCGACTCGTCCGCTTCGTCGCGGTCGTACATCCCCACCGCGGCCAAATTCTGCTCCTGTCCACCGACCTCACGCTCGCGCCGGCCGAGATCATCCGGCTCTACGCTCTGCGCTTCAAGATCGAGGTCAGTTTCAAACAGGCGCTCCACTCCGTCGGCACCTGGGCGTACCATTTCTGGATGCGCCCGATGACGCCGCTGCGCCGGTTTCAGGGCGACCAATTCCTCCATCACAAGTCCGCGGCCTACCGCACGGCCATCCGCCGAAAGCTCGACGCCTACCACCGCCATATCCAAATCGGCCTCGTCGCCCAAGGCCTCCTCCAATGCCTCGCTGCCCTCCACCCGACTTTGGTCTGGCGCCACTTCGGCTCCTGGCTGCGCACCGTGCGCTCCCCGCATTGCCCCTCCGAGTTCGTCGTCGCCTGCGCCCTGCGTCACAGCCTCCCGGAATTTCTCGCCGCTTCCCCCCAGGGCACTTCCTTCGAGTTATTCCTCCGCCAACGCCTCGATCTCCAGCGCATCGAGGGCACTTGCCTCGCCGCCTAAACCGAAACCACTTGCGAAACCGGCACTCTCAAGTCCACTCACTATGAGCTCAAAAATCAAAGCCTACGCAGCCTTCGGCAAAGGCCAGCCACTCGCGTCCCACGAATACGAGCCCGGTCCGCTCAAGCCCGAGCAGGTCGAGATCAAGGTCAGCCACTGCGGCATCTGCCATTCCGATCTCTCAATGCTCGACAACGATTGGGGCTTCACCAACTACCCGCTCGTCGCGGGTCACGAGGTCGTCGGCACCGTGATTCAGTCCGGTCCGCAGGTGAAGCGCGTCAAGGTCGGTGACCGGGTTGGGCTGGGTTGGTTTTCCGGCAGCTGCCTGTGCTGTCCCCAGTGCCTGGGCGGCGATCACAACCTCTGCACGCAGGTCGAGTCGACCATGATCGGCCGGCACGGCGGGTTTGCCGAGCGGGTGCGCTGCAACTGGGAATGGGCCGTGCCGCTGCCGGCCGCGATCGATCCGGCCAAGGCCGGTCCGCTGTTTTGCGGCGGCATCACCGTCTTCAATCCCATGATCCAATGCGGCGTCCGACCGACCGACCGGGTCGGTGTCGTCGGCATCGGCGGGCTCGGCCATCTCGCCCTGCAATTCCTGAACAAATGGGGCTGCGAGGTGATCGCGCTTACCTCCACGGAGGCGAAACGCACCGAAGCCCTCGGCCTCGGCGCGCACCAAGCGGTCAGTTCCAAGGATTCAGCCGAGCTGAAGAAACTGGCCGGCTCGCTGGACTTCATCCTGGTCACGGCCAATGCCGCGCTCGACTGGGACGCGATCGTCGGTGCGCTCGCACCCAAGGGCCGCCTGCATTTTGTCGGGGCCGTGCTCACGCCCGTGCCCGTCGCGGCGTTTTCCCTGATCGGCGGACAGAAATCGATCTCGGGTTCGCCCCTCGGCAGCCCCGCCACCGTCGCCCGCATGCTCGAATTTTGCGCCCGGCACAAGATTGCGCCGGTGACCGAGCATTACCCGCTCTCGCGCATCAACGAGGCGCTCGATCGCCTGCGCTCCGGCCAGGCACGCTACCGGATCGTGCTCGAAAACGACATCAGCTGATCGAAGTCCCGACGGCGTCACCAGAATCCGAAGACCGAAACGTCGATCTGGCCCTTTTCGAGGACCGCGGCGCACACGCGGCTGGTTTCGTAGGAGCCGGCGTCGAGGTTCAGGCGACCCGTCCGGGGCTGGCGAATGAAGTCCCACGGGGTGTGGCCATGGACGACGAAGTGTCCGGGCCACGGATTGTGATCCTGCAGGAATTCATCGCGAATCCAGGCCCAGTGCGGGAAGGACGAGCCTTTGCCATCGGGCATGGTGAGCATGGACTGGGCGAGGAACGAGGTGATCTCCTGATCGGTGGATCCGGCGCAGATGCCGGCGTGGACCAGGAGCACATTTCCGTTCATGGCGTGGGATTTCCAACCGCCAACTTCCAGGCCCAGTTCAGTCAGGAGGCCTTTTGTTTCTCCCCACTGCTCCAGGTCGCCGCCGTTGTGCCGCCAGTTGTAGGCGGCATAGGCCTGTTCCTCCGGGTCCGCGTGAAAGAAGGAGCACAGCATGAAGGACTCGTGGTTGCCGGCGAGGATGTCCACGCACCCGGGATTCACATCCCGGAAGCGGGCGGCCAACCTGAGGCAGGTGGCGGAATCCGGGCCCCGGTCGATCAGGTCCCCGAGCAGTGCGACCCGGGCGATCCGGCCCTTGGCGAGCAGCTTTTGTGCGTGGTCGAGAATGACCTCCAGGTGATCCGCGTAACCATGCACGTCGCCAATCGCCAGCAGCGGTTCCTCCGGCCGGCAGTGCGGGGCCGCATAGGATTTGGTGAAAGGCGAAATGGCGGTGTTCATCAATGGGCAGGAAGGTGCCTGGCGCAGCGCATAGGAAACCATGGCGGATGCAGCGACACTGCCGCGGTGGCAAGAAATTCCAAGTCGCCGCACCAAAGTCCTAAACAAAAGCACCGGAATCCAAGCTCCGGGCGCGCGGTTCATGCTAGGGTTGCCGCATCCAATGATGACCACCGTTGAACGGTTAACCCGGAAATTTCACACTCCCAATCAGCCGACGATGCAGGCTGTCCGGCGGATCGGCGGCACTCTTGCCGCCGTCTGGGAGCCAACGGCGACAGGAGTGTCGCCGCTCCGTGAAATTTCCCGGTTAGCCGCGAAATTTCAGAGTCACGAGGGACCGCGCGCAGGCTCTGAATCCTGGCGCCGGTCCGAAAGGGGAGCATGAATCGCCAATTCTATCTCGATTTGGCGGCCCGGGGTTTGCGGATGCCGATCGGCACGCACCTTGTGCTGCATGGTCACGCGGATCCGGCGGCCATCGAACTCGACGGCCGGCGCCTGGGCGACGTGTTGCTCGAAACGGCAAAGCGTTTCGACACGCCGCTCGCCGTCCCGCTCATGGATCTGACGCTCGAGAAGGCCGCGCTGCTGCTGGCCTGCGGCGTGCCGGAGGCGGAGGTCGAGCGCCATCATTTCACCGTGCCGCCGCCGGTGCCGGCGCACATCGCGCTCACGCCGCGCATGCGGGCCAACTGCGAGGCCATCGCCCACGTCGCGACCTGCCCGGGATTCGTGCCCACCGGCATGGGCATCGGGCCGTTCTCGCTCACGACCAAGCTCATCAGCGACCCGATCACGCCGGTCTATCTGGCCGGAACGGGCCTCACGGCGGAGGACGAGCCCGAGGTCGCTCTCCTGGAGCGGCTGCTCGCGCTCAGCGAGCTGGTGATTGATCGCTACCTGAGGGCGCAGATTGCAGCCGGCGCCCGGGCGATCATCATCTGCGAGCCGGCCGCGAACCTCGTTTACTTTTCGCCAAAGCAGCTCGCCACCAATCCCGCGCTCTTCGAAAGGTTCGTGATGGAGCCGATGCAGCGAGTCGCCGGGACGCTGGCCGCCGCCGGGGTGGATCTGATTTTCCATGACTGCGGTGAGCTGACGGCGGACATGGTGAAGCGGTTCGCCACGCTCGGGGCGGTCATGCTCAGTTTCGGCAGTTCCCGCCGGTTGTGGGAGGACGCCGCCCTTGTGCCCAAGGACACGGTCCTCTACGGCAACCTGCCGACCAAGAACTTCACGTCCGCCGCGCTGACGGCCGAAGTGGTCGAGCGCCTCGCGCGGGAGCTGATCGAAAAAATGCACGCCGCCGGGCACCCGTTCATCCTGGGCAGCGAATGCGACGTCCTGAGCGTGCCCGGCAAGGAGAAGGAGATTCTCTGCAAGGTCGACGCCTTCCTGCGGTGCGGGTGCGGATGCCGAAATTGATGCGGGCAATCGTCGACCGACCGCACCCAGCGGGCGCAGCGTGGAACGTGATGCGATGGCTGGCCGCCCGGCCGAATCTCAACGGCCGCCGGCGGCGGAGGAGCTGTCCGGCCGGCCCGGCAGGCCACGGCCGATGAGGCCGAAGATCAGGCCACAGGCTCCGCCCAGCAGATGGGCGAACTGCGACACCTGGTTGGGCGTGAGGGCGGCCCTGATTTCCTGCCAGGCGTAGAGCCCGCCCACGATGATCGTGGGGATCGAGACAGTGCCGGGCTCCCCGGTCGTGAAGGTCGTGAGGATGATCATCATGAACACCCAGCCGCTGGCGCCGATCAGGTGGGTGTTGCTGGCGCCGAAGGCGAGGTGGCCCATCCCGATGATCACCGCGGTCAGCCCAAGGGTGAAAAGATAGCCAACGCCGCCCTGCTTCCGTTCCAGGTGCGGGGACAGCAGCAGGAACAGCATCATGTTGCCCAGCAGATGCGCGGTGCTGGCGTGGACGAATGGCCAGGCCAGCAGTTGCAGCCAGGTCCAGGGCAGCAGCAGCGCGCTCAGCTGGCCGCCGATGGCGAGATGGGCGGCGCCGGGCAAATAAGTGCCGCCGACACAGCCGGCGGCGATGATCAACGTGAGCGGGGCTCCTGCGCGGATGCGGACCATGGCAAGTGGAGTGCGAGCCGGTTTCAGGCGCCGCTGAAATCTGGCCGCCGCTTGGCGACAAACGCGGCGATTCCCTCGCGCGCATCGGGCAGTGCGAGGCAGCGGACATAGGCCTCCGTGTCGGCGCGGTGCGTGATCTTCGGCCGCGCACCCTCGTCGGCATGGACTAGCCGCTTGGTCGCGCGCAACGCCTCGGCCGGGAGGGCGAGCAGGCGGTTGGCCAGCTGCTGCGCGGAAGCAGCCAGTCGCGTGCCAGGCACGACCTCGTGGACGAGTCCCCAGTCGAGGGCGCGGCTGGCGGCGATCGGATCGCCGGTGAGACAGAGCTCAAGGGTGCGGGCTTTGCCGACCAGGGCGGTCAACTGCGCCACGCCGTAGCCGGGCGGCCAGCCGAGTTTGATTTCCGGCATGCCAAACGTCGCCGCGTGCGAGGCCACCCTGAAATCGCAGGAATAGGCGGCGACGCAACCGGCCCCGAGCGCGGCGCCATTCACGGCGGCAATGACCGGTTGTGGCAACCGTTCGAGGGCCAGCCACAGGCCGGCCTGCCGCAGGCTCAGCGCCCGCGCTTGGTCGAGGGAGAGCGACGCCAGCTCCTTCACGTCGTCGCCGGCGCAGAACGCGTCACCGGCACCGGTGACGATCACGACGCGCACCTCTGCCGGATGGCCGGCCAGCCAGGCGACGACGTGCTCCCACTCGGCGGTCATCTGTACGCTGACGGCATTGAGCGAGCGCGGTCGGTTCAAGGTCACGGTGGCAACCCGACCGGTGACGGCGACCTGCAGGGTCGTGAGGACCGGCAGCTGGCCGCGGTTGGCTTCAAGGGGCATGACTGCTCCCGGTTCGCCGGTGGCCTTGGCGATGTTTTGCACGAGACGAGCCAGCGGGGCCACGGCGCGCCGATGCGTGCCCCGGCCGATTTCGCGATCGCCGGCAAAGGCCTGAACGTCGAAGCTGGCGCGGCGATCGTCTGCCGCGGTCACCCGCGCCACGCCGCGGACCGTGTCGCCCAAGGCGGCCGGCCCGAGATGCTCGACGTGAACCTCGATGCCGACCGACTCCTCGCCCTCGTCGAGAAACGGGCGCATCGCTTCACGGGCGGCCCGCTCCATCAGCAGGATCATGCTCGGCGTCGAAAACACGGTTGCCTGCGGGTGCGAGCCGAGGGTGATCGTCATGGTTGGATCGACGATCCATGTGAGTTCACCGGTGATGCCGGGTTGAAGGCCTGGTTGCATGGAGCGCGGGCTAAAATGTACCCTTGACGCCGAACGTCCAGAGCGAGCCGTAGCGTTCGCGGAGGCGGAGGCGCGCGTGGGT
>JBIJCX010000522.1:0-4700 GCA_044344465.1 Opitutaceae bacterium
AAATCATCAATGCGGTTTGCGCGGTTGAGCAGAGCCAGCTTGTTGAGCGCCCGTTGCTGAATCTGGGCGGGAAAGCGGCGGGATCCTTCTGCCCTCCAGATCGCAGCGGTTTCCTCGCAGGCGAAGCTCTTGATCATGATTCGATATCAACGCAGCGCGGTAATAACGTCAAGCGTTACTACCGACCGTGAGCATCGTCTGGCGTACGAGGGAAGCCGTACCGGGTTTCGTTCGGTCTTTGGCGCGCGCGAGCGCGCTGGCCTACGGTACTAGGTTTCGAATGGCCAAGCCAGTTGGCAGAAAAATGTGGGGCAAGAAAATGAGAACTGACTGGCGATCGCTTTCATCTTTTACCCTCCATTTTTTTGCCTATCTGCCTGGGGTTTGACATGGTGGCTGATGCGGCGACTCCACCGACCACGCTTTCGCTGCGCTCAAGCGCGGCTACGGGACAACGCGCTTTCATATTACCGCGGATTTCGCTGATGGCGCGGATAAAACCAGCTGCGAAAGTATTACGCATGGGCACGGATAGTATTGCGGCCTATTTCTCGGACTGCGCCGGGAGAAAGTGGCTGCGCAGCCATCCTAGCGCCAGAGGATTTCACCACAAAGGCACAGAGCCACAAAGATCCAAACCGAGAAGCCATCGTCGGTCTTTGTGTCTCAGTGTCTCTGTGGTGAAATGGTTTGATAATGTCGTTATCAGCTCAGCACTTCGGCGGGACGTCCAGCCAGTCGGGTCCCAACGATTCGGGATCGACTCCCCCTCGACGAGGGCAAGGTGCTGCTGGTGCCCACCTGCCGCCGCTCACCGACGACGGACGGTGGATTGCGCCGTGGTATTGGCGCAAGCGACTGGGACTGGGGTAGGGCTCATCCGCCGGTCAACGTTTCGCCACCCGTCGCACTACATCCACCACGCGCTGCAAGTCGTGTTCGACCAAATTCGATCCTGACGGCAGACACAGCCCGCGATCGAAAAGATCCTCAGCCACCTCGCCGCCGAAGCACTTGCAATCCTTGAATACCGGCTGCAGGTGCATCGGCTTCCACACCGGCCGCGCCTCGATGTTCTCCGCCTCCAACGCCAACCGGATTTTCCCGCAATCGGCTCCAAACGCTTTCGGATCGACCAACATACACGTCAGCCATCTCGTACTGCGGTTCCACGGCGCTTCGGGCATAAATTCGATGCCCGGCAGATCCGCGAACGCCTTTTGATAAAACGCACAATTAGCCCGGCGCGCGTCGACCCGCTCCTTGAGCACCCGCAATTGTCCCCGGCCGATGCCGGCGAGTACATTGCTCAGCCGGTAGTTATAGCCGATTTCCGAGTGTTGATAATGCGGTGCCGGATCGCGTGCCTGCGTCGCCAAAAACCGCGCCTTCTTAATCAACGCTTCGTCGTTCGAAACCAACATGCCGCCGCCTGATGTTGTGATGATCTTGTTTCCATTAAAAGAATATATGCCCAACCGGCCGACGGTCCCGGGGGCTATCCCGGTGGACGGTGAACGGAGGACAGAGGTCGGAGTTCGAGCGAAATACCGCGCACCGAGGGCCTCGGCGGCGTCCTCGATTAACGCCACCCCATGACGCTCACACAATGCAGCGACGGCGCCAATCTCCGCACACTGGCCGTACAAATGCACCAGAATCACGGCCCGCGGCAGCGTTCCCGTTTTCGCCCGATCGGTCAGCGCTTGTTCCAGCAAAACCGGATCCATATTCCAGCTCTGACGTTCGCTATCGATAAACACGGGCTTAGCGCCTTCGTAGACAATCGGGTTGGCGCTGGCGGAAAAAGTCAGGCTGGAGCAGAAAACTTCGTCGCCACGCTGAACTCCGACGAGCTTCAGCGCCAAGTGCAGCGCCGCCGTCCCGGACGACAGGGCTGCGGCATGCGCGCTCCCGACCTCGGAGCAGAACTCCCGTTCGAAGGCATCCACGAGTGGTCCCAGCGGCGCGATCCAGTTCGTGGCGAAGGCCTCGCGTACGAATTCGAATTCGGCTGCTCCCATATGAGGAGAGGAGAGGTAGATCTTCGGTTTGGTCACGGTGCGGGGGCTGAGGGCAAGCTATCAAATATTGGTTATCGGGGACGTTCCCACCAACCTCGGAAACCGCGAGCGGAGCGCAAGGCCCACCACCAAGACGCAATACGCTCAGTTGACATAAAACCACGATCTTCCGGATAAGGCCGATCGTCAAGCACGTGGCCAAGGCCTTGCCCCTTGACGGCTTTTCGCCGGGCCAATGACCTGAAGCTACCCCGCACCTTCCACGTGCGGCACGGCTCCACCGCGCTCAACGCTCAAGTCGACGGAGCCTTGAACTCCGGCATAGTCGCGTCGCCGTGCGCGCTGATGCCGGTGCGGAAGAATACCGTTTTCACCGTGAGAAAGAGGATCTTCAAATCCAACCCCAGGCTTTGCGTTTCCACGTAGCGCACGTCCCATTCGAATTTCTCTTCCCAGGAGATCGCATTTCGTCCCATCACCTGAGCCAACCCGGTGATGCCCGGACGCACGTCATGTCGCCTCGCCTGCCGGGGCGAATAGCGATCGAGGTATTGCACCAGCAGTGGCCGCGGGCCGACCAGGCTCATGTCACCGCGCAGGACGTTCCAGAGTTCAGGCAATTCGTCGAGCGACGCTGACCGCAGGAATTTGCCGAAAGGGGTGAGCCGCTCGGCGTCGGGCAAAAGCCGGCCGGAGGCATCGCGGGCGTCGAGCATGGAGCGGAACTTCACCATCATGAAGATGGCGCCGTTCAAGCCTGGACGTTTCTGGCGGAAAAAGACCGGCGAACCGAGTTTGAAGCGGACAAGCAGTGCCACCACGGCGAGGATCGGAATCCAAAGCGGCGCCGTGAGGATGACGGCCAGCAAATCGAAGCTGCGTTTGGGCAATGGAGCTATGGGTTACTCGTTATCGGTTATCAGTGATCAGTTCATTCGCCGGTCAACCGACGGATACTTTATTCATCACGCGACCCTCGGATCGTCCTGGTATCGCCTGGCGGCAGAAAGTTTTCGCCGGTCACGATTTTCTTACCAGTCTGTGCTTCGAGGTCCAAGCGGGCGCGCTTCGCAATCTTGCCGCCAGTCTTCGCAGCGGCCTGGTTCTCGGGCATACCAGTGGCATCGGTGGTCTCGGCAATCTGGCGGGTGGAAAGTTCAGCAAGAGCCGTGAAGATGAGTTCGGCCTCGCTCATGTGGTCGCGGAGATTTTGGGTCTTGAGACCTTTCAGTTCTTTGTGGGCCTTGACACCGACGCCGCTCCATTCCTGGTGGATGAGGTTGGTGAGGATGGCGTATTCTTCCCCTTGCTTGATGTCGTGTGTGGCCCAGTAGTCGGTGAGTTTGTTGCGGGTCTCCTGCCCGGTCATGCGTTGCTGGATCCACTTGTCGCTGCGGCCATGTTTCTGCCAGGTGGCGCGGGCGCGTTCGAGGGCCCGGGCGGGGTCTGACATCTCCTGCATCCGCTCGTAACCGACTTTGGCGAGCCACAGTTTGATGGGCTCGGCCTTGGGGCTGGGGACGCTTTGGACGAGGCGCAATAGGGTCTCGGCATTGGCAACATCGGTGAAGCGCATTTTGCCATCTTCGGCAGGCAATTTCAACCGGTGACAGTTTGTCACCAGTTGACTACCCTCTTTGCTGAGCCGCTCTTTCAGCTTGTTCCAATACTTTCTAGCCGTCTGGAAATCCCGCTGCTGGGTGAGCACTTGGATGATGTCCACGACGGAGAAAAACCAAGCCTCAGTCTTCTCGTCGTAAAGCCGACGGATTTCGTGCTCCTCAAAGATAGCAGGGAGGATTTTCATGGTGAGGTTTTCAGGCGCTAAAGGCCGATGGTCAAGCACGTGGCCAAAGCGTTGCCCCATCGAGGCTTTCAGCGGTGAGCGTTAAGCTTAAGGCTTAAAGTTCTAAGCTATAAGCTTTAGGCTGTCAGCTCAGACACCACGCTTTCGCTGCGCTCAAGCGCGGCTACGCAACCGTTTTACCGCTTCACCGTGTCCGCCTGCGCCCAATAACCATTCACAAATAACTGATAGCCGCGGCGGTGCTCAGCGCGCCGACGCCTCAAACAGCCCCAGCGACGCCACCTTTTCCATCACGGACTGAAATCCCGGCTCGCGCCAGAGCTGCTCCAAGGGCGTTTCCGATGCGATCCGCACAAACAACTGTTCCCGCGAGCCGTACGCGGCCTGCGCGAGGGTGTCCTTCCACCAGAGCCATGGGCTCGGCACGGCGTTGAAACGTTCGCCGTAGTTATATATCTTTCCCTCGACCGTGTGCCAGTAGGCGACATAGGTTCCATTAGGGACCACGGACGAGGGACCACGGACCAGGGACGAGGGACCACGGACCAGGGACAACGGACCAGAGACTTCCAAACCTTCCACCTTCCCCGCTTGGTCTCTTAGTCCCTTAGTCTCTCGGTCCTTTGGTCCCTTAGTCTCTCGGTCCTTTGGTCCCTTGGTCCTTTGGTCCCTTGGTCCGTTGCTCCCTTGGTCCCTTGGTCCCTTGGTCCCTTCCTCTCCGCCTCCGGCAATGAACACCCGATACTCAGCCGGCAACAGCGGCTTTTCACCGACCGCATACCGCTCCTTAAACCGCATATCCACACAGCGCATGCCGTTTTCTGTCCAACACCGATCCGGCGTATGCGAGGCCACCAGGCGGGTGGGCA
>JBIJCX010000043.1:0-36563 GCA_044344465.1 Opitutaceae bacterium
TCGGCAAGCGACGCCCCTACATTTGGAATCACGCCGGCCCACCGACGTCCGCCTCCGCCGCGAGCGACAGCACCGCCTCGCGCAGCCACGCCTGGTGGCGCGGATTCAGGTTGAAGCGATAGGCAATCTCGCCCCGCGCGTCGATGACCAGGAGCAGGTTGGCGTGGTCGATCGCCCCGGTCTGGGGATTGCGCCCGCGGGAAAACTGCAGCCCGTCGAGCACCTCGTGCATCATGGCCGGCGGCCCGTTCAGATAGCGAAACTCGGGATGCGTGAAGCCGTAGGCCGAGGCCACCGCCGCCATGACCTCGGCGGTTTCGTATTCGGGATTAAGTGACAGCGCGACCACGCTCAGCCGCGCGCGCACGCCGGCGGGCAACGTGTCGAGCAGCCGGCGGGTGTCGATCAGGATCTGCGGGCAGGTGGTGGCGCACGCCGCGTAGACCCCGGTCACGAGCACCACCCGGCCGCGCAGGTCCTCGAGCCGGCATTCGGCCCCGGTTTGATCGACGAGCCGGAAGGCCGGTGGCGTGAGGTGCGTGCGGATCCGTTCGCCCGGAAAAGGTGGCAGCGCCTCGTCCTCGGCTCGCACCCCGCCGAAGGCGAACAGCGTGCCGATCGCCATCGAGGCCACGCCGGCGCCCGCGAGCGCGGGCCGCAACTGCGCCGCCCATGCCGCCGCGGTGCGCAGCGTCTGCAACGCGCGCCGCCACAGCAGCACGGCGGCGCCCACGACAAACAGCGGCTCGCAGAGCATCATCCCGACCGACGACCACTCCATGCCGCCGGTCCGCGGATCGTAGCTGAAGCACCAGATCTTGAATTCGAGCGCAAAACCGCCCCACCAGCCCGCCTCGGCAGGGGCGAACACCAGTGTGAGCAGAAAGGCCTCGTAGATCGCGACGGCCGCGAGCAGGAAGACCGGCAGGCCCGCACCCACGAAAAAGCGCTGCGTGCGCGTCTCGGGGGCGGCCGGTTTCCCTTGAGACGGGACGGCGGAGTCGAGCATCGGGTGCGGGTTCACGGCGATGGCGGTTAGTCTCGTAGCCGCGCTTGAGCGCAGCGAAAGCGTGGATCTTCGCGCCGGTCGCCGGCCACCTTGTCGCTTCGCTCCAACGCGGCTACCAAACAATAGCTTTCGTTCCTAGTAACCATTTTCGTTCGCGCAAAAATTTCCAGCTCAACGGTGACAGCACCCGACCTCCGTCGGGGTGAATCCGGAGGTCGGGCCTGTCATTCGCCGTGCCTTAACGCACCGGCCAGACATCGGCCAGCGCCTTCCAGTTGGCAAAATAGTACACCGCGAAACACGCGAGGAAAACGGCGGTGAGCGCAATCGTGCCCCGCACCGCCCAGTGATCGTCGTCGAGCGAGCCGGCGCGACTGCCGGCCATCGGTACCGCCACGCCCCAATCGGCCATCGGGCGGCCGGCGGTCTTCTCGCCAAAGAGGAGTGTGCCGACACACAACACGCAGAAGAGCAGCAGGCCCGCCACCGCGACGATCGCGCCGATGCCCATGACACCGAGCATCAGATGCGCGGCCGGACCAAAGGCCCCCGAGTGGTCGATGTCGTAGATGCGCCGCGGGACGCCCATCGAGCCGGCGAAGGACATGCCGATCGAAACAAAGAGGAGGCCGCCACCAAAGATCCAGGGCTGCGCCCGCGCCGCCGAGCGCCAGATGAAATTCCGCCGGAAGATCAACGGGATCACATAGTAGGTCACGCCCATGAACGCCAGGGTCGTGCCGCCCACGACCGTGGCGTGGAAGTGGCCCGTGATCCGCAGCGTGTTGTGCGCGATGATGTTGATCTGCTGCGTGCCGAGCGTGACCCCGGTGATGCCGCCGATGAAACCGAAGATCAGCACCGACAGCACGCAGGCCGAGAACGCCGGGTTGCGCCACGGTACCGACAGCACCCAGCCGAACAGGCCCTTGACGTAGCCCTTTTCCCGCATCGCCAGCTCGACCGAGGCCGGGACCGTGAAGCCGTGGATCATCGAGGCCAGCACCGCGAGGTACATCGCGTACGACGTGTTCCAGATCTTCCACGTCGCGCCGACGGCCGGATCCACGAGCAGATGGTGCGCCGAGGCCAGGTTGATGAACAGGATGTAGAGCAGGAAGGCGGTGCGGCACACCGCCTCATTGAGGGGCTTCGCGCCCGTCGCGAGGTTCGCCACCAGGTACCAGACCGCGACCATCGCGCAGACGTTGACCTGCTGCGACTGGTGCCCGAGGCCCCACCAGATCATCCGATACCACATCGGGTCGGGCTGCGGCGTCCAACCCATCGAGTAAGTGAACGTCGGGATCATCACGACCGCGCCGTGGAGCAACGTGACGACCGCGATGATCGCGGCGGCGGTCGCCCCAAACGTCACGAGCGGCACCGAGCCCTCGTAGGTCCGATCGCGTTTCGCGACATAGAGCGTGGCGAAAAAGTTGAACACGCCGGTGAGCGTGCCGGTCGCGACGAGGATGATGCCGAGGTAGAACGCCGGATGCGCGAGCAGCGGCAGGTAGCTCGTCATCAGCACGTCGGCCTTTCCGACGAGGATGATGTAATTGACCATCACCGCGCCGACGATCATCTGGGCGAATCCGGCCCAGGCGATTTTCTTCGAGAAGAGCCGGGCGTTGAGCGGCACGGTGCAGGTGAAGTAGAGCACGGCGACCTCGAAGAACAGGATCCAGAAGATCAGCATGTTCAGCCCGTGGAAGGTGAGGATGCGGTAGAACCAGTCGACGGGCAGCAGGTGCACGGTCTGCCAGCGCGTGAGCGCGAGCAGGATCGCGGCGATGCCGCCGAGCAGGAGGAAGACGACGGCGCTGACGGCGCAGAGCTTGATGAACTTCTCGGCGACGAGACAGACGTTCAGTCCGGTGGTGTCGCACTTCCGGCTGAGGCCGGCGGCGGATGGGGAAGCGGCGTAAGATTGGGACATGGCTTTGGTTCTCCTTGGGGGCGGTTATTCGACGATGATCTTGCCGAACATCTTGTCGTGACCGATGCCGCAGAATTCGTTGCAGACGACAGTGAATTCGCCCTTCGAGGTGGGCGTGAGGGTGAGCACGTGGTCGTAGCCCGGCAGCACCTGGAAGTTCATGTTGAGCGGCTGGAGCGAGAAGCCGTGCTGCAGGTCGAGCGACGACAGGTGCACGCGATAGGTCTCGCCCTGGCGGAGCTTGAGAATCGGATACCAGCTCCACATCCGGCCGATGAGGTACGCCTCGCCACCGGGGGCCGGCTCGGCGATCGGGATCCCGGCGCGCTCGCCGACCTTGTTGGCCGCGGCGAATTTCTCGGTGCGGGCGAGGAAGTCCGCGGGTTTCACGGTGTAGGCTTCGCCGCGGGAATTCTGTTTTCCCCGGAAGTGCCAGTAGGGCATCATCAGGCTCATCACGAAGCACCAGAGCAGCGCGAGGCCGATCCAGAGTTTTTCCGCGCCAACGGGCGGCTTGAACCAATCACGGGCAGGTACGGTCAGGCTCATGGTAATTTCTCCTCAGGGCAGCAACGCGGGTTTGACGAAGGCGAGTTCGATCCAGCCCCACACGGTGTAGGACAGGACGGGGAGTACCACGCCGAGGACGAGCATCAGCCAGGGGTTGTCTAGCACCCGCTGCAGGACGTGTTTTTTAGGTTCGTTATTCATGGATTTATTGGGGCAAAAATTCGGGCGCGGCCCCGCGGGGCGCCCACCAGCCGCGCATTTCGCGCAGCACGAGAAACAGAAACCACAGTCCGGCCGCGGCGGCGAAGAGCCCGCCGAGGCCCATGACGCCGAGGCCGACGTACTCACCGGCGCTGCGCACATGCTGCTCGCCGGCGTAAGCCTTGCGGCCCAGCCCGTAGACGCCGCCAATGGCAAACCCGAGCGCGAACACCGCCTGCCCGTAGCCGAAGAGGACAAGCTGCCGCCGCGCCGCGCGCATGGTTGCCGCCGCCAGTCCGCCCCGGGACTCACGTGCGATGGCCTCGCAGATAAGGAACGCTGCGGCCATGAACGCGACCGTCACACCGCCCAACGAGGCGTGGTAATGCGCCGGGACCAGTGTCGTGGAACTTCGGATGCACGCACCGAGCCCGATGCCCAGCAGCGTCAGCCCCGCGCTGGCCGCAAAACCCCCGCGCGCCGCCGCGCCCAGCGCGTCCCGGCCCGCCGCGCGGTGCCGCCACAGGTGACGCACGCCGAGCGCGAACACGACCAGCACGATTGGGAAGATGCCCCAGCGCATCAACTGCGTGGCGCCCGAGTGATAAAGCGTGTTGAGCGCGCCTCGGGCCGTGAGCAGCGGCATCACAAAGTGCGGGGCGACGAGCAGCGTGAACAGCACCCGCGCCGCGGTCGCGGACAGGACCGGCACGCCGGTGGCGCGCGCGAGCAGCCACAGCCAGACCGCGAGCATCGCGGCGACGTTGGCCACCTGCAGCACGTGGCCCGCGCCCCAGGCGGTGAATTCGTAACGCGTCCACGGTTCGAGCCCGTCGGGCAGGCTCGCCCGCGTTGCCAGCCAGGTCGCACCGGCGAGCACGAAGGCCACCGCCGCGGCCTGCAAACCGGTCGCCGCATCGGCCGGCGGCCCGCCAGCGCGCGACGGCGCGTTCGTCGTCAGCGTTTCAATCAGGAAAATCAGGGCGCCGACAAAAAACGCCGCGAGCCCGCCGAGGAACAGCGGGTGATCGATCACCGGCACGTAGTTCGCCAGCACCGGTTGCGCGCCGCGCATCAACGCACCGGCGAGCATCGCCACGACCCCGCCAACCGACAACGTGTAGGCCACGACCCCCGCGAGTCCCGTGTTGCGGCCGGAGCGCACTCCGGCGAGTCCGGCGAGAAAGGCGTAGAACCACACGACGAGCGCAAGGTCGACGTGCACGACGAGGCAGCGCTTGAAAAACAGTGGATCGCCGATCAGTCCCGAGAGCACGGGCAGCCGGCCAAGCACGACCGAGAGCGACAACAAGCCCGCGATCACGAGGCTGCCAATCGCCAACCCGAACCAGCGGCGCGCCTCGGCGGACACCACGACGCCCCCGGCCACGACGTGGACCGCCGGGTGCGCAACCGGGGTGGTGGAGGCGACGGGCAGAGCCGGACAGAGAGCGGTTGAAGCGGAGGGCATGGGAGCGTTAACCGCGGACGTTGTAGCCGGTTCGGGAGGTTGCCGCCTTGATGCGCGTCAAGACTTTCAGAAAAAACGCTCCGCAACCGCAGTCGATTGCGCTACAGTGCGACTCATGGTTACCCCCGCTGTGTCCGCCACCGCCCCGCGTGATCTGCAACGAATCGGTGGCGCTGCGCGCGGCGAAACCGTCGCCCGCTCGCTCGTCGCGCTGACCAAGCCGCGGCTCGCCACGCTTTCGGTACTGACGACCGCGATCGCGTACGTCGCCGCCCGACCCGCGGCAAACGGCCGCGAGATCACCGCGCTGCTGATCGGCACCGCGCTGTCGGCCGGCGGCGCGCTCGCGCTCAACCAATGGCTGGAGCGCGACACGGACTGCATCATGGAACGTACGCGCGATCGTCCGATCCCCGCCGGGCAGGTCACGCCGGCGATCGCGTTTCTCTGGGGTGCGAGCCTCGCGATCATGGGTGTCGCGCTGCTGGCGCTGGCGGTCAACGCGCCGGCCGCCGCGTGGAGCGCCGCGACCATCGCGCTCTACGTTTTTGGATACACGCCGTTGAAGAAACACACCCACTGGGCGACGGAGATCGGCGCGATCCCCGGCGCGCTGCCACCGCTCATCGGGTGGGCTGCGGCGGAGGGCCGGATTTCACTGCTCGGCTGGCTGTTGTTCGCGCTGCTCTTCTTCTGGCAGATGCCGCATTTCTACGCGATCGGCTGGATCTGCCGGCGCGAATATCGCGCGGCCGGATTTCCGCTGCTGCCGGCGATTGACCAGACGGGCGCGCGCACCGCGGGCTGGTCACTCGCCCACGCGATCGCGCTGCTCGGCGTATCGCTGGCGCCGTGGGCGCTGGGATTCACGGGCGCGATTTATGGTGTCGTGGCCCTGGCCGGGGGCGGCGGAATGGCGTGGCGCGCCTGGCAGTTCGTCGCGGCAAAGGGCGATCGCGACGCGGCGGCGCGCCGGCTGTTCCTGGCCTCGCTCGGCTACCTCCCGCTCGTGCTCGGCGCGCTGATGGTCGATCGGTGGATCCGATAGCGGCCCTGACCGGCCGCGCGCGGGCACCTCATTCCAATTGGCGTTCAAGTTTAGTTTAACCGTGCGCCGCAGGATTCGCACTGTAGGGGCGCTGCTCGTCGGCGCCCGCGGGCGTCGGCAAGCGACACCCCTACAAAGATCGTCCAATCTTGAAAGCGAATTTGAATCACGCCGGCCCCGCCCTAATCGCCACCGCATCCCCCGCACCCGCTGCCACCGCCGCAACCACCACCACTGCTGCAACCGCTGCAGCCGCCGCTCGTCCGCCCGTTGCCCCAACCACCGAAACCTTCGGTCGGCTGAAGATCCTTCAGTTCCTCCGGCAATTCCGCCAGTGACGTATTCGCCAGCACCACGAACCCGAAGAGTCCGAGCGCGATGGGAAGGTTGGCCAGGCCCTCCGGCGTCCCAAAATCACCCGATGCCCGCAAGCCGGCGTTTTCGTCGCGCAACCGGCGCAAATGGGCGTCTCCCCGACGGGTGAGATGCGGACAACGCAGGAACAGCGCCAGCGCCCCGCCGGTGGCGATAATGGTCAGCGCCACCAGAAAACCAACCGGACGATCGCGGGAAAGGCCGATCCCGATCTTCGCCACTCCGACCGCCGGAACCACCAGTGCGAGCAGCAAAGGGGTGAAACGGGCATTCGCCCGCGCCCCCGCGCTCATGACCAACCCGCGTTCGATCAGTCCCGCCCGCAGCGAACCCAACGCCGCCAACGCCGCCTTGCGCACCGTGCTGATGCGCACCTTGCTCCCCGGCAACGTCCCGCCCAGAATGGCCCGCTCGAGCAGCGGCAGTCCGTCCGGCATCCAGTCGCTGGGCCGGACAATCTTTCGTTCTTTCAACACGATCAAACGCCGCTGGGACAAGCTCGCGATCGCGGCCACGAACGCGCGACGGGTGAAGGCAGGACCCCACGCATTCTCCTTGGCCAGCCGTAGCGAAAACGGCTGGGGCGAGCGCGGGTCATCGAGTACGTGGGCCTGAACACGGCTCCAAAGCGCGGCATGAATGGCGTTCATCGGAAGGTGGGGTGGGGGTGGGGGATGAGACGGGACGATTAAACCAGGGCGCTGCCCGGGGAAAAAATTCGCGCGCGTGGGACGGTTGTTCCGCCGGGCCGCAACGCTGGATTCGCCGGGGGTGGGAAGCGGTGCGGTGCGAGTCGGTTCGAGATCGCGGCGCCTGTCAAAAGCGAATCGGACGCGACGTGTGCCACGTCGAACACCTCCTGGAAAAGCTCTGCGTCGAGACGCGCTGCGCCGCTGCGGCCAAGTGGCTCAACGGGTGAGCTCTTGCGGCTTCCGACCCGGTGGGGGTGGCTGCGGCCGCGCCACGGCGAATCTAGCCGTCAGTGCCGACGATCCTCTTCGCACCGGTCACATCCCGCAACGGCAGCACGTCCACTTTCTCGTGCAACCGGTAACGCCGGGTGCCCGGGTAAATCACGCTCAAGCGATCGAGCTTCAGATCTTCCAGCGCGACGTGCATCGAGTGCGTCAGTCGCGGCGCATCCTCGCGCTTGAACTCCACCCCGACCCGTCGGCCGTCCGCAAGCATGAAGAGGTCGAGTTCGGCGCCGCTGTGCACCGCATAAAAATATGCCTGCTCGGGCTGCACCGACTGCAGGATTTCCTCCAAGGCAAAGCCCTCCCACGAGGCGCCGAGCTTGGGATGAGTCAGGAGGTCCGCCGCGGTCCCGATACCCTGCAACGTGTGGAACAGCCCGCTGTCGCGGAAATAAAGCTTGGGCGACTTCACGAGCCGTTTTCCGAGGTTGGCGTGCCAGGGTGGCAGCCGGCGCACCATGTACGTCTGCTCCAGCGCGTCGAGGTAGCTCCGGGCGGTGTTGGGCGCGATCCCGAGCGACGCAGCCACCTCGCTGCCGTTCCAAATCTGACCGTGATAATGCGAAATCATCGTCCAGAACCGGCCGAGCGCCGCCGGCGGCATCCCAAACCCCAGTCCGGCCAGATCACGCTCCAAAAACGTGCGCACGAAATCGCGCCGCCATTGCAGGCTGTCGGCATCCGACTGCGCGAGGAACGAACGCGGATAACCTCCGCGCAGCCAGAGCTTTTCCAGGTCCGCCGTGGCTATTTCGCCGCCGTCAAATCCACGCAGGTCGACGATCTCCACCCGCCCCGCGAGCGATTCGGACGCCTGGCGCGATAACTCCGGTGAGGCGCTGCCCAGCACGAGGAAGGTCGCCGGTTGACCCGTCCGGTCCGCCAAGACGCGCAACACCGGAAAGATGCCCGGCTGTCGCTGGGCCTCATCAATCACCACCAGCCCGCGCAGCGGCTGGAGCGCCGTCATCGGCTGCTCGAGCATGGCCGCGACGGCCGGATCCTCGAGATCGAAGTAGTTGGCGGAGTTTGCCGGCAGAATCTGGCGGGCGAGCGTGGTTTTGCCGCATTGACGCGGGCCAAGGAGCGCGACCACCGGGCTCCGTTTCAGGCCGGTGCGAATTCTGCGCAGGTAGGAAGTGCGCTCGATCATGCGTGAAATCTTGCAACGTCATTGCCGATTGTCAAAGCCTGCGGTCGACGATTTCGGGCCCAACCACCGCGCCGGGGCGTAGAAACCGGTCGGCGCGATGCCGCCAAAACAAACCCATGCGAGGCGCCCAGCCCACAACTCCCGCCCGTCACCGCCTGAACACCTCGACCGCGCTGACCACGAGCCCGGGCAGCAACGGCGTCTCAAAATTCTCCTCACTGTCCACGATCCGCGCCGGCTTGGCGGCATCGAGGGTGAAATCGTAGCGGTGGATTTGCTCCAGCACCGGATCGATCAGCCACAGTTCCTTCACCCCGCACTGCGCGTAAACCGGCCGCTTGCGCTTCTTTTCCAGCGGACCATTCGAGGGCGACACAATCTCGATCACCAAGTCGGGCGCGCCATGCACGCCGTCAGCCTGGAGCAAGGGCAGGCTGACGTTGGACAGAAAAAAACGTCCGGCTGAAAGACGTTGGTTTCCGACAAATAAACATCCAGCGGTGCGATGCACACTTTGCCGAGCCGGTGTTTCACCACATGTTGCCGGAGCAAGAAGTAGATGTTTCCCGCGATCTCCTGATGAAAACTGCTCGGTGACGGCGCCATGATGAGTTCCCCTTCGACGAGCTGGTAATACGGCGGGCCCTCCGGCATCGCCCGGTAATCGGCTACGGTGAACTGTTCGGTCGCCACGGCCCGCATGGATGCCCTGGCCATCCGGATTGTCAAAGCGTTCGCCGCGACGCACCTCGACGAGGGCGCATCTCCCGATTGACACTCGCCCCCTGTAGCGGCGGTCTATGACCGCCGACCGTGTCTGACTGATCGTAGCAATTCTTCGGCGGTCATAGACCGCCGCTACAATTCCATGCCTTCGGGACCGTCAATCCGGAGATGCTCCCCCTCGACGAGCTTTCGAACCATTCGAGTTCAGGCTCGCGCGGCGTGCGCGGGTAGTGGCAACCGATTCGGTCGCCGCCATTCGGGACAACCCCGCGGCCGTCGCCGTTCAGTCCGCTTTCTTTCCCGCCGGCGGGCGCCACGCGGCGAGCAGTTCTTTCGCCATGGGATGCTCCGGCGATTTTTCGAGCACGGCCTGCACCAGCAGCACCGCATCGTCCGGTGCACCGGCCGCGTGCAGCTCGCGCGCCAAGGTCAGCGCATCGGCTGCGCGTCGGGGCGTGCCGTTGACGTAGAAGCGTACGGCGAGGCGGAAGGCGGGCGTATCGCGCCGGCCCTGGGCCGCACGAAGTTCGCGCCACATGAGGCTCGGCCTCGTGCGCCGCGAGCCACTCGGGCGGCGGCCGGGCACGGCGCACGCTACCGATCAGACGATCCGCCTGCTGGATCCGTCAATCATTGAAAGCATGGCCGCTTTGCAGCCCAGCAAACCCGGCCCTCACGGTTCGGAAGCGCCCAAGCCGTCAGGTGGCATGAGTATTTTCCCGCTGGGTGGCGACGTTGACGCCGCCGCCCTGACCTGCACAGTCTTCAACTCGCACCACTTTCCCCATCACCACAAAACCATGATGGCGAGACGCCTGTCGCGCCGCGATTGCTGCCCATGAACAACCCGAGAAAAATCCTCTTAATCGACGACGATACGATGATCGCCCAGCTCATCGGTATGCTGGTGGCAAAATTTCAGGAGGAGAAGTTCACCTTGGAGCACGCGGCCGATTACGAGAGCGGACTGACGCGCCTGCTGAACGGCTCCTATGCGTTGTGTCTGCTCGATTACCACCTCGGCACCGCCGATGGCCTGCAATTGCTGCGCGAGGCCAAGGACTGGAAGTGCTCGACCCCGATCATCCTCCTCACCGGCGACACCCGCGAAGAGACGGACCTTGCCGCGATGGACGGCGGCGCGGCCGATTTCATCAACAAGGGCGACCTCAAGCCGGACACGTTCGAGCGCGCGATTGCCTACGCGATCAAGACGGCCGACGCCTTGAACCAACTCCAGGCGCGGCAACGGGCGGCGGGCGCAGCCAAACCCTGAATCTGCTGGCTGAGCCTTGGCGGGTATCTGCGTAAGATCCGCCGCTCCACTCCGTCCGGGAAACGTGCCGGCCTCACCCGGTGGCGCGCCCCGATGCAGGCAGTTTGACCGGCGGTTGGCCGAGCGAACCACCCTTTGTCAGGCTCCAGATTCGCACCGACTTGTCGAAACTGCCGCTGGCCAGCCGGCGCCCGTCCTGGTTGAACGCCACGCATCGCACCACGCCGGTGTGGGATTCCAGCCGCTGCAATTCACGGCCGGTGTTGGTGTCCCACAAGCGCAGGGTATTGTCGGCGGATCCGCTCGCGAGCCAGGGCTTCACGGGGCTGAACGCCGCGCAATGAACCGCCCCGGAATGGCCGGTCAGCCGGCTCTCTTCCCGTCCGCTCTTGAGGTCCCACAGGCGGAGCGTGCCATCGACGCCGCAACTGGCCAGGCAACGTCCGTCCGGACTGAACGCCACGCCGTGCACGGTGCCCGCATGCCCGTCGAGCCGCCGGACTTCCCGGCCGCTTTCGGCGTCCCAAAGCCGCACCGATCCGTCCGCGCTGCTGCTGGCAACCCGGTGCCCGTCCGGGCTGAAAGCCACGCCCGAGACCCAGTCGTCGTGTCCGGTCAGGCGCAGCCGTTCCTGCCCGCTCCAGACATCGCAGAGGACGATGCAATTGTCGGCTCCGCCGCTGACCAGCTGGCGTCCGTCCGGACTGAATACGACGGACCGGACGGAGGCCTTGTGGCCGTTCATGCGCCGCAGTTCGTGGCCGATGTTGGTTTCCCAGAAGCGCACGGAAGCGTCGGCGCTGCCGCTGGCCAGGCAGTGCCCGTCGGGGCTGAACGCCACGCTCTGCACCGCGGCGGAATGCCCCGCCAGGCGCCGGAATTCCAGCCCGGTGTGGGGATCCCACGCGATGATGCTGGCATCGCTGCTCCCGCTCGCCACCCAGCGCATGCCGGGACTGAACGCCACCGACTGCACCGGCCCGGCATGACCCTGCAGGCAGCGGAGCTCGTCGAAATATTCGCCGCCGCCATCAGCGCCGAAGATCGCCGTGAGGTCGTCCCGGCCCGGCGCGGCCGGAACCGGGCCGGGCCCGCCTTCGTCCGTCGCGCTTCGCCTGGCGCGCGGCTGGGACGACTCGGCGCCGGCCGGCAGAAAAATATCCCGCGGTGCCGCCAGCAGGACGATGGCTTCGGCCAACGAGAGATCGTCCTGTTGCAGGAGCGCATCGATCACCGGCTCCTGCGCACGGGGAAACTGTTCGACCAAGGCGCGCACGTCCTCGACGATGGCCTCCATCGGCCGGAAGATCTGTCGGTCGACCTGCGCCCGGTCCACCTCGAAGCCTATTCCGGTTAATTCCTTGAGGAGCGTGGCCCGACGCGCCGCGCGGTCCCACAGCCAGTCTTCACCGCGAAGTTCCTTCAACCAGTGCGGCACCGCGCTGTCACATAATCTGGCCGCCAGTTCGGGTCGCGCGGTCATCCACTCGTCGGTGACCACCTCTCCCTGCCAGATCAGGGGAAGCGTTGGGCTCAGTGCGAGCAACGCCACCGCCAGTTGCTGTGGGCCGTCGAGTTTCTCCGCGACGGCGATGGCCCGCAGCCGGCTGACCATGGGCTCGTCCCGAGCGTGCTGGCTGATCCAGGCCAGGATCGAACCATCCGCCCAGCGGTTGGCCGCCTCCTGCCAGCTCCGGACGAGGCCTGCCGCCAGTTGCACGGCGTCGCGATAATCCCGACCCGCAAATCGGAAGGCGGGCGCGGGCGGCGGCGGACCGGAGGCTGGTGCCACCGGTTCGCGAAGACTCTTGTTGCCCGACGGCGGCGGCACCGGGTCGCGACCGCCGGGCCCGGAGAGGGGACGTTCGCTGAATTCAACGCCCAGCGCCCGGACCCGTTGCACGAAGGCCGGCGAGGTGTCGCCGCCGGGGAGCCGCGTCCATTGCACACTGCGGAACTCCTCCGGGACAAGGGCGTCGGCATCGTGCGTCGCGTCGATCACAATGGGCAAGACGAACGGGGTGCCGTCGGCCATCATGTGCGTGCGCTGGGCGGCCAGCTTCCACTCCAGCCGAAAATAACCTTCGCGGCGCGCCTGGGTCGTGGCGGAGATCACCGGCAGGAAGAGGGCGCAGTCCCGAATCTGTTTCTTGATTTTCACATCCCACGCATCGCCGCCGACCAGTTCGCTTTGATCAAACCACACCTCCACGCCGGCCGCGCGCAGGGCGTCACAAATCCGGCGGGCCGCGACGGCGTCCTGCGAGGCATAGCTCAGGAAAACCGCGCCAGGCGCAGGAAGGGGCGTTGAACGTGGCGCGAGGCTGGCCATGTGACCCGCAACATTTGGCCTCCGCGGCCGGTGGACACGAGGAGAAAGGCGGGACGGCCTGCCCGCGCGGCGGACAGTGTCAAAGTCGCCCTGCCAATCTTTCTCTTTCCTCGTTATCTTTCTCTTTCGTCAGGGATTGCCGGCGGGAGAGAAAGATTAAGAGAAAGAGGAAAGAGAAAGATCAACGGGCGTGCGGCAAGAAATACGCTCGGTTCTGGTGAGCAGCTTCTCTCGCAGGCAATTGGTTTTCCAATTGGGAAATACGCTCAGTGCTAGTCGCAGGGGTAATCGGGAAATATGCTCGGTTCCAAGGAAAACCGTGGAGCTTCTACTCTGGGATCTGCGGTTGCCTGGCAGAACCCGGCCGTGTTCACGGTCCCGATTTTGCCGTGAGCAGTCCCATCGTCTGCAGCCATTCCGCACAGACCTGCGGCCAGTGGGAGACGGGATTGGCCGATGGGCGCAGTCCGTAGCCGTGACCGCCCTTGGTGTAGATGTGCAGCTCCGCGGGCACGCCGGCCTTTTTTAATTCGATGTAGAACAGCGCCGCGTTCACTCCGCGCAACTGATCGTCGTGCGTCACTGCGCAGAAGGTGGGCGGCGTATCCTTGGTCACGCGCACGAGCGGACTGAGGGGGCCGGAACGTTTTTCGTCCCCGAGATAGGCGGGGTAGATTGGGATCATGAAATCGGGACGGCAGCTCAGGTCGTCTGCGGCGTCCTGCCTTGGATAAGTCGGTTCGTCGAAATGCGTCCCTGCCATCACCGTGAGGTTCCCTCCGGCGGAAAACCCGAGAATGCCAACGCGGCGGGGATCGATGCCCCAAGCGTCGGCGTGCTGGCGCATGATTCGCAAGCCGCGCTGCGCGTCCTGCAGCGGGGCGGCGTGCGGCGTGTCCTTGTTGCGCCGGGGCACGCGGTACTTGAGCACGGCGGCGGTGACGCCCAGGGAATTCAGCCATTCCGCCACCTCGGTCCCCTCCTTGTTCCAGGCGAGGATGTTGTAGGCGCCACCCGGGCAGATGAGCACGGCGGCGCCATTAGCTTTGGCGGCGGGCGCCCGGAAGAGCGTGAGCGTCGGATCGGTCACCAAGGTGATGCGCAGGGTGCCGTCATCCTTCGGGGGCGGAGCCTTGGAGTCAGGCGCCGGTGGCTTGAAATCCCGCTCGCCGGGGACTTCGCGCGGCCAGAGCTTCATTTCGTTCGCGGCACTTTGGGGTATAACAAAGCCCGTCCCCACAGTTCGCTGGGCTACCAGTCACCGCAGCGCTTCGCCGCGCAGCTCTCTCCCTTAATCGATCGTTCCAGTCGGCCTGCGGTCTACCGCGCGTTCCTCGATGAACATCTCACGGAAGGTGACATCGCGGAGCGCCTCAACGCCCGCGGTGTCCTCACCGATCTTGGACGGCCGTGGACCCGTGGCACCGTGCATCAGCTTCCGGCCAACGGATGTGTCACTCTTCAACACTGAGTTCGGATTTTGTTCCGCACTGGCGTCCCCACGGGGCCGAAAATCCGAACCTCAGTGAGGCTTATTTCCGTGGACAGGCCATTTCGCCGGGGAAGATCGTTTCATGATCTGGTCTCGGCCAGCCGGATTGAGGCAAATTTCGGAAACCCGAACCCGAAGGCCACCTTCAATCAGCCTCATTAGCCACACGATGCCGAATGCTCAAAAAATCCATGAACCATCCTTGTAAATATGGCACTAGATGCCCATTTTGCATGGATGATAAACCGGCGCATTCACGACAAATTGGCCGAATCCATTGAGCACAGCCCGGCCGTCGGGCTATTGGGGCCGCGCCAAGTGGGCAAGACAACGCTGGCCTTGGGGATCGGAGAAACGCGCCCTTCTCTCTACCTCGATTTGGAGTCGCCAGCCGATCGCGCGAAATTGTCGGACGCTGGCCGTTACCTCGCTGAGCACGAAGACGAACTGGTCATTCTGGATGAAGTGCATCGTGCGCCGGAGATATTTCAAATCCTGCGGGGCTTGATCGATCAGGGGAGGCGGCGCGGAAAAAAAGGCGGGCGATTCCTGCTCCTTGGATCGGCCTCTGTCGACTTGCTGAAACAGTCCGGAGAAAGTCTGGCCGGGCGCATCACTTACCTTGAGTTGGCTCCCTTCGACGCAAGGGAGGTCGGCAGCGAAAAATTGGACCGCCTTTGGACTCGTGGCGGCTTCCCCCCCAGTTTCTTGGCTACAAGCGATCGGCTCAGCTTGGATTGGCGCGAGGATTTCATCCGCACCTATCTTGAGCGTGACGTTCCGCAGTTCGGCTCCCGTATTCCGGCCGAGACACTACGGCGTTTCTGGACGATGCTCGCGCATCTTCAGGCTGGCCTGCACAACGCGGCTACGCTGGCCCAAGGCTTGGGCGTCGATGGCAAGACGGTGGCCCGCTACCTTGACCTGCTGGTCGATTTGCTGCTCGTGCGCCGGCTGCCCGCCTGGCATCGCAATGTCGGCAAACGCCTCGTCAAGTCGCCGAAGGTTTTCGTGCGCGACAGCGGCATCGTCCACGCGCTGCTCGGCTTGGGCAGTAAAGAACAATTGCTCGGGCATCCAGTGGCAGGCCCGAGTTGGGAGAGTTTCGTGATTGAGACGCTGCTGGTGCAGGCCCCGCGCGGCACCGAGGCGCACTTTTATCGAACCGCAGCCGGCGCAGAAATCGATTTGGTCCTCACCGTGCCGGGCGGCGAGCTGTGGGCCGTCGAAATCAAGCGCAGCTCGGCACCGAAGTTGGAGCGGGGCTTTCATCACGCGTGCGCGGATTTGGCGCCGGCCAAGCGCTTCGTCATCTACCCCGGCAACGAGCGATTCCCACTAGACGCCGAAACAGAGGTGCTCAGTCTGGTTGAAATTGGAAAGCTGCTACAGGCCATCCAGTGAGCGAATGCTTGCGGGTCCGGCGTGCCTCCTCTTGAAACTCCGTGACATACCCGCAGGAGCTGCGGCTGCACGGGCAGCGCCCGGCCGTATTCAAGGTCCCGATTTTGGCGTGAGCAGTCCCATCGTCTGCAGCCATTCCGCACAGACCTGCGGCCAGTGGGAGACGGGATTGGCCGATGGGCGCAGGCCGTAGCCGTGACCGCCCTTGGTGAAGATGTGCAGCTCCGCGGGCACGCCGGCCTTTTTCAATTCGATGTAGAACAGCGCCGCGTTCACTCCGCGCAACTGATCGTCGTGCGTCACCGCGCAAAAGGTGGGTGGCGTCTCCTTGTTCACGCGCACGAGCGGACTGAGGGGGCCGGGACGTTTTTCGTCCCCGAGATAGGCGGGGTAGATTGGGATCATGAAATCGGGACGGCAGCTCAGGTCGTCCGCGGCGTCCTGCCTTGGATAGGTCGTTTCGTCGAAATGCGTTCCTGCCATCACCGTGAGGTTCCCTCCGGCGGAAAACCCGAGAATGCCGATCCGGCGGGGATCGATGCCCCAAGCGTCGGCGTGCTGGCGCATGATCCGCAAGCCGCGCTGCGCGTCCTGCAGCGGGGCGGAGTGCGGAGTGTCCTTGTTGCGCCGGGGCACGCGGTACTTGAGCACGGCGGCGGTGACGCCCAGGGAATTCAGCCATTCCGCCACCTCGGTCCCCTCCTTGTTCCAAGTCAGGATGTTGTAGGCGCCACCCGGGCAGATGAGCACGGCGGCGCCATTGGCTTTGGCGGCGGGTGCTCGGAAGAGTGTGAGTGTCGGATCGGTCACCAAGGTGATGCGCAGGGTGCCGTCATCCTTCGGGGGCGGAGCTTTGGAGTCGAACGCCGGAGGCTTGAAATCCCGCTCGCCGGGGACTTCGCGCGGCCAGAGCTTCATTTCGTCCGCGGCAGTTTGGGCAAAAACCGATGCCCCACTGACGAGCGCGAGGAGGACAAGGAGAGGTTTCATCAGCGGAGGGGGGAGAAATGGGCAGCGAAAGACCGGGTCAGCGGGGTGTCAAAATCCGTTTTCCCGCCGCTGCTTCGATCTCGGCGGAGGTTAGGAACGATCCTGGATGGGTGAGGCGCAACAGCTCCAATCATCATATGGAGCACGAATCGCGTCTTCCATCTGCAGGCGCTGCCTTTACGAACGCGTGACGCGGTTTACCCACGAAGCCCATGTCCACGAACCAGACTTCGGCCGACTGCGGGACAGTTTTCAGAACTCATCCGCGAGCGCGTTGCGGCGGGCGGCAGAACTCAGTGATTCGCCGACCTCAGCGGCACCTTCACGCCTGGCGGCTTTGTGCGCCGCCCGTTTCTCGCGCCGGGCACGAGCCCATGGCGGTTCCGGTGCCTGGCCAGCCATGATGCAGCCCTGCGGTTGGATTTCCCCAACCACCGTCGCCAGGCCGAAGCGTTCGATCTGGTCTTTCACCTTGGTCGCGTCCTTGTAGCCGAGCGGTGACTCGGAGAGGTCCGGCGCGCCCCCGAACCAGCGGATGTCGAGGCCAGCGGTGGATTCGGCGAGTACCCGGTTGACGCGTGCGGGATCGAGTTCGCCGTCGGCGTCCTTGAACGGCGCGAGCATGGCGGTGCGCGATTGGTTGCGGCCGGCGCCGTGCGGGCAGAACGACAGGTAGCGGTCGTTGCCCGCCCCGAGGACCAAGAGAATTTCGCGGGCCATGTTAAGCGGGATCAATCCGAGCAACGGCCGCCCCGCCGCATCCTGCCACGCCGGCGTGGCACCCTTGCCATGGAAGAAGGAGTCGCCGCGTTTCCACACGAAGTTGTGCTCGTTGCCGATCTGAACAAGGGCCCGCTGACCGAGGCGGCGCAGCACCGCCTCGTGAATCAAGGCGTGGTTCTCCCGCGTCCAGCGGGCGATGTACTGCAGCGCGTCCCAGTACGCGCGACCCTCCGGCGAATCGCCCGGCAGCCAGACCGCGGAATCCGGGATGTCCTTGGCGTTTTCGTCGCACCACTGGCGGGCGGCCTTCTGGCCACGCTTGTAGACGTCGGCGCCGAGGCCGCGCGAGCCGTGGTGGGTCACGAGCACGTTGAACGCACCCTCACGGCGCACGATCCACTCGGCCAGCTCCGCGTAGCCGGCCGATTCAAGGGCCACGCGTTGCACCTCCGAAAACTGGATGCGACCGACGTAGGCGAAGTGGTTGCCGTCGCCCTGCGTGCCCAGAAAATCCTGGGCACGGCTGCGCAGGCCGGAAAGGAACGGGTTGTCCCATACCGGTTCGTCGAGCACGGCGGATGTCATCTGGTGTCCCCGCGGTCGGCCACCGGCACCGAAGTGCGTCGTCTTTTGGAGATGATCCATCATTTCGCCAACCGGGTGGTTGGCGGGGAAGAACGTCGCAAACATCGAGCAGCAGATGTCGGCCGAGTGCGCGCCAGGGATGATGGCGTTTTCGACTTCGATGGCGCCGCCGACCGGGATCGTCGCCCGACCGCCGCTCGTAGGGCAGGCATCCGGCATGATCACACCGCGTTTCACGACCGGGACGTGCAACAGTTCGGTCATCCGCTGGCGGGCCGTGGCGACGATGGTCGCTTCCTCTGGCGTATCAGCCTCGATGGCCTCGGTCAGCGGCGCCGGCTCGTAGCGCGGAAGGATGACGGCGAGTTGCTTTGGAAACTCCGCCTCGAGTGCGGTCAGCACGTCGGCACGCGTCAGGCCCGTCGACTCGAGGTCGCGGGCGCGGCGCAGGGCCGGACCGAGGCGGCGGCCTTCGTGCCAGCCAGCGGCGATGAGATCGCGGGCTTTGATTTCCATGTTCATCGTAGGAGTGAGAGAATAATCGGGACACCGGCCCAGAGCGAGCGAAGGGTGAGCGGTGCCTGGCGAATATGCCTGGAGAACGACGACCATCGCGCTGGTGACCGGGTCCAACGGAACGCTTGAATATCCTTCAGAGCCTGAAAACCTACTCGGGATACTCCTCTCCAGCAAATAATGAGACTAAATGACGCGATTCCCGCTTTGGAGAAGGCATGCAACAGACCGTTCCGCGAATTGTTCGTTGACCATCCCGAGGACCTTTGGACGAACAAAGGTAACGTTGGACAGTTGTTGCTTCAACACCTCGGGTTGAAGCTGGACGGAGCACAGTTGGATTTTGAGGACGGGGAGCTAAAAACGAACAAGGCGTGTCCCGCAGGGAGACCACGCGAAACCATGTTCATTTGCCAGATTTCGAAAACGTTTTCGACGCTGATTTCTGTGCCGCCTACGCCATTTGAGAAATCCTACCTTCACGGCAAAATATGCAATCTCCTTTACCTGCCGACGGTGAAGGATGCGGCATCGGTTGCCGAGTGGTATTTCCTCCGGGTCATTCACATTCAAAGCCGTCCCGGGTCGAAATTGTTCGAAGTCCTACGGGGCGAATACGAAGCCATCTGCAACACGCTTCGCCTGCAAATTGAGGAAGGAGCCGACGGTATGCTCCACACGGCTTCTGGCCCCGCTGGATACATTCAAGTGCGGACCAAAGACTCGCAACCCTATCATCCAATTTTTTCGCCTGCTCACGGTCGCCTCGTTTCAAACAAGAATTTCGCGTGGTATTTCATGAAAGGGTTCATGGAAGACGCCATCCGGGGGAGGTTGCCGTGACGGTAGTTAAGACGTCGAATCCGCATCGGCTGACACTCAGTCTGAAATCAACGGAGCGTGCGGCGATTAGGGCTGAAGTGTTTGGTCACTGGATACGTGAAGAACCGGGGACCCCAACAGTCCGCAACACCTACTGCTACGAGGTCGAGAAACTCCCCGACGGAAGCTTGATTACCCTGCATCGTCCGACGCGGTTGAACAAGGGGGCCGATTTCGTCGTCCACTGCCAGAATTTTAAGCGGTTCAAGAACCTCAACCCCAAGCCGCCAAAACATGGCGATGTCTTTGAAGAGACCGCTTCACTAATCGCACGCTCGACTGCCCATCGGGAGGAACTCTTCTCCGCAATGCGGCGAATCTGGAAATGCGATGCGAGTGACGAGATTCTCTCGGGTCTGAACTTTTTCCGCGACGACACTCAAGCCGCTCGCGTTCTGCTGTTGGCTAAATGGTTTTTTATTGAGCAAGACGTGACCTACTGGACGGAAAGCGGTCGCCACATGCTTCGAAGTGCGTTCGAGACCCGCTTCGCAGTGGTCCTGACGTGACAGCGCTACCGCTCCATAATGACCCGAATTCACAAGTCTGGCGTGGGAACCAAGGTTTTTTTCGGGAAAGGAAAATTTGATGACTGGTGCGTCTTCTTGGAGCGACCATCGGAAAATGCATACGCCCCAAAAGACACAGAATATTTTGCCTTTTTCTCGAAACTTGCGGACGCCACGTCAGCTCAAACAGTCTACCGCTCATTTCAAAAAATCTACGCGTTAACCACCGAAAGCTTGGACCCCCACGTTTCGCAGGTGATTGCATCGGAGGCTACGAAATACGGAAAGCACGTCGAAGAAGCGGAAGTTTGGTTTGCGGTGATTTATGGCGGAATGGTTGCCGAGGAAAATAAAGCTTACGCCAAACTAAAGAAACGAATTAAGCACTTGGGCCTGCATCAAGTTCTGATGCAAAACTTCTCAGTGAGCGACGCTGCGAACTGGTCTCGCGGCAAACCGTGGCGGGAAATCGATGCTGAGTGCAAGCGGTTCGGTTTCTGAACTCAAGGGACTCGCGACGGCGTCTTTCAAACGTCGTTCGGCAAGGGCAAAATATGATTGCTCGCTCTCACAACCGACGAAACTTCGCCTTTCAAGTAACGCAGCGACTCCGGTCGTGCCCGACCCCATGAACGGGTCAAAGACCACGCCACCAATGGGCGTGGACGCAGCGACACAACGCCGCATCAACCCCAATGGTTTTTGAGTCGGGTGCTTTCCAAATGATTTCTCGGACTTAGGGGGCGGCAAGAATTCCCAAACGGAACGCATTTGCTTCCCGAGGTTCTCCGCTTTCATGGCCGCATAATGAAACGTGTGTTTCGAATGGGGATTCTTTGCGGCCCAAATGATATGCTCGTGACTGTGCGTGAAGTAGCGGCACGAGAGGTTCGGTGGCGGGTTTCGCTTTGCCCAAACAATGTCGTTCAGGATTTTGAATCTAAGGGCTTTCATCGCGTGCCCGATGGAAAATGCGGCGTGGCTAGTGGCAGAAACCCAAATGGTCCCATCCTTTTTCAAGAGCTTCTGGCAAAGCGAAAGCCACGATAAATTGAACTCGTGGTCCTGGTCATGCCCTTCTGACTTGTCCCATTTCCCCTTATTCACGCTGACCATCTTTCCTGACTGACAAGTGATACCATCATTGGAGAGACGGTAAGGCGGGTCAGTAATGATTGTGTCGAACAAGCCATCCGGGCTTTCGGCCGCGGCGTGCTCCATCCACGCGAGACAATCGGCCAAGAAAATCTGAGCAGACCCAATCTGCACTCCGTGTTTCGCCTTTATTGGCATCTTCTCAATCGAACAACGCGACCACCTCGGGAGCTTCCGCTCTGTTAGTGCTGTCGCAACTGATGTAACGCTGAACAGAAATGTAGCGGCATTTTGCCTTGGCGTAGAGTTCGCGGGTAAGTGGGGTATCGTGGTTCGATATCACCACGGGAACGCCTCTAGCAGCCAATTCTAAGGCCGCTTCCGCGAGTGAGCGTTGGTCCGCCTCACCAAAATCCGTCGTGCTGTAAGACGTGAAATTCGCTGTCTCTGTCAAAGGGGCATACGGCGGGTCACAGTAAACGATGTCACCGCGTTGGGCCTTGTTCATCGTGACCAAAAAACTTTCCGTTGAAAACTCCGTGGCCTGAGCGAAAGAATGAAAATTGAGAATTTCCGCCTTTGGGACTGTCGGCCCACGGTATCTTCCGAAAGGGACGTTGAATTGTCCGCTGCGGTTGAAGCGGCAAAGGCCGTTAAAACAATGCCGATTCAGATAAATGAACAACGCTGCATGACGGGCCGTTGGCGACGCATCGGAATTGAATTCCGCTCGGAGTCGGTAGAACGCTTCCTCCGTGTTACACTCTGGGACGAAGAGTTTTTCCGCTTCAGAAAGCGTTTCAGCAAGGTTCGTCTTAATCTGAAGAAACGTTCCAATTAGGTGCTTATTCGCATCGGCCACGCGGTTCTCGCGATAACCAGCATTCAGAAATACTGCTCCCGAACCGACAAACGGTTCAACAAGACAATTACCGGGGGGGAGATTGGCCAAGATAGCATCGAGAATCTTAAATTTGCTTCCTGCCCACTTGAGGAACGGTCGCTTGAACTCCCGTCTGAGAATCTCTGCTTTTCCTTCGGTCTTGCTTTCAATTTCTAAAGACAACCCCAATTCCGGTTGCGACGATTCCAACCGTTGGGACCGACCGGTTTTGCGAACCGTTTTGGGTCGCAACATCTGGTTGGGGTTGGATGACTCGACTGAGTTGGCGACCATTGAGTTTGTAGCGGAGAGTGGGAGTGCGATTGCTGCTTTGAGAGTTGGGGGCATTTTCGCAGTTGGCAAACATGGCCTGAAGCCAGTGTCCAATGCATGAAGGATGCCCGCATTGGCGAATGGTACCTTCATGATTCACTTACGTTGAGCTTCAATCCCACGATTGTCAGTGTTACGACAGGGCTGAAATTCGAGTGGGCGTGGGTTGGCAGGCGTTGGGTGAAAGTCGGGCCCCGGCCGGTGCGACCGGGCCCGAAGTAAACTTCAGTTTCGATTTATGACCGACTGCCAGAGGGCGAGGACGATGAAGTCCTCGCGCAGCTTCTTTTCGGCCGCCTCGCGGACACTCCTATTGTCGAAGTGACACTATGGATTGTCGAAGGACATGCAGGGGGCGCAATCCTTGATCTTGCTGCGGGCGGGTGGGCTCCGGCCAGTCGATGTCTTTCCCCCGCGTAGGATCGATAATCCACTAGAACCGAGCGTATTTCCGAACGCACCGACTGCGCGACGATTTTTCCCACCTGTGACGGCGCAACGTGGCCGGGATTGCACAGTGCCGATCGAACCGGACAGCTCAAATCGCGCTCCGGGCGCGACTTGCCGCCGGGGCCCCGCGTGGTCCGGCGCCTGCAGAGGGAGCGGCGTTCAATCAACCCAACCCATTCAGGAGAAACCATCATGAGACTCGTTCGTTACGCCTATCCTTCCTTCCGCAGCCTGCCGCCCGCACTGGGGGGCACGCCGCGTTCACCGTGGTCCGGTCTCGAGGGCGAGATCAACCGGCTGTTTGAATCCGCCCTTTCGAACCTCGGCGACGGCCCGCTGGGCACGCGCTTCCCGGTGGATCTCTACGAGGACAAGCACAACACCTATGTCCGCGCGGAGCTCCCCGGCGTGAGCCGCGAAGACATCAACGTCGAGCTGGTCGAGGGCTATCTCACGATCACCGCGGTCCGCAAAACCCCGGCCGGTCCTCCCACCGGTGCCGACCAGACCGGCAAGGCCGGCGAGTCGTTCGCCTTGAGTCGTTCGGTCAGCATCTCCGATCAGATCCAGACCGACAAAATCGCGGCGGCCTACGAGAACGGTGTGCTCACCGTCACGCTGCCGAAACGCGAAGAGGCCAAGCCGAAGAAGATCACCGTGGCCGTCAACTGACCGCACCCGCGGCATCGCCATCGATTCCTCAACTTAAGCTTCAACTTAAACTTCAACTCAATCTCTCCCCTCATGTCACTTCTCAACTCGTTCCTGCCCAAACTCTCCTCCGCACCCGTGGCGCGCCCGGACGATCGCGCGCCCGATCTCGATCAGACCGTGAAACCCGGCTACGAAATCCAGGAAACGCCCGAGGCCTTTGGCGCGATCGTCTTCCTGCCAGGCGTGAACAGGGACGGTCTCGACCTCACGGCCGACGAAGGCCAGGTCCGGATCATTGGCCGCCGCGCCTGGCAACAGCCGGAAGGCTGGACCGCGCTGTATCGCGAAACTGTGGACGCCCCGTTCGAGCTGGTGCTCACGCATGACAATGCGATCGACACCGACAAGATTGCGGCGGAACTCCGCGATGGGGTGCTGCGGGTGTCGCTGCCGAAGCACGAGGCGCTCAAGCCGCGCAAGATCCCGGTGAGCTGAGCGCTTCTCTTTTCTTCCGGGCGGCGCATGGTGGCCCTGAGATCCGCCATGCCGTCGGCCCATGATTCTTCCGTTTTCGGCCCGGTCCTCCTCTTCGATGGGGGATGCGGGCTTTGCCATGGGATCGTTCGGGCGCTGCTGCGGCTGGATTGCCAGGCCCGGCTGCGGTTCGCGCCGTTGCAGGGTGGGGCGGCCCAGGCGTATCTTCGCACCCACGGTTTGCCCACGGCGGATTTCGATACGCTCGTCTACGTGCCCGCCTGGGCGCGCCGCGATCGGCGGGAATTCCTGCTGCGCACCGCCGGCATGATCGCGGCCCTGCGAGCCATCGGCGGCGTGGGCCGGCCGCTGGCGGCCATCCTGGCGCTCGTCCCGGCCGGAGGACGCGATGCCGCTTATCGCGGGGTCGCGCGCTGGCGCCGCCGCATCTTCGGCGCGTGGCGGCCACGTCCCGTGGTGCGCCCCGATTGGGCCGGACGTTTTCTCGATTAGGCGGAGTGAACGGCGCGGGAACGCAGATTATCCCATTGACGCAGCGACAGGGCCAAAATGCATTGCGACTCTCGCTTCATGCTTCTCGCCGCCACGACCTCTATTCAACCGGAATCCCTCGGGCAGTGGGTTTTCGCCGTCATCAGCATCGTCTTGATCGACATCGTGCTCGCCGGCGACAACGCCGTCGTCATCGCCCTGGCGGTGCGGCAGCTGAAATCGAAGGAGCGGCTGCTGGGCATTCTTCTCGGCTCCGGAGTCGCGGTGGCGCTGCGCGTCGTGCTGACGTTTTTTGCCGCCCAACTGCTCGCGATGGACTACATCAAGTTCATCGGCGGGGCACTGGTATTCTGGATCGCGATCAAGCTGCTGCGGGACAACACCGGCGGCGCGGCGGGGGGTGAGGGCAAGGCTGCGACTACCCTGTGGTCGGCCGTGTGGCTGATTCTGGTCGCCGACATCACGATGAGCATCGACAACGTCCTCGCGGTGGCGGCGGCATCGAAGGGCAGCTTCGCCCTGCTGTTGTTTGGGCTCGGCCTGAGCATCCCGCTGGTGGTGTTCACCAGCAACCTGCTGTCCAAGCTGATGGACCGCTACCCGATCATCGTCTGGATCGGCGCCGCCCTCCTCGGCAAGGTGGGCGGTGAAATGATCCTGACCGATCACATGTTTTTTCCGCCGCCGACGGTGCCTGATGCATGGTTCATCCACAGCGTCGGCGTGGTGGCCGCGGGAATTGTCGTTGGCGTCGGCTGGTACATGCGGTGGAAGCGGCGACGGGCAAAGTGACGTGACACTCTGCCGTGTGCCTTTGGGGCTGGCAGCGGCGCCTGCCCGGTCGAGGGCGTGAACCGGGGCCATTGGCCCCGGCGGAGTTCCTGGCCGCCGGTGGTGCGGGGCCACCGGACAGAGGCCGCATCCCGCGGCAAATTTTTTGACATCACGTCCGTGGCTCCTTGAGTCCACGACGCCTATGAAACGATACTTCTTTTTGTTCAGCTGCCTGTGCGCGGGCACGTTCGCGGTGCCCGCCGCGAGGGCGGCCGACGCGCCGCCGCCAGCCCAGGTCCAGCCGGCCGCGCCGGCCGGCGAACCGACGACGGAGGAAAAGGACACCATCGCGGCCGCGGCGGCGGTGACGATGGCCAAGAGGGACGGCACGCACTCACCCGATTTCCTCGAGCACCTGGTCGATGTCATCCTCGAACTCTTCAACGTTCGCACCAGCGGCAACACCGTGACCCATTACGTGATCAGCGCGCTGCTGCTGGCGTGTGCGCTCCTGGCGCGGCGAATTGTCACCGGGATTATTTTCGTGGCGCTGAAAAAACTCGCCGCGAAGACCGAGACCACCCTGGACGACAAACTCTTTCCCGCCATGGAGGCGCCGGCGGCGGCGTTTGTCATGGTGACGGGAATCTTCGCCGCGCTGAAAGTCCTGAAGCTCTCGGCCGAGGCCGATCAGTTCATCGGCTACGGTTCGCGAGTCGCGTTTTCGCTGGCGATCTTTTGGGGCCTGTGGCGTGCGTTCAACGCGATCCTCGACCACGCGCAGGAAGTGGCGCATGAGCGCCAGATGAGCGTCGCGGCGTTCATGCCGTGGATCAAAAAGACGTTGATCACGCTGTTCGCCGTCCTGGGGGTGCTGCTCACGGCCCAAAGCCTCGGCTTTGAAGTGCGGGCCTTCCTCGCCGGTCTCGGCATCGGCGGCCTGGCCTTCGCCCTCGCGGCGCAGGATACGCTGGCGAATCTCTTCGGTTCCATTGTCGTGGCCATCGACCAGCCGTTCAAGCTGGGCCAGGCGGTGAAGATCGGCGCGCACACGGGCACCGTCGAGGACATCGGCCTGCGGTCGACGAAGATCCGCCTGATCGACAAGTCCCTCGTCGTGATTCCGAACAAGACGGTCGCGGCGGAGTCGATCGTCAATCTCTCCCGCTTCACGCAGCGCCGCGTCGAGCAAGTGATCGGGCTGACCTACGACACGACGCCCGAACAGATGGAGGCGATCGTGGAGGAAATCCGCCAAATCATCCTGCGGGAGCAGGAAGTGGATCCGTCCTCCGTGATGGTGTATTTTCGTGACTACAGCGCATCGTCGCTCGACATCTGGATCGTCTATGCGAGCAAGTCCTCCGATTTCCTGTCCGGCATGCAGTTGCGGCAGCAGGTCAACCTGGGCATCATGCGGGCGGTAACCGCCCGGGGTCTCGCTTTCGCGTTTCCCACGCAGACGATGCACCTGCCGGGCGAGGTCGCGCAAAAGCTGGCGGAGCGCGCTCCGGGGCGGGGAGCGTAGGCCGAGGGTGGGGGCGACTCAGCCGTAAGAATTCCGTTGAGAGCTGAGGGCTGAGAGTTGAGAGCAAAACCAAAAGGTGAATTTCATTTTTAGGCGTGCTGGCGCGGGTTTCAGCGCTGGAGATCGGTCTCTCAGCTCTGAACTCTCAGCTCTCAACTGCATGGACCCAACTCAGCCGAGTCCCCGCCTTGCCCGGACGCGCGATCGCGTGTAACGCGTTGTACCCAACTCATGAAAATCACGGTTCTCGGTGCGGCTGGCGGCGAAGTAACTGGTTCAGCCTATCTGGTGGAGACTCCGCGGTCCCGGGTGCTCGTGGACTGCGGCTTGTTCCAAGGCGGGCGCAAGGTGGATGAGTTGAACCGCTCGGCGCTGGGGGCGGCCGTGATGCCGCTCGACGCCGTGCTGCTGACGCACGCGCATCTCGATCATACCGGCCGGCTGCCATTGCTGGCCCGGGCGGGCTACACCGGGCCGCTCCTCGCCACGCCCGCCACCATCGAGATGACCGGCTTGATCCTGCGGGACTCCGCCAAGATCCAGGGCCAGGACGCCGAGCGGGCCAACCGCCGTCGGTCCGCTGGAGACAAGCCCGTCGAGCCGCTCTACACCCTCGGCGACGTCGAGCAGATTCTCCAGCAGCTGAAGCCGGTGCCGTATGACGAACCCGTCGCGGTCGCGCCCGGGGTGCGCGCGTGTTTCCTCGAAGCCGGCCACATGCTCGGCTCGGCCAGCATCCAGCTGCAGGTCGAGGACAGTGGCGGGCTGCGCCGGGTCGTTTTCTCGGGCGACATCGGGCCGAAGGGCGCGCCGATTCTGCGCGACTCCGAGACCTTCGCGCAGGCCGACCTCGTCTTCCTGGAGTCCACCTATGGCGATCGCGACCACCAGCCGTTTGCCGCCACGGTCGACGAATTCGTAACCGTCCTGCGGCAGGCCGTGACCGCGCGGGGCAAGGTGCTCGTGCCGACGTTTGCGGTGGGTCGCGCACAACTGCTGACTGCCCTGATCGCCGGAATATTCCGGCAGAAACTGCTCGCCCCGTTTCCCGTGTTTCTGGACAGCCCGATGGCGATCGAAGCGTCGCACATCTACGATCGCCACCCGGAGCTGTACGACGAGGAGATGGCCGCGTTCCTGCAGGCCCGGCCGATCGCACGGGATCTGGCCACGATGCGTTGGACCGCGTCCGCGGAGGAGTCGAAGCAGATCAACGCGATCCCCGGCCCGTGCCTGGTGATGGCGCCGAGCGGCATGTGCAACGCCGGCCGCATCCTGCACCACCTCCGGCTCAACGTGGGCAACCCGGATACGCATGTGATCATCGTGGGCTTTCAGGGCCGGGGCACCATTGGGCGCCAGCTGGTCGACGGCGCCAGGGAGATCAGTATCTTCGGCGAACGCTACGCGGTGCGGGCAAACGTCCACACCCTGGGTGGATTCAGCGCGCACGCCGGGCAGACGGATCTTTTGAAATGGTTTGCTCCGCTGGCGTCCCGGAAGCCGCGCGTGGTCTTGACGCACGGTGAGGATGGCCCGCGCGAGGCGCTGGCCGAGGCCCTCGTGGCGCGCTTTGGGCTGGCCGCGTCGCTGCCGGCGCTGGGCGAGAGCATCGTGCTGTGAGGCCGGACTGGAACGATGCGGTCAGATTCGAGCATATCTGCGGCCGACGAAAGCACGACGTGGACCGTGCGCTCGCGTCGCCCATGACCTTTCTCGCCGAGTCCGAGTGGCGCGACCGCCAGTCGGCCCACGAGCGTCGCGTACGGGCGTGGACCGATCCGCACCAGGCCCGCGCCGCGCGCGGCGAGAAACATCCGGTTTACGATTTTCTCTTTCACTATTACGCGTTTCGTCCGGCGTGGCTGCGACGCTGGCATCCTGGGCCGGATGTGGCGCTGGCCGGCGGCGCGCGCGAATTCCTGCGCTGGCCGGAGTACCGTGACGTGGCAACCGACGACGGCCGCGCCGCCGTGATGATCGATCCGGCCGCGCTGCCTCCGCACCGCCGCGAATTTGTCACCTGGCTGCGGACCCTGCTCACAGCCATGGCCGCGCGGCCCGCGTTCTTCGGCTGCCACGGCCTGCACGAGTGGGCGATGGTCTACCGGCAGACCCCGGACGAGCTGCGGCACAACGCCTGGCCGCTGCGGTTTGCGGCCGCCGAGCTCGCGCGCATCGTCGAGACGAGCGCAATCTGCTGCTCGCATTTCGACGCGTTTCGTTTCTTCACCGCGCCCGCGCGCCCGCTCAACAAACTCCAGCCGACGCGTCCCGAGGCCGTGCAGCTCGAGCAACGCGGCTGCCTGCACGCGAACATGGACCTGTACAAATGGGCCTTCAAGCTGGCGCCCTTCACGCCGGCGGAACTCACCGCCGATGCCTTTGAACTTGCGCGCGACATCCGCGAGATCGACATGCGGGCGAGCCCCTACGATCTCCGCGCGCTCGGCTTCGAACCGATCGCGATCGAGACCGCCGCCGGGCGGGCCGAGTACGAATATCACCAGCGCGAATTCACCACCCGCGGCGAACCGCTGCGCGCGCGCCTCATCGCCTTGTGCGACCGGCTGCTGGCCGCGTAGCGGGGGTCGAATTGTAGGAGCGGCTTTACGCCGCGATTCGACCGTACTGAATTTGATCGCCGAATAAAGCCGCTCCTTCAGCCCCGGAGGGCCGAGCTCCGCCGAGGCCAAAATACCTCCGGCAACAAACCGGCCTCGATGGAGCTCGGCCCTCCACGACTGGAAAAAACAATTGCGTTGGCGCGGCCGGACGCGCCCTACAGCCGGAACAACTTCTTGGCGTTTTCGTACAGCACCTTGCGCTCGACCGCCTTGTTCGGCGAAAACGCGCGGACCTGCGCGATCTGCATCTCCCCCGAGCAGGCCTTCCCGTGGCCGATCCGATCGGCACAATCGCTGCCGTAGAGCAGCTTGTCCTGGTGCCGCTGGATGAAGGCGCGGCCATGGTCCGGGTCGCGCTTGAACGCGTTGTGCCCCGACCCGGCCGAAAGATCGGCATACATGTTCGGATAGTCGCTGAGGTAGCGATCCGTGACCCCGCCGGGCGTCACCTTGCCGGTGGGATAGAGATTCTTCGGGCTGTTGTCGCACGCCTTGTCGATGTTGGCCCACCATGTCTGGGCGTGGCCGATGAAATTCACGTTGGGATATTTCTTCAGCATCGTGTGGAAGCGGTCCAAGCCGTGATTATACGTCCCAACCTGCCAGTGCATCAGGATCGGAACGCGATACGCCCCGGCCAGCTGGTAGAGCTTCTGCATCTCGGGGGAGTCACACTCCACGCCGAACTTCTGTTCGCCGATCACGACCGCGCCGAGCTTCAGATATTTCTCCACCACCGCCGGCGCGTCGTCCAGATCGCTCACCTCGTTGGCCCCGAAAACAAATTCCTTCGGGTTCGCCTTCGCGAGCGCCATGCAGTCCTCATTCGTGCCGCACGTGCCCTGCAGGCCGATGGACATGCCACCGTGGGTGGACGGTCGGGCGACGGTGCGACCGGCCGGAAGCAGAATTGAAAGGGTCACGCCCATGACGCGCTGATGCACCGTCAGTTGCTCGTCCGACCGCCCGGGCTGGATCGGCTTGAAGTTCTTGTCGCGCACGCCGCCGTAATTCGTGTGCTGGTGGATATCGATGATCGGCTCGACCGCGGCAGGCGCGGCGAACCCGAGGTTGGCGCCAACGAAGGCGGCGGCGGAGGTCGCGATAAATTCGCGACGCGAGAGCATGCGTGGGGTAATCATGGGGTGGGAACTGAGGCCGGGGCAGGCGGGAAATTCAAGGGGGAAAATTTCAGCGGGCGAACACCCGATCGGCGAAGTCCCAATAGGCGGTCCAATCCACCAGTGTCAGGTTGTGCTTGCCCTCGCGAATGTGGTAGTGCGCGGCATCGCCGTGCAACGCGCCGTTGATCGCGGGCATCGTGGGTGACGCGCCGAGGGCGTCGCGGCCGAAGAGCTGGTAGACGGGTCGGGCGTGCATGACACTGAGGAATTCGCCGCGGGGATCGGCCCACAGATCCAACTCGGCGCTGCCGACCGCGAGGGCGCGTGGGGCGATCAGCGTCATCAACATATGCTGATCCACGGGCAGCGCGTCTTCCCGGCCGTTGTAGGCTTTGAAGTTCGCGTTGAACCAGTGGGGGAACGCGCGGTTGATCACCGCGATGGTCTCCTTCTCCTTCGTGCGGTGGCGGTTGAGCCCGGCGCCACCGCAGCCGGAGTCGTTGGAGCACGCCAGGGCGAACCGCTGATCCTCGGCGGCGGCCCACAAGGCGGTCTTGCCACCGCGGGAGTGCCCGATCACGGCGACGCGATCGCGCGCGATGGCCGGATCGGTTTCGAGATAATCCAGACAACGGCTCGCGCCCCAGGCCCAGGCGGCGAGCGTGCCCCAGCTGTCTGGAGCGGCCGGTCCGCGGTTGAGCAGTCCGTGAATGCCCTGATCGTGGGAGTCCTTCTTGTCCGGGGCGACGTCGCCGTTGAAAAAGGCCGCCATCGCGTAGCCGCGCGCGATGCCTTCCTCCGCCGGCCAGAATTCGGATTTTTTCTCGCGCGTGGGATCGATGTTGTCGATCGAGCGATTGCAGATCAGCAGGAACGCGGGCACGCGCTGGCGGGCCGCATTCGGGACGAAGAGCGAAAGCGGAATGACGAGCGACTTGCCCCCCGCCGCGATGGTGATCTCGACCTGGCGAAGCGTCGCCTGCCCGCCCATGGCCTGCCGATCTTCGCGGATGACCTTGAAGCTTTGCTGGTAGGGCGTCGTCGGGACCCGGCCGTAGACCTGCGCGCGAAACAACTCCAGTACCTCCGGCCGGCGCCGCGCGCTCCATTCCGCAGCGGTCGAGACCTTGCCACCGGATGCGTTGACCAGCGGATCCGGCAGGGTGTAGGCGGGAGTGTCGGCCGCGTCGGGCCGGAAGTGCCGTGGCGGCTCCGCGGCCATCGCCGGTTGATCCAAGGCGACGCCGCCTGCGAACGCGGCGAGTACGCACATTCCAATTACGCGACAAACCGGACGGGTGGGGATATTCATAGGTGAAGAATCTCAACGCGGCTCAAGGCCGCAACCAAGGGGACAACTGCCTTTCCATTGTTCTCGTTCTCGTAATCGTTCCTCGTTCTCGCCGGATTGAGAGAAAGAGGAAAGAGAAAGATTACGAGGAACGAGAACGACTTTGACACTGCCTTGATCTCGGCCTCCGGCTCACGCGCCGGTGGTCGCTCTTCGGCGGCGGCACGACCCGGCGGATTACCGTTCTTTCCTTCGTGGCCGATCGTCGGGCGCGCTGAGTGCGGCGTATTTGTCCGCCAGCTTGCGCACGTCATAGGTGAACTCCACCCACTTCTTGCCCCACCGCCGGGCGCTGCGCTTGGTGTAGGGATAAAAGCCACGCGCGTTGGCGATGCCCTTGGCGCCGCTGCCGGCGACGGAGCGCATCAGGGCCGGAATATGCTTCGCCGTCGAAAGCTCCGGGAGCAGCTCCTCCATCACGAGCGCGTAGGCCGGGATGCCGGTGAGGTCCATCCAGCGGAACGGACCCGCCAGCAGCGACCACCAACCGATGTCGTTGCGGAACGAACGGTCCACGGTCTCGAGGTCGGCGATGCCCGCCTCGACGAGGTGAAACGCCTCCCGAATCATCGCGTACATCATCCGATTGGAGAGGAAGCCGCGGATATCCTCGTTCAGCATCGTTGGCTCCTTTCCGCACCGCCGCGCGAGCCGCTGCGTGCGCTGCAGGGTGCGTGGCGACGTGCGGCGCCCCGGGATGATCTCGAGGTAGCGAAGGATGTGCGCTGGCTCGCCCCAGTGCATGCCGACTACCCGCTCGGGATGCTTCAGACCCGTTTGCAGCGCCGAAATCGGAAGGCTCGAGGTGTTGGAGGCGATGACGGTGTCCGCCGAGACAATGTCCTCAAGCTCCTCGAAAATCGTCCGCTTGAGGTCGAACTCCTCCTTGACCGACTCGATGAGGAACCGGCAGCGCGCCAGCTCCGACAGGCTGGCGACGGGCTGGAACCGTTGCCGCCAGCCGTGCACGCGCGCCGCCGGCACGAGGCCACGCTTTACCAGCCCGCGCAGCGCATCCGCGATGCCCGGAAGACTCCGGCGTCGCGTGGCCTCGGAACGGCTGTAGGCCACCACCTTCAGCCCCTGGGCCAGCAGGCAGGAGGCGATGCCGCGGCCCAAAAGGCCAAGACCGACCAGTCCGATCGGTTGCTGCAGAGTCGGGGTCATGCGTGGCATCGGTATGAAGAGAATAAGGACGTTGTTCGGAGGAGCCGGCGCCCGCTGGCCGCCGCCACTCCCCCCCAGCGTAATCGGGAACGCCTGCATGGTCTATCGCGGCGACGGCATGACTCCACTCAAATACTGAAGTTAGGCCCGCCGGCCAGGCCACGGGGGTCGAGCCTGCGATCGATCGCGGCGTGGTCGGCGAACCGGGCATCGATCGCCCCGGCGGAACCCCGCGATCCGCGCCGGCTTCAGCGGGCCATCACGACGGCGTTGGGGATGACGAAGCGCGCGCCCTCGTCGAAGTCGTAGCGGTGGCCCTGCGTGTAATCGCTCGCCACCTTGTGGCCGCGGACTTTCACGGCCGGCCCGGCGTAACCGCGCACAAACGAGATCGGTCCACAGTCGATCCGGCTGCGCGCGCCGTCCCGCGTGACACTGCGGATGAAGTAACACGCATCGCGTTCATTGTCGTTGGCGATCATGATGACCTGGCCGACCAGCGTGCCGTCGGTGGGCAGGGCCGTGTCCACCTCGATCCACCCGCGGCCGTCGAGCCCGCGGTTCATTTTGACCACGTTGCCGGTGTAGGCGGACACGCCGGCGAGACGGGCGTCCTGATACGTCAATTCGGAAGCCTGGATGGCCGCGAGGTCCGTCACCCGGCCGTTGCGTTCGCGCACGAAGCCGAGCGTGCCCGTGAGGGCCGGCGCCCCGGCGAGCTTGATGGGGCGTCCCGCGGCGCTGAAGAGAACGTGGTCCAAGGTGCCGTCGGCAAGCTGGAGGCGGAGGACAACCTGGTCATCGGCGCCCGCCTCGAGGCGCGTGACGGCCGTGATGAAGGGCGTGGCGCGGTAGGGTTCGATCACCGAGACAAACATCGATGCGAGGCCGGGCGGGCCGCGGCGATGGAGCAGGGCGTAGCCGAGGCGGCGCGGATTGCCGGATTTGTTTTGCGGCGGATCGGCGTCGGCGAGCGCGACGTCGTTGAGTGCGGTCAGGGAGTGAAAGCGGAGGTGGACGTCATCCGCGGCGGCGAGACCGCGGTAACCGGCCTGGGCCTTCCAATCGAGGGTGAATGCAACCGGCGGACGGGCATCGCGGCGGACATGGTACCACCATGAGTAACCGACCGGACCCTGATCGGATTTTAACGGCACGAGGGGACCGGCATAGGTGCCTTCGGTTTGGGCCACGAGGGCGAGGGCGCCCGGGGTGATGTCGCCCGGCGGACCGTGAAACGAGTAGAGATGGTCGGCGCCACCGATGACTTGAAAGAGATCGACCACGTACGAATTGGCGCGGGCTTCGACTCCGGTCTTACGTCCGGGGCCGGCTGGCGGCAGGGACGCCGGCGCGTCGATGAGGATCATGGTTCGCGTATATTCCTTCACCTGCGGGTAGGCCTCGCGGGCGTCGGTCTGGATGACGGACAATCCCGGGCGCTGCTGAAACAGCCGCGTATGGCCGCCGTAGCCGCGCTCCTGGGGTTTCTGGTCCACGACGACGGTGTTGTGCGAAAGCGTGTTGATGGTGACGGCCCGGCGGTGCGGCCACGTCGTGGCGAACTCCGGATAACCGTGATCGGGCGCGAGCCAGTGGCCGAAGGCGAAGAGGTCGAAATTGAGGTGATCGGCGTGGCCGTGAAAAATGGAGCGGCCGTAGTAAAGGGAGAGCGCGGTGCCGTGGGGCGCGGTGCCCGATTCGAGCAGCGCGAGCCCGTAGCCCGAGAGAAGCGAGGAGCCGGCCGGCCGCGGACCGGCTTTGGCCCCGTGCTGCGCAATTTCGTTGGCCACGGAGTCCGGGTCGCGGGCAAACACGTCGCGACCCAGGCCGCGCGCGGAATTGCCATTGGCGCGATAAGCGGCGACAGCGAGAGCGGGGTCCCGGGTGTAGCGGTAGCCCGTGGCGATGAAATCAACGTTGGCCCGGCCGCGATCGACACTGCCGGTGGCACCGGTGTCGCCGATGTTGGGCGTGGCGAGGCCGAGGGCCTTGATCCGATAGGCGGCGGTGAAGGTCGCGCGGAACTGCGGAAAATCGCGAAAGATGTCGTGCTTTGGGTAGCGCCCATAATCGGCGATGAGCTGCGCGACCTCGGCGAAGCCCGCGCCCCACGAAAGGGCGTAACCCGGCCCGGCCTCGGGCGAAATGCCGTCGCGGTCCAGCTGGCCGACGATGAGGCCGGGAATGGCGCCGCCACCGGGTTCGAAGAGCCAGTCGAGCCACCGGTCCGTTTCGGGCGGCGTGTTCAGGGCGACGGCAGCATACGCGACGGTCTTCTGGTGCATGCCCTCGTTGCCGACAATCTGGCCACCGCGGACGGCGTTGAAGATCGTGCGGAGCAGGCGATCGTCGACGTGGCGCACGAACTGCGCTCGCGTGCCCTTGGGCGTGGGCAACCGGTAGCGTTCGCCCTGCTTTTTCAGGAACGCGAAAAGAGCGTCGTCCTGCCGCGTGCCGGAAAGGATCTTGTCGTAGCCATCGCAGAAGCGGGTGGCCGTAAAGGTTTCCCAAATACGTCCGCCAATTTTCCCGATGCCGGAATTGCCGTCGGAGTGATACCAACCCCGGGCCGCGTACGGCCCCCAATCCATGTCCGGATAGACGTCGGCGATGCGGTCGAGCAGGATGGCAGCCTTGTGGGCATAGCGTGCGTCGCCCGTGAGGACGTAGGCGTGGGCGAGCGCGGAGAGGCCGTCTTCGAGGTGCTGCCAGTACTTCCACGCGTAATAACCGATGAACCGGTGGGCGTGGCCGCTGGCGTCGACATAGCCGAAACCGTCGTCGACCCCGAAAGTGTGCAGGGGATCCTTGGGATCGGGATGGGCGGAGTTGAAGAGGAGCGAGCGGTCGGCCTGGGCGGGGCGAAAGAGACCGTGCTCGTCGATGCCCGAGGCATAGTACCGGCCAAAATCGTTCGTGGGAAAAACCGCGCCGCACGAGGGGCAGGTGAGCTTCCAGGGCAATTTCTCGCCATCGGGCTCGTACGGATAATTGCCGTGGGCGTTGATCTTGTCGCCACAGCCCAGGCAGCCGACGCGCTTGGGGCCCTTCGTCTTGGTGTCGAGCGTCACGTCGATGCAGCGGGGAAGATCCTGCCCCGGTACCATCGTCCACAGGTCGTCGTCGGAGCGCGCGACCCATTGGGCGGCCCGTGCGACGGCGGTGTCCGCCAGCTGGCGCGCCCAGTCGTGTTTCGCCGTGTTGGCGCGGGCGTTGGCCAGGCGCTCGGCGGTGTAATGGCCGCCGAACTCCCGGGCCGCGGCGCCGGCCGGCTCCGCGGCGAGGAAATTTGCCAGCCCAAACGCAAGGGCGGCTAAACCGTAACGATGCAGCCCAGACCGCAAATCGCGTTTTGCTCCGGACGGGAAGAAACGCAGATATCCGTGAGTTCGTAGTCCCGCCTTCAGGCGGAATCCGATAACCCGCCGAAGGCGGGCAAACCTTCCGCCTGAAGGCGGGGCTACGA
>JBIJCX010000232.1:0-13046 GCA_044344465.1 Opitutaceae bacterium
GCAGGAGGCGGGTGAAATCTGCCGACGCATCGATTGATCCCATGGTGCCCAACGCTGCGCGCAAGACGGCCTGCAAGTCACCACCGAAGCGCCGGGAACAGGGTAACGTAATATGTGACGCTGTCGCCAGCACGGGAACGTCTTCGCCTTTCGGCCCACCCCGGTCGGCCCATACCGCCTGGCGCGGATTTCTGGCAACATGGGGGCGTTCGCAAGGCACTCCGCCCGCCGAATAACAAACTCACAAAACCAAACTTCCACCCTCCGCTCCCATGTCACTCCTCTCTTCCCCCGCTCCCCGCATCTCCCGGACCCGGCCCTTCCTCGCCGCCGCGTTCTGCCTGACGGCCGCCCTCGGCGCCCTCACCGCCGTCGCCCAGCCCGCGCACCTCGCCAAGGGTCATCAACTGGTGGACGAAATCACCGCCGCCCAGTCGCAAGGTGTGTTCACCGGCGACGTCGGTGGCGCCACCGTTTTCCTCAACCGCTACGGCGGCAGCTGGGACACTGCGGGCGACCTCTCTTTCATCCGCTTCTTCGACGCCAACCGGAACCCCGGTCCTTATGCCGCCAACTACACCACCTGTGCGCCGCTCGTCTCGCACCTGTTGAAGTACACCTACGGCTGGGACTGGAAGCAGCACGCGATCCCGGACGCGCTCGACAACGGCACCCTCGTGGCCAAGGCCAGCCCGAGCTCTTATCTCTACGTTTCTGCGATCAAGAACCAAGTCGGCTTCGCCTCGCGGGTCACCCATTTCCTCAACGTTCTCCCGGGCGACATCGGTGCCCGCTGGGAAGTCGGCACCAGTTCCGGCCACACCTTCATGGTTGTGGGTGTAAACCTCGACAGCGCGAAGGCCTACCCCGCTTCGTCGTCCGACGTCAACGTCGTGCCTGAACTCGCCGGCTCCACCTATTATGAAATGACCGTGCTCGACAGCTCTTCGTCGGGCCACTCTGGCAGCAGCGACACCCGCATGATCACCTACAATGGCACGACCGCGCTCTCCGGCGGCGCTGGCCGCGGCGTCATGGGAGTATTCGCCGACGCGAACGGCAACGTTATCGGCCACACCTGGAGCATTCCGAGCAGTTCCTACCTGAAGACAAAGAATGGCGTGACGACCATCAATCCGACCTGGCTCAGCAGCATCAAGGGCCGGCTCGAGATGCAAGCCACCATGGAACTCGTCTTCGGCCGCCTTCCGGTTCTGTCCCCCATCGCACCCTGATCCGCCAGGAAACCTTCCTGAGCAGCTGATCCAGCCGCGGACGAAAGTCCGCGGCTGGTTTCGTTACTTAAAGAACGGCCGGAACGGGGAACGGCCCAAACGGGTCAGGTTGAGGAAAGTGATTTCAACGTTTTCCGCCGGTGATTTCGCTCCGGGTTCTTGGCGAGGTTGCGACGGGTGGCAGGTACGCCGGGAGAGAGGTGGAAGCGAGCCACCGGTTGCTCCCATCACGAACATGCGCCCGAGCCACGCCCGGCGTTCATGTCGCGCCCCACGCGGATCTTCGCCGCCAGCCCACCTGCGCCAGCCAACGACATTCCGCTCTGGACTGACGACTACTCGAGCCTGTTTCAGGTGCTGCAGTAGGCGTGGCGCAGTCGCGCAGGGCCGCCGCTAAAGCCGACCCTGAAGTTCGGCGAAGGGGTGGGTCGTTCCCGAACTTCGGGGCGCGGCGCGACGGCCCGGCGATGAATGGGTGGTCGCCGATGTCCCCGTCGGCGACTGGCATCGGTGAGGACACCGCCGCCCACCCAGAAAAAAGAGCCCGCCGGTGAGGGCGGGCTCTTCGGCCAGTGGGAATAGTCTTTAGTAGCGATCAGCTGCCTTTCTTGTCGTCGCTGCCCTTGCTGTCGCTGCCCTTCTTGTCGTCGTCATCTTTGCCGTTTTTGACAAAGACAGGGACGATGGTCTTGGTGCTCGTGTTGCCGGCGGCGTCGATCGCGGTGACGACGAGCGCGAACGAGGTGGCCTTGATCTGGAGCTTGCCGTCGTCGCGTTTCACGCTTTGCGCACCGGACTTGATGGTCTGGAGCTGGACGACTTGGCCGTTGGTCACGGTCACGCCGTTCAGCACGGCGGTGAGCGTCTTCACACCGACCAGATCCGTGGCGGAGAAGGCAAGGGTGAAGAACTGCGAGGACTCATCATCGCCGCCGCCGCGCGGAGTCATCGTGGCGGTGATGGCGGGCGCAGTGGTGTCCTTGATCTTGTCGGCGATCGTCGTGGTCGCGATGTTGTTGTAATTGGCCGTGCCCGTGAAGCTCCAGGTGTCGCCATAGTTGCCGACGGTCGTGTGCGTCGTGTTGAGCGCGACCGTGCCGACGGTGGCGCCGGTCTCGCCGTTCACGCCCGTGATCGTGGCGGTGGCCGAGTGCGCCACGCCGTCGTATTCCACGTTATAGGGCGTGACCACGACCGTGGCGTTCGCCTTCGCGATCGTGTCGGTAATGGCGGTGCTGGCGATGTCCTTGTAGTTGGTGCCGCCAGTGAACGACCACGAGTCGGTGTAGGTGCCGGCGTTGGTGTGCGTGGTGTTCAGCGTAACCGCGCCGACGGTCGCACCACTCTCGCTATTCACGCCAGTGATCGAGGTGACCGTGGACGAGTGCGCGTTGCCGTCATACGTCACGCTGTAGGGCGCGACCACGACCGTGGCGTTGGCCTTCGCGATCAAGTTGGTGATCGTGCCGGCGGTATTGTTGTAGTTGGTGCCGCCGGTGAAACTCCACGAGTCGGTGTAGGTGGCGGCGTTGGTGTGCGGCGCCGGCAGCGCGACGGTGCCGACGGTGGCGCCGGTCTCGTTGTTGACGCCCGTGAGCGAGGCAACCGTGGTGGTGTGCGGCTGGCCGTCATACGTCACGTTGTAGGAGGAAACCGTGACGGTGGCGTTGGCCTTGTTGATGACGATGGCCACGCTGCCATTCTGGTCATTGTAGTTGGTGCCGCCCGAGAACGTCCAGTTGGCGGTGCCGCCGGGGGCGTTGGTGAAGGTCGCTCCGAGGCTGAGGCCGGATCTCAAATCCTCCCGGTTGAGGCCGATCGCTGAGCCGCTTGCCCCGTGCGCGGCACCGTCGTAGGTGCCGGTGAAGCCGTCCACACTGACCGTGGCATTGGCCTTGGTGATCGTGTTGGTGATGGCCGTGGCGCCGATGTCGTTGTAGTTGGTGCCGCCGGTGAAGGTCCACGAGTCGGAGTAGGTGCCGGCATCGGTGTGCGTGGTGTTCAGGGTGACGGAACCAACGGTGGCGCCGGTCTCGCCGTTCACGCCGGTGATCGAGGCGACGGTGGCAGCGTGCGGAGCAGCGTCATAGGTCACGCTGTAGCTCGTGACCACGACGGTGGCGTTGGCCTTGGCGATCGTGATGGCGACGCTGCCGTTTTGATCATTGTAGTTGGTGCCGCCCAAGAACGTCCAGTTGGCGGTGCCGCCGGGAGCATTGGTGAAGGTGGCGCCGAGGTTGAGGCCGCCGAGGCTGGCGCCGCCGACGCCCGTAGCCGAGCCGGTCGCGCCGTGCGCGGCTGCGTCGTAGGTTCCGGTGTAGCCGGAGACCGAGACGGTGGCATTTGCCTTCGCGATCGCGAGCGTGCCGCTCGTCGAGCCGGTGTAATTGGGATTGTTGGCGACTACCAGGACCGGGCAGCTGCCGGCGTCGGTGCGATTACCCAGATAGTTGATCACGTAGGCAACCCCGGATGGCGTAGAACTGACCACTGTAATCGATTTGGCGGTGCCGTCGTAGGTCTGCGTGAGATTGCCGAGCGTAAAGCTTACGGGCGCTTTGTTGATCGTGAGCGTGCCCGTGGCTGAACCGGCGTAGCCCGCGGAAGTGACCGTGGCGACGACGGCGTAGGAGCCCGCGTTGGTCGGCGGGGTGGTCGACCCGTTGTAGGTGACGGAAGTCGTGAGGCCGCCGGGGGCGGTGGTCACGGTCGCCGATTTCGGCGTGCCATCGTAGGTGTGGGTGAGGTTGGAGAGCGTGACCGCGGCAGCCCTCGGAGGCAGGGGGACGCCCGGGTTGCTTAATTCAAACGAGGCCCGCGTCTCGAGGCGGAACTTGCCGCCGGCCAAGCCGCCGCCATCCCAGATCACGAAACCAAGATCGTGAGCGCCGGCACCGGTCAGCGAAATGAGGTAGCGGCCGGTTCCGCTGGTTGGCCACCAGTAATCTTGATAGCCGACGAGCGCGCCATCCACGTAGATCCAGGAGACGTTGTCGGCGAGAAACTGCAGGACGAACTCGCCTTCGCCATACACCGTGGTGCTGTATTTGGTAAAGCTTTGGTCCGGGACACCGTAATAGGGATAGCCCGCCCAACCAGGGCTGGAGCTGGTCTTCCCATGGCGGTTTGAATCAAGGCCGGGGTTTGTGTTCAGTTGCCCGCCACCCGCCCATGCGTTGATCCAGTTTGCAGTGAAATTATACGGAACGTCGTCTTCCCAAGGATGCGTGCCAAGAGGAAACACGGAAGCCGCGTGCGGATTGGTCCAACGGGGATCGTTGTAACCGACCGTCGGCACCGGCTTGCTTTCATTGTAATCCGGCACAACGGGACCATTCAGGAAAATGGGATCAAATCCGATCACCGACGAGGTGCCGCTGGCATAGACGGCGGGCGGCGGGGCATCGAGCGTTACAGTGTAGGTGGCGATGCCCCCAAAGTCTTTGCGAGAGGCTTGATAGAATGAAACCGTGTAGGTCTGGCCTGCGACCAATGGCAAGGTGCTGGCGGCCTTTATGCTCGGCCGATAAGTTGTATAGGCCTGCAGGAAGCCATATTGGCGGGTTCCATCTGCAAATCCAAGATTCTGGTTGGGACCAGACAATCCCCAATTCGGCGGGGATCCGTCAAGAATACCGCTAAAGCTAGTGCAAACCCAGTTGCCAGTGCCGAGGGCGGTTTCTTGGTAAGAAGCCCTGTTATTCGGCAAGTCTGGTGTCTCAAAGCCGTCCGCGAATACGATAGTCGCACCGGTGGTGACTGTCACTGCATCGATCAGGATCGCGTTGTCACCCCCAGGACCGCCGGCTGTGATGTTGAAACCCAGCGTGTAGTTGCCTGAATACGATGGCGTGAACGTGGCCGAGTATTGAGCCCAACCTTCGCCGTCTTGAGTAGTAGTGCGGGTGAACACGACGGCGGCTTGTGCCGTGGAAACCGCGAGGGCGGCCAATGCGGAAACAGCCAACAGGGCGCGCGCATGGCGGGCCACGCGTTTGCCAAGTAAACCGATCTTTGACGAGGGCGATGTAATCATAGGGATGACAGATTCGAAGGCTTTGCTGAACGGCGATATGCGAAGGGAGGGGATATCACCTACCGCCGAACGGGAACCGGCCTTATCGCCGGTAGGGACTTTCCTAATCTAGCTGCACCGGCCGCATTTCGTCTGTCATGGCCCGGCATGATTCTCCTGTCATGGCTGGGCATGACTACGGGATCGCCCGCAACCCGCCACCCCCGGCCGTTCGTCCGGCAGCGAAGCGTGATTGGTATCCCACGATCGCGCTTTGATGATTGGACCCTTCAAGCGGTTTAGGGTGGGTGGGCACACCTCGTGCCCGCACGCGGCAACTCAAGTGATGTGCGCGATGCGGGCGTGCACCATGCGGGCACCGGGACGTGCCCGCCCACCTGGCGATCCGGCAATAATTCAACGGCGACTGGTCTTATGCCGCCGGGCTGCCGTGCGCCCATTGGATGGCGCATTTCAGCAGGTCGGTGTGGTCGTCACAACCAAGTTTGTCTTTGAGCCGGCTGCGGTAGGTCTCAACGGTTGGCACTGAAACGCGCAAGTGTTCGGCAATCTCTCTGGAGGTGTAGCCATGCCCGATATACCAGAGCACTTGGTACTCCCGGTCCGGCAGATCGTCCAGGCGGGCGGTCGAGCTGTCCTCGCCGGTCCAAGACATGGCGAGGCGCCGAATCACGGAGCTGCTGACATAAATCTCGCCGGCCACCACCTGGCGCATGGCCGCCAGCAGTTCGGCCGGTTGCTGCTTCTTGGATACGAACCCGCGCGCGTCCGCCCGGAGGCTGCGTTCAACCCAATGGTCGTCGTCGAAGGGGGTCAACACGATCACCGCCACATCGGGCTGCTGACTGCGCAGGTCTTTGATCAGGTCCAAGCCGTGGGAACCGTGCAACTTGAGGCCGGCGAGAGCCAGATCCGGCGACTTCGCCTGGGCGACAGCCAGCGCCTCCGTTCGATTGCAGGCCTGCCCACACACGGCGAAATCCGGCTCGGCGTTGATCAGGGCGGCGAGCGGCTCTCGCACCAACGGGTGCTCATCTACGAGCAGCACGCGCGCGACTTTTGACTTGGTGGACCTTACCATAAACAATTTTGGCCCAGCCCAAATTGGCAGCCTTGTGCGGTCAACGCCATTTCTGCTCACCCGGCGCCGAGCCGCTCCAAAGCCATGGCCGCGGCGGTGGTGCGATTCTCCACCCCGAGTTTCGCGAACGTGCTTTCGAGGTGCTTCTTCACGGTCGTGAGGCCGATGCCCAGCACGGTGGCGATCTCGTCGTTCGTCTTGCCCCGCGCGACCCAGAACAGCACCTCCGCCTCGCGTGGGGTAAGGCCGAGCGGCTCGAGCTGCGCGGGCGCCGCTTCGCCCGCGGGCCGTTTCGGCCCCGCGGCGTCGTCGGCCCGCCGCAGCCGTGCCGCGACCGCCGCGAAGAGTTCATCGGGCGCCACTGGTTTCACCAGGTAATCGTCCGCTCCGAGGTTCATTCCGGCCCGCACGTCCCCCTGTTCGCTCCAGCCGGTGAGGAAAATGAAGGGCAGGTGCGCCGTGCGCGGCTCGTTGCGCAGGGTTTCGAGCACGCGGTGGCCGTTCATCTCCGGCATCGTGATATCGCACAGCACCAGATCGGGCAGTTCGCGGCGGGCGCACTCGACGCCCTGGCGGCCGTTGCGCGCTTCGAGCACCTCGTAGCCTTCGAGCCGCAAGAGCTCGACGCACTGCTGCCGCAGCTTTGCGTCGTCGTCGATGACCAGGATGCGTTTCACGGGCCGGAGTTCTGCAAACTTCCCCGCGGGAAGTAAAGCGCCCGCCTGGAACGTCTTTCAGAGATTGTCGGTCGCCCAACGGGAGCGGCGATCACAGACCGCCGCGCTGCAATGCCATGGGACTCGAACCGACAACCGGGACCGGCCGCCCCTCCGCCCGAGGCCCCCCAACGCATCATTGCGCTGGATGGCGTCGGTCGTTTTTCTCCCGTGCCACCTCATCCCGCTTTCTACCCGATGCCCTCCCCTCCCTCCCCTGCGGCCGACCGGGCCCTGATTGAAGCGCGGACGTATTTCGAGAAAAGCTTCCACTCCAGCCCGGCGCTCATGTCCATCGCCAGCGCGGTTGACGGCAAGATCATCGAGGTCAACCCGGCGTTCCTGCGCGGGTCCGGGTACACCCGGGAGGAAGTCGTTGGCCGCACCACGCTCGAGCTCGGTCTCTGGCTGCATGCCGCGGAGCGCGACGAATTCCTGCGCCGGATCCGCACCGAGCGCGTGATCCGCGATCTTGAGGCCTCGTTTCGCAGCAAAATCGGCGCGCCGCGCATCCTTCTGCTCAACGCCGACCTGATCGAGTTGGGCGGCGTGCCGTGCATGCTCACGGTGGGCATCGACATCACCGAACGCCGGCGCCGCGAACTGGTGCAGGCCGCCACCTACGAAATTTCCCAGGCCGTGCTCGGCGGGGACGATCTCCCCGCCCTTTTCGCCAAGGTCCACCGCATCATCGCCGGCCTGATGCCGGCGAAGAATTTCTACGTCGCGTTGCTCAGCGCCGACGGCTCGCTGCTCTCGTTCCCGTATTTCGTCGACGAACACGTGGCGCCGCCGCCGCCACGCAAGCCGGGCAACGGGTTCACCGAATACGTCCTGCAAACCGGCCGCCCCCTGCTCGCGACGGTCGCCGAACTGCCGGCCCTGCTCTCCGCCCGCGGCAACTATCAACGGCTCGATCGCCCGGCGGCGCAGCGGCTCGGCGCGCCGCTGCTGATCGGCGGCCGGGCCATCGGCATCATCGCCCTGCAGGACTACGCCGACGCCCGGGCCTACGGCGACGAGGAGCTGCGCCTGCTTATCTTTGTCGCAGAACAGACCGCCGCCGCCGTCCACCGGCACGAGGCCGAGGCGGCGCTGCGCAAGGCCGGGGAACAATACCGCGGCATTTTCGAAAACGCGCTCGAGGGTCTCTACCTGACGAGCCGCGACGGGCGCTTCCTGCGGGCCAATCCCGCGCTCGCCCGCATGTGCGGCTTCGGCTCGACCGAGGCCCTCACCCATGCCGTCAACGACCTTGGCCACCAGCTCTACGCCGACCCGGGCCGCCGCGCGGAATTCATCCGGCTGATTGAGAAATCCGACGTGGTCACCGACTTCACCTCCGAGATTCTCCGCGCCGACGGCACGAAGTCCTGGGCCTCCGAATCCGTCCGCGCGATTCGCAACGCCGCGGGCGAGATCGATCACTTCGAGGGCGTCGCGGTCGACGTCACCCAGCAGCGGGAGGCGGCCCGGGCCCTGCGCGAGGCCAAGGAGGCCGCCGATGCCGCGAGCCGGGCCAAGAGTTATTTTCTCGCGAGCGTCAGCCACGAGCTGCGCACGCCACTCAACGGGATCCTCGGTTACACGCAGATCCTGCGGCGCGATCCGACGCTCACGGAAAAACAGCGCGACGGCGTCCGCGTCATCCACGAGTCCGCCGATCACCTGCTCGCTTTGATCAATGACGTGCTCGATCTCTCGAAGATCGAGGCCGGCCGGATCGAGCTGCATCCGGCGGATTTCGATCTCCCCGGATTTGCGACCGGCGTCGAGCGTGTGTTCACGCCCCGCGCCCGGGAGAAGAGCATCCTGTTCGAGACCGCGGTGGCCGCCGATCTGCCGCGCTGGGTGCGCGGCGATGAGCAGCGGCTGCGCCAGATCGTTTACAACCTCATCGCCAACGCGGTGAAGTTCACGGCCACCGGCGGCGTGGTGTTCTCGGTGCTGCGGGCGGACGCCCAGGCGATTCGATTCTCGATCAGCGACACCGGCCCGGGCATCGCCGAGGAGGACCTGGGCAGGCTTTTCGAGCCGTTCACGCAGGTGGGCAACAAGGCGGGCGCCGCCGCGACCGGCACCGGGCTCGGCCTCGCGATCAGCCGCAGCCTGGTCGAGCGGATGGGCTCGCGGCTCGGGGTCGAGAGCACGCCCGGCCGGGGCAGCCGGTTTTGGTTCGAGGTCGCGCTGCCCGTTGCCAGCGCCGTCATCGCCCCCTCGACGGCCGGCGCCAACCGACGGATCATCGGCTACGACGGCCCGCGCCGCCGCGTCTTGATTGTCGACGACAACGCCACCAACCGCGCCGTGATGGTCGACATGCTCGGACCGCTCGGCTTCGAGCTCGCCGAGGCGGCCGACGGAACTGCGGCGCTTGGGGAAGCGGAGAGATTCCAGCCCGAACTTGTTCTGATGGACCTGCGGCTACCGGGTGAAATCGACGGGCTCGAGGCCACGCGGCGACTGCGCGCCACGCCGCGGGGCAGCGCCCTCCGGATCATTGCCGTTTCGGCGAGCGCGTACGATTTGGATCGCAGTGAGTGCTTTGCGGCCGGGTGCGACGAGTTTCTGGCCAAGCCGTTTCGCGAGGAGGATCTCTGGGCCATCGTCGAGCGGGCGCTCGGGATTGCCTGGCGCACGGCCGAGACGGAGGAGACGCGCTCGCCATTTCCGGTCGTGATCCAGTCGCCTCCGGCGGCGGAAGCGACGGCAATCTATGAACTGGCGGCCAAGGGCGATGTCGTCGGCATCCGCGCGCGCGCGCAGGCGCTCATCGCGCTCGATCCGAAGTACGCCCCGTTCGCCCAGGGTGTGCTCGACCTCGCCGCGCGCTTCAAAATGAAGGCCGTCCGCCAGTTCGTCGCCCGTCACCTCCCGCTCGCATGAACCGGTCGACCTGACCTGCCGCGCCCGCGTGAATCTGAGATTCCAGATCTGAGATCTCAAATCCCCATCCTCCCGCCATGATCGAAACCATTCTTATCGTTGACGACACGCCGGCCAATCTCGGCGTGCTCGTCGAAACGCTGGGCGCCGCCGGTTACGAACTCATGGTCGCCGAGGACGGCGAGGAGGCGCTGGCGCAAACGGCCCAGACCCGGCCCGACCTCATCCTGCTCGATGTCATGATGCCGGGCATCGATGGCTTCGAGACCTGCCGCCGGCTGAAGGCGCGCGAGTCGACCCGCGACGTGCCCGTGCTGTTCATGACGGCGTTGAACGAGACCGCCGACAAGGTGAAGGCCTTCGGAGCCGGCGGCGTGGACTACATCACCAAGCCGATCGAACACGAGGAGGCGCTCGCCCGCATCCGCACCCACCTCGCGCTCCGGCGGCTGCGACGCGAAATCGAGGAGCAGCTCGCGTTGAAGGAGCGCTTCATGCGCATCGCCGGCCATGATCTGCGCAACCCGCTCTGCCTGATTCTCATGGCCGGCGAGCTGGCGCGCCGCCAGCCCGGGGCACCGTCCGGCGTCATGAAGTATTTGGAGAACATCGCCGACTCCGCCTCGCAGATGCGGCGAATCATCGACACGTTTCTCGAACTCCGCGCGCCCACAGTCGCCGGCACCCCGGCCGGCCGGATCGATCTCGGTTTGCTCGCCGCCGCCATCGGCCGCCAGCACGAGCACGCGGCCGAGCGCAAACAGATCACGATCGCCACCGACCTGCCGCCGGCACTTCCGCTCGTGCGTTGCGATGGCGCGCTCGTCTATCAGGCGTGCACGAACTTCACGAGCAACGCGCTGAAATTCACGCCGATCGGCGGCCATGTAACCCTGCGCGTCCGGCCGGCCGGCGCGCGCGTCCGCGTCGAGGTGCAGGACAGCGGCCCCGGCGTGCCGCCGCCTGAGCGCGGTCAACTTTTCCACGAGCACGCCCGGCTCTCGCCCCGCCCCACCGGCGGCGAGGAAAGCAACGGCCTCGGCCTCGCCATCGTGAAGCACCTCGTCGAATCCCAGTCCGGCATCGTCGGCGCCGATTTTCCCGCGGCGGGCGGCAGTATTTTTTGGTTCGAGCTGCCGGCGTGATTGCCTCCGGTGGTGCCGCCACCCACCCTCCATCCACATGGCTGACGAAAGTCCCCACCATCTCCTGCCGACCCATCGGAAGCCGAGCTTTCCGATCAGCGCGGACCTGCGCGGCTATCTTCGCCGGTACAAACGCGAGCGCGATCTCCCGATCACCTACGAACGCCTGCGGGCGTTTCACGAGGTCATCCCCCTCACCGACGACACCGGCCGGCCCACGCTCTGGGACACCGTCATCTACGAGGCCAGCGATATGCCCGCGCTCAACGAGGCGCTGAAGGAGGTCTATGCGTGGCTCAAGGTCGGCGGCGATCTCTCGGTCGTGAGCCACCTCTATGTCGACCGCGTCGACTTCTGCACCTTCGGCAACTCGACGCCCTTCCGCATCCGAATCGTCAACGCCTACAACGACAACCAGGACTACTTTTACGTGAAGAGGGCCGACGCCTCGCGGGTCTACGGCCTCGAACTGGAGCACCTCCTCTCTCCCAACCGGCTCAACTTCATCACCCACGGCGACACCCTCATCGAGGAACACGTCGCGGGGATCCCGGGCGACATCTTCATCCAGAACTGGCTCGGGCAGCGCCCCGAGCTCAAGCCGATCCGCGTGGCCAAGGAGCTCGTGAAGTTCAACGAACGCTGCTTCATCCGCCTGCTCGGCGACATGCGCTCCTATAATTTCGTCTTCGTCGTCACGCCGGATTTTGAAGAGGCGCAGCTGCGGATTCGCGCGATGGATTTCGATCAGCAGAGTTTTGACGGCCGCAAGAACTTCTACCGGCCGCAATTCTTCAAGGACAACCTGCCACTGGTGCGCTTCTGCACGAAACACCTGCGGCCCGAGACCGCGCACCAGTACGAACGCGAGGAACAGACGCTGATTCTCCAGCGCGCCTCGCTGGCCTCCGAACGGCTCGGCCTGCTGCTGCACGACATGGCGCGCGATCCGATTGCCCCGCCCGAAAAGGTCCACTTTTTGCGCGAGGGTCTGGCGGAGCATTACCAACGCCGCGATTACCTCCGCTGCGAATCGATGGGCGCCCTGATCCGCCAGAACCTCGATTCGATTCGTCGCGACATCGGTCGACCCGTCGTGCCGGAGCTGGTGCCGGAGTAACGCCGGTTACCTGAGGATCGAAAAATCCGTTGGGGCCAGAAACAGGGTCTCGGTCTTGTCCGTGAGTTTGCCGTCCTTCTTTTCCGAGTCGGCGCGGGCCTTCGTCCAGGCCGGGTCAGCCCGGAAAGCGGCCCACGAAGCCGTCGCCGCGTCGCGGTTCGCGTGGGCCAGCAGGTACCACAGGGTCCGGCCACCGCCCTTGTCGGCATCGAGCGCGTGCAGGTAAATGACGTTGGTGATGCCGTGCCGCTTGAACAGCGCCACGGTGTGATCGCGGAAGCGGGCGTCGAGCGCGGCGAGTTTGCCCGCGGCGGCCGTGTAGTTGCGCAGCTCAAACACGCGCGGCGGAGCTCCGCGGACCGCCTTGCTTGCCGCCAGGGATGGCGAAAAATCGGTGGCGCCGAAAAAGACCGTCTCGGGACTCTTGGCGAGAATCTTGCCCGCCGCCTCGCTGGCCTTGCGCGCGGCCTGCCACGCCGGATCGGCGCTGAACGCCTTCCATGAGGCCGCGGCCGCCTCCCGGCTCCGGTGTTGGAGCAGGTAGACGAGTTTTTCCCCCGCCCCATCCTTGGCCTCGAGCGGCACCCAGTAGCCGACATTCACCATGCCGTGTTTCTCGAAGAGCTTGCAGGTGTGATCGCGGAAGCGCGCGAGCATGGCGTCGAGCTTTCCGGGGGCGGCGGTGTAGGTGCGGAGTTCGTACACCGGGCCGTCGGCGGCGCGGGCCGGCAGCGAGGTGGCGGCGGACAAGCCAAGGGCTAACAAGGTGAGAAGGAACGGGCGGAGTGCAGGGATCATGGCAGGGTTTGGGTTAAGTTCAGGCGGAG
>JBIJCX010000184.1:0-15640 GCA_044344465.1 Opitutaceae bacterium
GCGGTTTCAGTTCGGAGGACATCAATGTGCGCGATCGCAGCTTCAACGTTTCGCTCCGCAACGCGAACGACGCGTCGATCCCGCTCAAGATCCGCACCGATCCGCGCTTCCTCGCGCGGGTGCGGCCCTCCGCCGGCACCGCCCAGCCGCAGGTCCTCGACATCCGCCCCAACAACGTGACCAACTCCGCCCGCACCGTCCGCCCGACCTGGAAGTCCGAGCTCTACTTCGCGTTCGACACCGGCCCCGTCCGGCACCGCCTGATCACCGGCATCAGCTACGGACAGCTGCGCTCCGGCAACAACGCGCCGAATTCGAATTTCTACTACGGCAACACCGGCACGCCGGCCAACTCCGTGACCCAGGCCTGGGAGGCGCTCCCGGCCGACGCCATCCTCTCGCGCTTCCGCGACCCGCGCGACTACACCTCGGTGCGCCGCTGGGACGACGCCAGTTTCAACCAGTATCCGCAGGGACCGGAAGCGGCCGTGGGCACGAGCGCGTCGTACCTGACGTCGATCTTCTGGGATCGGAACCTGTACGCCAATCTCCAGAGCAGCTTCTTCAAGGACCGCCTGCAAACGATCGTCGGCTTCTTCGACACGCGCAACGACCGCGGGGGCAATGTCTACGACGTCAACGGCCAGTTCCTCTGGAACGGCCCCGCGCCCGCCGGCAGCCCGGCCGGCACCCCCAGCGGCGTCCGCCGGCCGGAGCCGGTGCGGAACTCGTCCCCCAGCGCCACGGTGATCTGGTTGGTCAACGATTCCGTGCGCCTCTACGCGAACACCATGAGCGCGCTCGATCCCGGTCCGGCCTACTCCGGCTACGACGGCAACGGCAAGGCCCTCACCGCTGCGGCGGTGAGCAACGGGGAGGTCGGCGTCCGCTTCGACCTCTTCAAGAGCAAGCTGCTCCTCAATCTCGTCGGCTTCACCATGCAGGACCGCGATCGCCCGGTGAACTACGGCGCCGCGATCCAAAACCTGCTGGTCTCTCCGACGGGCGGCACCATCGGCTCGGGCTTCGGCGCCTTCCTCAACACCTCGACCGACTCAAAGGGCTTCGACCTGAAGGTCGACTACGTGCCGTTGCGCAATCTCCGCTTCAACCTCGGCTTCTCCCAGAACGACGTGAAGATCGTACAGATCGATCCATTCGCCACCCCGGCCAACCCCGATCCCGTGCGGCTCGCCGCGCAGCAGCGCTTCGTCGCCGCCGGCGGCAGTTCCAGCCGCTACCTTGGCAAGCCCTCGAACGATATTTCGAAGTACACGGGCACGGGGTTCGTCCGCTACGAGATCAGCTCAGGCCTGCTGAAGAATGTCTGGGCGATGGCGGGCGCGAAATACCTCGGCACCCGCCTCGCGGAGATCATTTCCGTCAGCACCACGACGGGCGACGCCACGATCACGCCGTTCCAGGTGCCGTCGCGGTTCCTCTACGACTTCAATGTGGGCTATCGCCGCAAGATCGGCCGGTACCACACCAACTTCCAGCTCAACACCTCGAACGTGGCCAACGATGAGAGCTTCTACGGCACAACGTGGCAGGTGGGCCGCACCTACCGGCTGTCCGCCACCGTTAACTTCTGATTCTGCTTCGCCCGGCCGCCGCCACCGATCACGTCTCAGCCGGTGACGTGCCGGAGCCCGCCAATGCGGCGACTGGATACCTCCGACAAAGTGTCACCTATTACGTGACACTTTTTTGAGCCGAACCCTCAAGACGAACGAGAGTGTCACGTAATAGGTGACACTTTTCTTCGGTGCCCTAGCAAACGCGTCCCAAGTGTAACGTAATACGTGACACTCTGATCGGGGCTAGAGCGGTTTCATTAATTCTGTAGCCGCGCTTGAGCCGAAGGCGAAAGCGTGGACGCACGGGGTCCACGTTGTCGCTGCGCTCCAACGCGGCTACACCTTTTCTGAAACCGCTCTAGGTGGCGCCGGGCGTCTTCCTTGGAAGCCGATGCTACTGCCGACGCTGTGAATCGGCGGCTCTTCGAGCCGCCGATTTCGGACGCCACACCCACCTTACTGCCCGCGGATGATTTCCAGGAGTTCGTAGGGCTTGCGGTCGCCGTTGTTGCGCGCGATCTCGCGGAGCAGGAGTTCCGCCGAGGCCTTCACCCCTTTGGCCTCGAGCCGACCGATCGCGGTCCTTAGCTCGATGCCTTCGTCCGCACAGAGCTGGGTCAGCGTCTTCGATCCCGGCCCGCCGCCGGTCTTGCCCTCGGCATGCCCGCCGGGGCCCTTGGGCCCGGTGATGATGATGTCGTAGATTTGCCGGGCCGAACGCTTCGAGCCATCGGCGATTTTCTGCACCACCATGTCGGGCGCGAAGCCGGTCACGCCGCTGGCCGTCAGCCGGGCTGTTGCCGTGGCCAGATCCACCCCGCCCTTCTCGGTCAGGGCGGCGAGGGTGAGCAACTCGGCGTGGGGAATAGGCGCGCGCTCCGCCGGCCGATCCCAGCTCTCCTTCAACTCCTCGTTCCAGGCGAGCAACGAAGCAAACGGCGGCAGGTTGGCGCGAGTGCCACCAAACACCACCAGGCAGACCGCGCCCGCCGCCACCCATTCGGCGCGAAGGCCCACCCGCCGGGTCGCCTTGTTTTTGAAATAACTGATCAACGGACGCAGGTTGAGGAAGATGTGCACCGCGGATCCGATCAGGAAGATCGCACTGAACCAGATATGCAGGCCGGCCCAGTCGCTCTTGCGCAGGCCGACGATGGCCCAGTTCGTCCAGTTGGCGACGCGACCCGGAGGCGCCAGGAAGAGCACCACGCCGCTCGACACGAGAAAGAGGAACGAAAAACCGGTGACGACAGAAACCAGCGCGCGCCACTGGAAACGGGGAGTAATTTCATGCATGGGAGTAAGACGGTTGGCGGTTAGGGTCGGGGTGCGCTCCGTGGCTTAGAGGCGCGGGCAGTCGCCGCCATCGGCACAACCATTGCCGGCACCATTGCCGGCGCCGCGACCCATGCCACCACGGCCGAACCCGTTTCCGCCGCCATTGCCGCCGCCATTGCCGCCGCCAATGCCGCCGCCGTTGCCATTGCCACAGCCCGGCCGGGCGCTGATCTCCGCTGCGCTCAGCACCTGCGGCTCGTAGGTGACACCGCGTGCCGCCAGGTTGCCCACGAACGCACTCAGGTGGCGGAGCGAGGCGCTCTCGAGATGGCCGATCACGCCGAGGGTCGCCGCATCCGTGACCTTCACCTTCAACCGGCGCAGATCGGCGATATCCGTTTCCTCGACAAGCGCGCCCGCCTTCAAGGCGCCGATCTCGGACGAGTTCACGATCACGAGCAGGTCATCGTAGAGCTTCTGCAATTCCGCCGTGGCGTACTGGCCGCGGGTCGCGGGCGGGAGGAGGACCGAGGCGCTTTGCGCCAACTGCGCGAGCACGGCCGCGTGCCGCGTTTCGGCCTGGAGAATGTGGGCAAAGACCGGGAGCGACCAGCGTTCGGAGGCCGCGAGGTAGAGATCGTGGGCCACGCGCTCCTCCTCCACGGCAAAGACGAGATCGGCGGGGAGCGCGGTCGTTGGCGTTGCGGCGGTGACGAGAGCGGCGGGACACGCCGTATCACCGTTCATGCGACACGATGCGGCCGGGGCCGCGGGATTGCCCGCGGCGGCGGCCGGCGCGCCATGGCGGTTGCCGGCGGCGAGGGCGAGGAGGGGAAGGCAGAGCAGGAGGCTGAGTTTTGTTTTCATGGTTGAGAGAAGTTCAACCACCTTAAACCCCGGCGCCGGCCTGACATTACCGGCCACGAAAAATAGTCCCCGTGTAATGTTCGCACCCCGGCGGGGTGTAACCGGGCGGAACCAAATCCATCCATGAAAACAAAAATCATCGTTGTGAGTCTCCTCGTCAGCGCCGGTCTTCTGACCAGCGCTTCCGCCTTCGCCCGTGGCCCAAGTGGGGCCAGTCGCGGCGCCAGCCGGTCCGCTTCGTCCTGCGATCTCTCCGGCCCCGGTCAGGGCACGCCCCTGCGGGACGGCTCCGGCAAGGCGCTCGGCAACCGCGGCAATCCGAACAGCACCGGCACGCCGCTCCGCGACGGCTCCGGCAAGGCCACCGCACCCGGCAAGGGACCCAAGGACGGCACCGGCAACACGGCCAACTGCCCGAATCCGCCCGCCGGCTGAGTCCCGCCGCGGTCCACCCCGTTTCCCCTCCGAGCCGGCTTCGCGCCGGCTCTTTTTTTTGGCGCCGCGGCGCCCGCCGGCCGGGCACAGGAGCAGCCTTTCGGGCCGGTGAAATCGGCCGGTGCGCCCGCGGCGCGTCAGCCAAACGTCAGCTTTTGCGCCTGCTCGGTGATCAGCGAGACGAGCGGGTGCGTGATCTTGCGTTCCGCCGTGATGGCGTAGAACTGGTCGCGGCACCGGTCCGTCGCCCCGACAATCCGGAGCTGGTAGCGGGCCACCGCCTCCTTCACCACCACGGTCGGAATCGGCACGAAGGCCGGTACGTTCGCCGCCATGACCTTCATCAGGGCCGCGTCCTCGAACTCGGCGATCACGCGCGGCTGGATCTGGAGGGCGCGAAACCAATGCTCGAGCGAACGCCGCAGCGCCGTGTTCTCCGCCGGCAGCAAGGCGGGCGCCTCGTGCAGCGAACGCGGAAACCCCCGCCGCAGCCGGGACGCCAGGGCCGCCGCCGCGCAAAACGTCACCCCTGATTCGCCCAGCAGGTGGTTGAACGCCCGAATCTTCGCCGTGCTGGGCGCCGGCTCGTCGCTTAGCACGATGTCCAGCCGGTGGGCGGCCAACTGCGCCAGCAGATCCTCCAATTTGCCCTCGCGGCAGATGATGTGCACCTGCTCCGCCCGCGCGAACAGGGGCTGGAGAATCTCATAGGTAATGAGCTTGGGAAACGAATCCGCCACCCCGACGTAGAGCCGCACGACACGGTTCGTTGGGCGCTGCTTGACCGCGCTGACCAGCTCGCGCCCGAGCGAGAAGATCTCGTCCGCATGCCGGTAGGCGACCTGCCCGGCATCGGTGAGCACGTTGGTGCGGCCGCTCCGGCGGAACAATTTCTCGCCGAGCGTCGCCTCGAGTTCGCCGATCTGCGCCGAGATCGAAGGTTGCGAGACGTGCAGTTTCTCCGCCGCCGGCCGGAGACCGCCTTCCTTCGCCACCGTCCAAAAATAGCGCAGGTGGTGGTAATTGAGCCATTCCATGAGCCCGGAGATTATGTGGTTATTCCTAAGTGTTAACTCCAAAATGCGTATTAGTCGAAACGGGGCCACGCCGGTATGCTGGCGGCTACATTCAACTCCTCCCCTTCCTCCGTGATTGATTCCTTCTGGCTCTGGACTGGCTTTAACCTCTTCGTACTCGCGATGCTGGCGCTCGACCTTGGCGTGTTTCACCGCCAGGCGCACGTCGTCTCGCTCCGGGAATCCATCACCTGGACGGTGGTCTGGGTGACCTTGGCCGCGCTGTTCGGCGGGGGCGTGTGGCACTTCGCGGGCGCGGGCAAAGCGCTGGAGTTCTACACCGGCTACCTGATCGAGTATTCGCTCAGCGTGGACAACATCTTCGTGTTCGCGCTGTTGTTCAGCTATTTCTCGGTGCCGGCGCAGTATCAGCACCGGGTGCTCTTCTGGGGCATCCTCGGCGCGCTGGTCATGCGGGCGATCATGATTGCCGCCGGCGCGGCCCTGCTCGCGAAGTTTGCCTGGATCATCTACGTGTTCGGCGGGTTTCTGATCCTCACCGGCATCAAGATGATCCTGAAGCGCGAGGAGCAGATCCATCCCGAGCGCAACCCCGTGGTGCGCTGGTTCAAGCGGCTCATGCCCGTCACGCCCGACTACCGGGGCGACCGGTTTTTCGTGCGCGAAAACGGCGTGCGCGCCGCCACGCCCCTCTTCGTGGTCCTGATCCTGGTGGAAATCACCGACCTGATCTTTGCCGTCGACTCCATCCCGGCGATTTTCGCGGTGACCATGGATCCGTTCATCGTCTATACCTCGAACGTCTTCGCCATCCTCGGCCTCCGCTCGCTCTACTTCGCGCTCTCCGGCGTGCTGGACAAGTTCCACTACCTGAAGATCGGCCTCGGCGTGGTGCTGACGTTTGTCGGGGTCAAGATGCTGCTCGCCCACACCGCCTGGAAAATCGACACCCTGGCCTCGCTCGGCGTCATCGTGGTGGTTCTGGCCACGAGTGTCGTGTGGTCGCTGCTGCGGCCCAAGGCGGCGACGCATCCCATTCCCCACCCGGGTCCGGGCGTCTTGAAAATGAAACCCGAAGTGCCCTGAGCCGGGTAACCCATTGGGTTACCCGAACGCCCGGCGTGAGTGGGGCCGGACGGGGACCGCGTGGGGTTATTTCCTGGCCGCCTTGGCCTTGAGAAATTCCTCCACCAGCTGGCGACGATAGCGGGTTTTTTCGTCCGGGGGCAATGATTGCATCTTGGTCTGGATCTCGGTGCGGCGCTCGGGGGTGGCGCCCTGCATCATCTCGCGCCAGCCATCTTGAATCTCCGCCGGCATCCAGCCCCAGCCCTGGCGGAGCTGGAGCCGTTGCGGCTCGGGGAGCTTGCGAAACGCCGCCATCTCGTCACGCAACGCGGCTCGCTGGGCCGGCGTCATCGCGCGCAACCGGGCGATCACCTGCTGCATCTGGGCCAGCTCCGCGTCCGAAAGATTGAGAAACTGTTCGAGCGCCGCGAGATCACCGGGGGCGGCGGGAGCGGTCGCCGGGACCGGGGCGGCGGGCGGAGGCTGCGCGCGCGCGGGGACCAGGAGCAGGAGGACGGGAAGAGCGGCGAGGAGAAAAGTCTTCATGGCGGGGAGAAGGTGGATCAGCGGCGCGGTTGCGCAGGGAGGTTGAGCAGGGCGTCCCGGTTTTCCCCGTCGAGCAGCGGGGCGGCGGGCTGCAGCGCGGCGTCGAGGGCAACCAGCTCGGCAAACGTGATCCGGGATCCGTCTGCCAGGGGCGGCGTGGACCGCCGCACCACGAACACGACCGCCAGGGCGGCCAGGGCGGCGCCGGCGAAGCCCGGCCAGAGCAGCCACCGCGGCCAGACGGCGCGGGCCGGTTTGGAGCGTCCCGCCAGTTGGGTGCGCAGTTCGCGCCAGCGCAGTTCAAACTCGGGCGAGGTGCGGCGGAGCTTGCTGGCGAGCAGGCGGTCGAGCTCGGCATCGGAGGGCGGACGGGGCGTTTCAGCGTTCATGAGCTTGGGAGCATAAGTTCTTTCAGGCGTTGCCGGGCGCGGTGCAATTGGACGCGCAGAGCGTTTTCCGTGACCCCCAGCGTCGCGGCGGCGGTGCGGTGATCGAGCTCCTGCTGGTGGACGAGCAGCAGGACGGTGCGCTGCGCCTCCGGCAGCTGGGCCAGCGCGCGTTGAAAAACTTCCTCGAGCTCAGTGGCCCGGCGGGCGTCATCGCCATCGGGCGCGGCGATGTAGTCGAAGGCCTCGGGCGGAAGCAGCTGGGCGGGTTTGCGGCGGCGGCGGCGCAGCTCGTTGAACAGGAGGTTGCGCGCGATGTGGAAGATGAACGTGGCGAAGGCCGCGCGCCGTTCGTAGCGGCTGGCGGAACGATGCAGCCGCACGAAAACCTCCAGCGTGAGATCCTCGGCCTCCGGCATCGAGCCAAGCGAACGGTAGAAGAACGCGAGCAACGGCTTCTTCCATTTGTCGAAGAGCTGCTGCCACGCGCGCTCGTCGCCCTGGACGCCACGCGCCAGCCAATCCACTTCCTCGTCCGCGGGCACCTCGGATGAGTCCGCGGCCGTGCCCGGCGCGGGATAATCCAGCAGCCAGGAAAGCAGCTTGGGCATGGAGGCGGTGCAGGCATGGTTCACCAAACGGACAAACCCCGGCAAGGCGCGGATATTACACGAAAGACGCACAGGAGGTGGAGAGAGCGTGAGGACTCACACCCCTTCGCCGTAGAGATTGGCGAGGCGCGCCGCGAGTTTCCGGCGCGCCACCGCATAGGAGAAATACTTCAGGCCCAACGCGAAGTTGGTCTCCGCCCACGCCTCGCGCTGCGCCCGATCGGCGAGCACCGCCCGCGTCTGCGCCACGACCCCGCTGGTCACAAGCTGGGTCATCTCGATCGTCTTGAACCCCAGCGGGTCGATGTCGCGCGCATAGACGGCATAGGTGTTCACGACGACCGGCTTGCGGAAGTAAATCGCCTCGAGAAACGCGTTGCCGAAGCCTTCGTAGTGGCTCGGGTAGGTCACCAGGTCCGCATGCGGATAGACGTCGGCAAGGGTGTAGACCTTCCGGCCCGCGGCATTCAGTCCCCGCTGCTCGCCGACGCGGTCGGCGATGAACCGCACATCGATCCGCGCGTCCGCGATGCGTTCCCGCAGCATCTGGATGTAGCCGCCGCCCTCGTCGCCGGCCGGATGCGAGATGACGAGCTTCGCGCGCGGGTCGCCGAGCTGGCGGACGAGCTCGATGGCGTGCTCGATGCCCTTGCGCATGACGACGCGCGTGGGCTGCAGAATGAAAAGATCGTCGTCGGCCAACCCGATTTCGCGGCGCAGATCGGCGTTGTAGTCGTCGATGCCCGGCGGCGGCGTCTCGAAATCGAGGACGTTGGGAATCACCGCCGACGGCAGGCTGCACCGCCGCGCCAGCTCCTTTTGCGCCATCGAATTGATCACGACATGCTCGACCCGCGGCATCGCGCCCGGAAAGGCGGCCCGCAGGTAATCGTTGATCGCACTGACGACGAAGCGCTCGCGCTCCCACGCGAAGTCATGGTGATGCGCGATCGTGGGCAGCCCCGTCTCCGCCATCACCTCCGTCATCGCCAGTCCCAACGGCACGTGCATCGGGATCGCATGGATGTTCTCCGGGATGAGCACCTCGATCTGGAACTTCCCGATGAACCGGTAGATCTCGTCCTTCAACCGCTCCTTGATCGATTGGATTTCGTTGGTCACGGCGCGGGAGCGCACGATGACGCCAAACAGTTTTTGCTGCACGGCGCTCACCTCCGGGTGGTTGAAAAATGCCAGCGGCGCCTCGTGGCTCACGGCGGCCGGCGCATCGAGCAACCCCGCCATCCAGTAGCACGAATGCCCCATGCCCCCGAGAATGTCGGCCCACTTGCGCGCCTCGAGGGTCACGCCGTCCGTGCCGTGAAACCGCGTGGAAACAAAGCCGATCCGGCGCGGCGCCCCCATCGTCAGAATGCAGCGGTCCATGCGCCAAAAGGAATCCACCTTCCGGCGGTTGGCAACATGACAGGAGCCCCAGAACGGCGAAGGGGCCGTTCTGGCTTCCGGACCAGCCGGAAATGCCGCCGCTTAGAGTCGTGAGGGATATTGGAGCCGCGACGCCCGCGTCGCGGATTCAAACCACCCGACGGGGGCGTCGCGTCCCCAGGGTCCAGAACGGGCGATGCGCCGGTGCCGAGGCTTTGCCTCGTTGGTTACTTCGCCACCGCCAACATGGCCGCGAGTTGCGCCCAGTCGCCGCTTTCCAGGCCTTCACCGCGCCCCAGCCGCCACGTGCGCCAGCCCTGCGCCCGCGCCGGCGCGAGGTCGTTGTCCAGGCGATCGCCGACCATCAGGGTTTCGTGCGGCGTGATGCCCAACCCGTGCAGCCGCGCCGTCAGCAGCCGGAACACATGCGGATCGGGTTTGCTGAAACCATGCGCAAACGACCAGAAACACAGCGCGGGATCGAACCAGGACGAGGACGCACCCGCGCCGGCCAGCGCCTCCTCCAGCTCGCGCAGCGTGTAGGGCTGGGCATTGGACGCGATGCCGAGATGGATGCCCCGCTCGCGCAACCCGCGCAACGCCGCCACCGCGCCCGGCATCAACCGCACCGTGTGCCAGAGCGCCGTCTGGCGAAACCCAAACTCCGCCTGCCCCGCCGCGTCGAGCGCCGCCACCTCGGGAACAATCGCCCGCACGACCGCGGGCCAATACACTTCCGGGTAAGCGATGCCCGCCGCCCGGGCCGCGGCGTGCTCCCGCTCCACGACGCCGTCGGCCCGCGCGTCGAATTCCTCCAGCGAGAGGCGCGGCGCCTGACCGAGCTGCTCCTGCCAGAGAGCGACCCACCGCCGATCCGCGTCCTCCGGCGGCGGTTCGACGTCGAGCACGGTGAGGTAAACGTCGCAAATCACGGCCCGAAGTTTCACGGTGCGCGGCTCCACAGGAGTGGATACTGATTCTCCCCGGCGAGTTTGGCACGGAAAAACTCGTCCGCGATCCGCTCCGGCGCATCGGCCGCCACCGCCTCCGGCACCGCGTCCAGCAGGCGCGAGAATCTCCGCGCATACGCCTCCGCCCCCAGCCAGCGCGCCGCGCCGCGCGGCCACGGCGAGATCGCCAGCGCCCCCGCGGCCGCACGCGATCGCCAGCGTTGCAGCGATGGATTGAGCGCGGCGCACCGCGCCCACGAAGCCTCGGGCGCAGGCGCGAGCACCTCCAGTTGCGCCGTGAGCGTCAGGCGGCTAAATGCCATCGGCCCGGTGCCGGCGCCCAGCCACGGCGGCCGGCTGGCGCCGGCCCGGCAGGAGCGCGGCAGCCCGGCCCGCCACGCCTGCCAGCGCCGCTCCTGCCGCGCGGTCTCCGCCCCGGCATCGAAAAGTCCCCGCTCGATCCACACGTCGTCGTACGCCTGCGGAAACCGAAACCCGAACGTCGCGAGATCCGGTGCGATGTTCGGCAGCCTCCGCACGAGCAGCGGACACCCGGCCGCCGCCGCTTCGAGGTTCGGCAGGCCGAAGCCTTCCTGCAGCGAGGTGAGCAACACCACCTCGCTCGCCGCCAGCAGCGCCGGCACCGCCGGCTTCGCCGCCTCCGTTTCCGCCAGGACGCCGAGCCGCAGCCGCCAGCCGTGTCGCGTCGCGGCGGCGCGCAGGGCCTCGGCGTAGCCGCGCTCGTCGGCCGAGCTCACGCCTCCGGTGGTGACGAGCCACGCCTCCGGCCGCAGCCAGCGCGTGAGCAGCAGCGCCTCCGCGAGGTTTTTGCGCCGCAACAGCCGGCAAGGCACGATCCACACCGGCGCCCGCTCGCCGAGCGTTTCCCGCAACCAGGCCCGCGCCTGCCGCACCGCGGGTTCCGGCGGCGCGGACGGAGCCGCCACGAGATTGGGCAGCCAACCGACGCGGGGACCGAGATGCCGCGCCAGCACGCGTTGATCCGCCCGGTTGATGGTCGCATGCCGCACCGTGGGTGCCGCCGCGAACACCGCCGCCGCCACCGCGGCAGGGGAACGAAATCCCGCCCGCTGCATTTCCGGCCAGCGCTGCCAGCGGTTGTCGAACCACCAGTCGTGATGATGCAACACCAACCGCACCCCGCGCCGCGCACACGCCTGCGTGAGCGCACGCGCGAGCGTCAGGTTGCGCCCGAGGCCGAGATTGTGCGCCCACACGATCGTTTCCCCCGGCGACGGCCCGTCGATCAGCCCGGCGACAAATCTCCGCACCTGTCGCGCGACCGCCGCCGCCGGTGCGCGAGATTCCGACCGATACCCCGCCGCCGGCGCGATCGCGCAGGTCACGGCGATGCCGGGCACGCTCGCCCGGAGCGCGGCCAGCCACGGCGCGTCCGGCGCTTCGCCGCCCGCCAGCACCACGGACTCGAGACCGGGCCGCCGCGCGCCCGCCAACGCCGGCAGCGCCAGCTCGATCACGCGCCGCACGCCCCCGGGCCGGTAGTGGCTGTGAAAGATAACGAGTCTCACGTCCGCAGAATTTTTCATGCCCGCGATTTTGCCGCGAACTATTTTCCCACCGTTCGCGAAAGCGGCTTGTCACGGTTCGCCCGGAGGCGCTGCATGGGCACAGGATCGGAGCGCCGACGGCGGTCTGACCCGAGGGTCCGGGGCGAGAGTCGCCCCGGAGGGCACGCGGATGGTCGGGCCACCATTCGCACTAACATTCAACCTGCGCCGGCGAGCGCACCCGCGATCATGTCAGACTTTTTTCAAACCGGAGCCGTTGCCACCCTGCACCGCCTCGGCACCCACGATCTCCCGCGCCTCGAACGGGAACTCGGCCAGTATGCGCAGGAGACCCCGATCGCGCTCGTCCTGCCCTGCCACATCCGCGAGGTCGGCACCAAGGCCCTCCGTGGCATCGCCCGCGAGCTGAAGCACGTTTCCTATCTCAGCCAGATTGTCGTCGGCATCGACGGGGCCAATCTGCGCAGCTGGAAAAAGGCGCGGCGCTTTTTTGCCCAGCTGCCGCAAAAACCGACGCTCCTGTGGAACGACGGACCGCGGATGCAGCAGATGTTCAAGAAACTCGAGGCGGCCGAACTCGGCGCCAGCACGCCCGGCAAGGGCCGCAATGTCTGGGCCTGTTTCGGCTACGTGCTCGCGAGCGACCGCGCCCGCATGGTCGCCGTGCACGATTGCGACATCTCCACGTACAATCGCGAGCTGCTGGCCCGCCTCTGCTACCCGGTCGCGCACCCGAGCCTCGGCTTCGATTTCTGCAAGGGCTACTACGCCCGCGTGACCGAGCGCCTCAACGGCCGCGTCATGCGCCTGCTCGTCACGCCCCTGCTGCGGGCGTTGAAGAGCATCGTCGGCCAGCACCCCTACCTCGTGTACATGGACACGTTTCGCTATCCGCTCGCCGGCGAGTTTGCGATGGATCTCGACCTCGTCCGCCGGGTCCGCATCCCCGCCGACTGGGCGCTCGAGGTCGGCATGCTTTCGGAGGTCATCCGCAACTGTGCGCCGCGCGCGATCTGCCAGTCGGAGCTCTGCGACAATTACGATCACAAGCACCAGGATCTTTTCGCCCGCGATCCGGAGCGCGGGCTGAACAAAATGGCGTCCGACATCGCGCGCGCCTTCTTCCAGCGCATGGCCGCCGAGGGCATCAAACTCGACACCGGTCTCTTCGACACGCTGATGAGCGCCTACATGCGCCAGGCCGAGGACACGCTCCGGTTCTATGCCGCCGACTCCGCGCTCAACGGCCTTAAGTACCCGAGGCACGAGGAGGAGACCGCGGTGGCGACGTTTGTGCGCAGCATCCGGCTCGCGTCGAAGGCGCTGCAGGACGACCCGCTCGGCACGCCACTGATCTCGAACTGGAACCGCGTCGAGTCCGCGCTGCCCAATTTCCTCGACGATCTGCGTGAAGCCGTGCGTCTCGACAACGAGGCGTAGCCTGAGAAGCCTTGCCTCCACGCGCCCTGCTTTTACGTTCGCGCGGAGTTACCCGCCGCTTCCGGCGATTGGCATCGTGCCCGTTCCACGTCCGGCCTCAGTCCATGAACAATAACCAGACCCAGCTCGTTTCGCGTCGTGAATTTCTGAAGCACACCGGCCGGCTGGCGACCGTTTCAGCCCTCGCGGGTGTGACGATTCCCTACGTCCATGCCGCCGGCAGCGATCTGATCCGGGTGGCGCTCATCGGGTGCGGCGGCCGCGGCACCGGCGCCGCCAGCCAGGCCCTTTCCACCACCAGCGGCCCGATCAAGCTTGTCGCCATGGCCGATGTCTTTGAGCACCGGCTGACGTCCTCGTTCGACCGGCTGGCGAAGCAGTTCGCCGCGCTGGTCGACGTGCCCGCGGATCGCAAGTTCATCGGGCTCGATGCCTACAAGGCGGCGATGGACTGCCTGAAGCCGGGCGATGTCGTGATCTTCGCCACGCCCCCGGCCTTCCGCTGGGTCCACTTCGGCTACGCGATCGCGAAGGGCTTGAACGTCTTCATGGAAAAGCCCGTCACGGTTGATGGTCCGACCAGCCGGCGGATGTTCCAACTGGGCGAGCAGTCGGTGCAGAAGAACCTCAAGGTGGGCGTGGGCCTGATGTGCCGCCACTGCGCCGGACGGGCCGAGCTCTTCGACCGCATCAAGCAGGGCCAGATCGGCGACATCATCATGATGCGCGCCTACCGCATGCATCCCCCGGTGGGCTCCTTTGCCTCCGGTCCGAAGCCGCCGGAAAAGACTGATTTGATGTACCAGATCGAGCGGTTCCACAGCTTCCTCTGGGCGAGCGGCGGGTGCTACAGCGATTTCTACATCCACAACATCGACGAGTGCTGCTGGATGAAGGACGCCTGGCCGATCAAGGCGCAGGCCAGCGGCGGGCGGCACTACCGCGGCAGCAACATCGATCAGAACTTCGATATCTATTCAACCGAGTACACGTTTGCCGACGGCGCCCGGCTTTTCCTCGAAGGCCGGTGCATCCCGGGCACCCTCGTCGATCATTCCAGCACCGCGCACGGCAGCAAGGGCCTGGCGATCATCTCGGAAAAGGGGCACGCCCCGTCGCACGCCAGCATCTACAAGGGCCAGAACCGGTCACCCGAAAACTTGGTCTGGGCTTTTCCGCAACCGGAGCCGAAGCCCTACCAACTCGAGTGGGATCACCTGATCGACGCGATCCGCCAGGATCGGCCCTACAACGAAGTGAAGCGGGGGGTCGAAGCGAGTCTCGTCACGTCGATGGGCCGCATGGCGGCGCACACGGGCCAGGTCATCACCTACGACGACATGCTGAACTGCGAACACGAGTTCGCGCCCGGGTTGGACCAGTTGACGACGGACTCGCCGGCGCCGTTGCTGCCCGATGCCAACGGGAAGTATCCGATCCCGCAGCCGGGCATCGTGACGAAGCGGGAGTACTGAGGCGGATCCATGTAGTTGAGAGCTGAGAGTTCAGAGCTGAGAGACCGATCGCCAGAGCTGAAACCCGCGCCAGCGCACCTGAATGTAAACATCCCCGGAGCAAGCTCCGGGGCATTTGCCGAAAACTGTAGGAGCGGCTTTATGCCGCGATTTTACCAATGATGTCGTGTGGTGTCGACCGCCGCCGCCATGATCAAGGCATGTACCGCCAAGATTCTCCCAACCGTGCGGCGCGCCCAGCGTCCAGCGCTCAATCATGAACGCTGCCGACCGCACCGGGTCTGCCGATCGGGCACCTCTGCTCACCGTCGTCATCCCGTTTTTCAACGAGGCCGAAAGCGTCGCTGCGCTCCTCGCGGAATTGCGTGACGCGGTCAGCGCCCTCGATCCCGCCGCCGAAATTATCGCCGTGAACGACGGCAGTACCGATGCCACCGGCCGCGCGCTCGACACAGTGGCGGAGATCTGGCCCGCGTTGCACGTGGTGCATTTCCCGCAGAATCGTGGCCAGGCGGCCGCGCTCTGGCACGGGTTTCAGCACGCCCGCGGGACGTGGGTGGCGATGCTCGATGGCGACGGGCAAAACCCACCCGCTGAACTCACCCGGCTTTGGCCCCTGCGCGATTTCGCCGACATGATCGCCGGGGCCCGCATCGGCCGCCAGGACTCCGCCCTTCGCCGCATCATGTCATCGGTCGCCAATACCGTCCGCCGCGCCGCGCTCCGCGATGGCGTCAGCGATACGGGTTGTTCCCTCAAGCTGTTCCGCCGCGACGTCGTGACCTCGTTCCTGCCAATTCGAACCATGTATTCCTTCCTGCCCGCCTTTGCCGTCGCCGCCGGCTACACCGTTCGCGCAATCCCTGTCGCGCACCGTCCCCGTCGCGCCGGGGTTTCGCAATACGGTCTCGGTGTCATGGCCATCCTCCCGCTCGTTGACCTTCTGGCGCTCTGTTGGCTGCTCCGGCGCACCTTCCCGCAAAAGAAAGATTAAGAGAAAGAGGACCACACAGCCAAACGGGGTCAGGTGT
>JBIJCX010000523.1:0-4673 GCA_044344465.1 Opitutaceae bacterium
TGGTGTCGATGGCGGCACGCGCGGAGGGATCGACGGCGACGGTGAGTTTGCCACCCGCCTGGCGCACCGTGGCGCGGCCGCCGCCGAGGAGCGCGGCTGACTTCACCGCCCGCGGGAGCGCCGGGAGTTCGAGGGTGTCTTTCTCCCAGCGGAAGACGGGGAGATAAACCGCGCTGCCTTTGCGCGTGCTCGCAAACGCGCGCGTCGGGTGCCACGGACCGCCGCGGGTGCCATAGACACTCTCGCCGTTCTTCGCCAGCCATGCGCCCATTTCCTTCAGGCGATCCACCTGTCGCGGTTCGATGCGGCCATCGGGCATCGGCCCGACGTTGAAGAGCAGGTTGCCATCGCCGCCCACGCAGCGAACGAGGGTCTGCAGGCATTCCTCGAGCGACTTCATCGTATCCTCGGGCTTCCAGGCCCATTGCTTGCAGATGGTGATGCAACTCTCCCACGGGCGGGTGTCCTGGTATTTGCCCACGCGTTGCTCCGGGGTGTCGAAGTTCTCCGGCAGGCCGTTGCGGTTGTTGATCAACAGATGCGGCTGGAGTTCGCGGGCCATGCGATTGACCTCAACCGCGCCGTAGTCCTCCGCCGATTTGCCGAGGCCGTCGAACCAGAGGATGTCCAACCGGCCGTATCCAGTCAGCAACTCGCGCACCTGTGTCCGCAGGTAGTCGAGATAGCGCGGGTGACGGTCAGGCGTAAACGCGTCGGGGTGATGCCAGTCGGGCTGCGAATAATACAGGCCGAACTTCGAGCCGGCAGCGTGGCAGGCGTCGGCGAGTTCCTTGACGACATCGCGGCGGAACGGGCTGAGCGGGCTGGTGATCCTGTAGTCACTCGCCTTCGTATCGAACATGCTGAAGCCGTCGTGGTGGCGGCTGGTGAAGACGAGGTACTTCATGCCGGCCGCCTGCGCGATCTTCACCCACTCGGTGGCGTTGAACTGCGTCGGGTTGAATTCCTTGTAGAGGTTGTCGTAGACCTCGGTCGGCACCAGCGTGCCGGGGCCGCGATAGCCGCGACGCTCGCCGGCGCGCGACCAACCGATCTCGGTGCCCTTCAGGCTGACGGGACCCCAGTGGATGAAGAGGCCGAAGCGGTCGGCCTGCCAGGATGCGAGCGCGGCGTCGCGGGGCGATTCGGTCCCGGACATACCGTGTCCGAGGGTGAGGAGACCGGCCGAAGTGAGGAGGAGACGGAGCAGCGTTTTCATGGGGAGAACAGTTTGCGCGGGCTCCGACCTGATGAAAGCCGGGAGGACTGTCCTGCTTTCACCGCGACCGGGCCGCGCGTCCAGGCGAATAATGATGGAGATTGTACCAGCGTTGTCGTTCACGAATTGACCGCGTAGGATTTTGCACAGAGCCTCGGTGGGTGAATCGACGACCGCCTCTCGATCGCCGCGCCGGTCAGCCTCATCGCGTCGATGCCCACCGGCCGCTGCTCGCCTCGATTCGGGCGGGCAAGATCGACTTTCACGCCCTCGGCCGCGGCCACTACCCCGGCGACCGGCTGACCCCGGGCCAGCTCCCCGGCCTGCTGAGCCTCGGCTTCTGGGACGCGCGCGGCGACCAGGACTGGGGCATGGATTTTCATCGCAACGAGGGGCTCGAAATCTGTCTGCTCGAAACCGGCGCGATGACGTTTACCGCCGACGGTCGGCCACATTCGCTGCAGCCCGGCGCTCTCACGATCACCCGTCCATGGCAGGCGCACCGGCAGGGCGATCCGCATATCGCCGCGGGCCGGTTGCATTGGGCGACTATCGCCGTGCGGGCGCAGCGGCCCGATCAGGACTGGCACTGGCCGAGATGGATCCTCCTTGAGCCAAAGGATCGCGCGGAGCTGACGCGACGGTTGCGGTTTACGTCCGCCTCGGTGTGGCGCGCCTCACCCGACATCATCCGCAGTTTCCAACGCCTAGCGGGTGCCATCGGGGGAAAAGTAGACGTCAGCCGGATTTCCCACGCCGCAGTTGAGCTCAATGCATTGTTGCTGGCGGTGCTGGAACTGCTTCGGGCGGCCAATCGCACCGAGCAGCCGCGGCTGGCCAGTCCGGAGCACTCCGTGGAACTGTTCCTCGCGGATCTGCGCGGCAATCTCACGAGCCTCGAACAGAATTGGACCCTCGGCTCGATGGCACGCGCCTGCGACATGGGCACGACTCAATTCAGCCGCTTGTGCCGCCGGCTGGTGAACGACAGTCCGGTACGGTTCCTGAATCTGGCCCGGCTCGACGCCGCCGCCCGGCTCCTGCGCACCGATTCGGCCCGCAATGTAACCGACATCGCGTTCGCGTGCGGTTTCCAATCGAGCCAGTACTTCGCCTATCAGTTCCAACGCCGCTTCGGCCGGACCCCAACCGCGTGGCGGACCGCTCAGGCGGGTCCCCGCAGTTGAGAGCTGAGAGGCCGATGTCCAGAGCTGAAACCCGCGCCATCACGCCCGAAAATGAAAACCCCTTTTGGTCTTGCCCTCAACTCTCGGTCCACTGAACCCCTTCCCTTCCGCATGCGCACCCTTTCGGTTCGATTACTCTGCCGGTTCATCGCTCTGGTTTTGCTCACCCTCCGTCTGCCAGCCCAAACCACCTCCACCGGAGAAATCGAGGGCCGGGTGTTGAATGCCGCCAGCGGCACGTACCTGCACAACGCCCAAGTGTCAGTGGCCGGCACCAACCTGCAGACGCTGACAAATGAAGACGGTGAATTCCGGCTCGCTGCGGTTCCCGTCGGGTCGGCTAACCTCGTGGTACGCTTCACCGGGTTCAATCCGGCGGCGGCCACCGTACAAGTGGGCCCCGGGCAGCCGCTCCGGCGGAACTTCGAACTCAGCCTGGCGGACGCCGATGGCGGAACGGATGCTGAGACGATCAAACTCGGCGCTTTCACCGTCGAGGGTCGCCGCCTGAGCGCGGAGGCGGTGGCCGTGCACGAGCAGCGCACCGCACCGAATATCAAGAACGTCGTCGCGCTGGAGGAGTTTCCGAATTTCGGCGAAGGAGGCGTGGGCGAGTACCTGCAGTTTCTGCCGGGACTGAACCTCGCCTACAACCCGCAGTCGCCCGTCGCGGCCGCGATTCGCGGCATGCCGACGAGCGCGACCCTCGTGACGATGGACGGAGCGGCGCTGGCCTCCGGTGGCGGCACGGGCAGCATCACGCGGCAGTACGATTTTGCAGTCGCCCTGAATGCAAACATCGACCGGATCGAGGTGACCAAGACCCCGACCCCGGACATGCCCGCGAATGCGGTGGGCGGCGGCATCAACATGGTCACGAAGACGGGATTCAGCCGGAAAGATCCCCTCCTCACCCTTCGCCTTTTCGGGACCTTTACCGCCCTGGATGGATACCGCGGACCGGGCAATCTCTTCAGCGACAGCCGGGGGCCCGACGCCCGGACTGATGCTCTCCGGCTGCGTCCCGCCATCGAGCTGTCCTACGTTTTGCCCCTGAACCGGACCGTGGCCTTCACCTTGGCCGCGAGCAAATCCTCGCGGTACAACGACTGGCAGGTGCTGCGCCGGACCTGGGACAAGGTCCGCGGCGTGCAAACGACCAACTCGATGACGTCGACGCCGCTGCGGGAGGACAAAGCCATGTTCCAACTGGGCGCCGATTGGAGGATCGGCGATCGGAGCCTCCTCCGGTTCAACGGCGTGTATTCGAACCAGCAGAACGCGCTGCGTCAGAATTCTGCCATCGCCAACCTGGGTGCAAACGCCACCGGCGGGCCAACCTCGAGCCAGGGTGCGACCCCGGGCGTCGGGAGCGCCCAGTTGGGTGCGGGCTGGAACAATCAATACAAGCCGTCGCGCCAACTTTCACTCAACTACAAGTTCAACGGCGACGGCTGGCAGATCGACGCGAACGCCTCCTGGGCCAAGGCCGTCCTCGACATCAAGGATGTGGCCGATGGATTCATGAACAACCTCTCGTCCAGCGTGGCGAATCTGCTCGTTCGCACCGAGCGAATCGACGCGCTGACGGCGCGCCGCGTCGCGGTGATTACCGCGACCGACCGGGCCGGCACGCCCTTTGACCTGTACAATGCGAACGTTTTCCCGATCAACAGCATCACGAGCAGCCCGTTCCACGTGGGCAACGAGGTCCGGGCCGGGACGCTCAACCTCAAGCGTGATTTCGCCACCGCGCATCCCTTCTCACTGAAGGCCGGGGTCGCCATCAATGAGAGCCGCAATGAAAAGGCGGCTGGAACCAAGAGTTGGGCCTTCAACCCGCCCGGCGCCGCTGCCGGCCGTACCGCGGGACTATACGACCTCATCGCCAGGGATTTCTCCGCGCGCGGCTCGTTCACCGACGCCAACGGGCAGGCGGTCCGAATCCAGTCGCTCAGCATGGCGAAGCTGTACGATCTCTTCACCACCCATCCCGACTGGTTCACCCTGAACGACGCGGCGGCGTACATCAGCGCCGCCCAGCTCACCCAGAAGGTGACTGAGACTATCTCCGCCGCCTATGTGCGCGGCGATCTGCGCCTGCTGCAGAACCGCCTGTGGTTGGTTGGCGGCGTTCGCTTCGAGCGGACGGAGGACGACGGTCGCGGCCTCCTCAGCGACCTTGGTGCCGCCTACGTGCGGGATGCGAGCGGCCGGATCGTCCGCAACGCCGCGGGAGTGCCGGTGGCCATCACCAGCGATGCCCT
>JBIJCX010000185.1:0-15539 GCA_044344465.1 Opitutaceae bacterium
TTTACGCCGCGATGGGTTGGCCCGACGAGAAATCGCGGGGTGAACCCGCTCCTACAGTTTCCGGCAGATGCCCCGCCGCTTGCGGCGGGGTTGTTCACTATATTCGCATCCCGTGCCGAGTCCTTTGGCCTGCCTCTCGCACGGCAGGCCCTGATACAAGAAACGCGAGGCAATGGACAAGAACTGGCGAGGGCTCGCGCCCGCCCGGTGGCAAACTAACCAGGCGCCACCGGGCGCCACGTGTCATGACCGCCTTCAACCGCTTTTTCACGGACGCCCAGCTGAGGGCGGAGTTGGAGCGGTGTGTCAACTGCGAGGAAAAACCCTGCCAGACCGCCTGCCCGGCCGACTGTTCGCCGGCCGACTTCATTCTGGCGGCCCGCGGCGGTGCGGACTCCGATTTCCGGCGTGCTGCTGCCCTCATCCTGCGCGCCAACCCGCTCGGCGGGGTCTGCGGCGCCGTCTGCCCCGACTACTTTTGCATGCAGGCGTGCGCGCGCCGGACCTTCGATCATCCGATCGAGATTCCGGCGGTGCAGGCGGCCATTGTCGAAAAGGCGAAGACATTGGGCCTGCGGCGTCTCCCCGCTGCGGCGGCCAACGGCAGGGCCGTCGCCATCGTCGGCGCCGGGCCGGCCGGGCTGGGCGCGGCGAGCGTGCTCGCGCAACTGGGCTATCGCGTCACCGTATTCGAACAGCGGCGACGACTCGGGGGCATGATGAACCTCATCCCCGATTTTCGGCTGCCGCGACGGATCCCGCGCACCGACATCGCGTTCATCAAGACACTCGGGGCGATCGAGTTCCGACCGGGCGCCGCGGCACCGCCGCTCGAGACGCTGCGCCGCGACTTCGACGCGGTGATCGTGAGCGCGGGGCGGGACACCCCCGTGCGGCTCGGCATTCCCGGCGAGGATCATATTTTGTCCTGGCAGCAGTTCCTGGAAAACCAGCGGACGATAAAGGTCGCCGGCCAACGGGTCGCCATCCTCGGGGGCGGGGCCGTGGCGGTCGATTGCGCGACGACGGCGCAACGGCGGGGGGCGGTGGCGGTCGAGCTGATCTATCGCCGCAAGCAGGCGAACATGCCGCTCACCGCCTACGAACGCGGGATGCTGCTGGCCCACGGCGTCGACGTGCAAAGCTGTTCCCAGCCGATCGCGCTGGTCCACGCCGGCCGGCGCGTCCTGGGCCTGCGCCTCAACCGCCTGATGCTGCCGGCGGGCAAAGCGCCGCGCCCCGGCAATTTTGTCTTAAATCGGAAGGAGTCGCCCGTCTTCCGCGAATTCGACCTCGTGATCTCCGCCATCGGCAACCGGCCGGGGCTGGCGCTGCGCCGGGCCAAGGGTGTGTTCTATGCGGGCGAGGGCGTGCTCGGTTCGTCGACCGTGGTCGAGTCGGTTGCTTCCGGCAAGAATGCCGCGCTCCAAGCCGATGCCCACGTCCGCGGCGTCGCGCGACCGGAGATTGGCCGCCGCGCCAAGAGCCGGGTTTTGCTGGCCGGTGGCAACCCGTATCCGGTTCCGCTCGACACCGAGTTTTTTGGCCGGCCCCTGCGATCGCCGTTTCTGCTCTCCGCCGCTCCGCATACCGACGGCTACGACCAGCTGCGCCGGGCCTACGAGCGCGGCTGGGCCGGGGCCGTCATGAAGACCACCTTCGCCCGCGGGCCGATCCACATCCCGGCCGATTACATGTTCGTCCTCGGGCGCTCGACCTACGGCAACTGCGACAATGTTTCCGGCCATCCGCTCGACCGGGTCTGTCGCGAGGTTGCCCGGCTGGTGCGCGAGTTTCCGGATCGCCTGACGCTCGCCTCGACCGGCGGCCCGATCACCGGCCGCGATGCGGAGGATCAGGCGGTCTGGCAATCGAACACCCGCCGGCTGGAGAACGCCGGCGCCATGGGGATCGAATACAGCCTCTCGTGTCCGCAGGGCGGCGATGGCACGCACGGTGATCTCGTATCCCAGAATGCCGAACAGACGGCGAAGGTTGTTGGCTGGGTGATGGCGTCGGGTGACGCCGGCGTGCCGAAGCTTTTCAAACTCACCGGCGCCGTGACCGCCATCGGGCCGATCGTCCGGGTGATTCAGGCGGTGTTCGCCCGCCATCCGGGCAAGCTGGCCGGCGTGACGCTGGCCAACAGCCTGCCGTCACTCGCGTTTCGTCCCGCGGCCGGCCGCCGCTGGGACCATGGCATCGTGATCGGCCTGTCGGGCGAGGGCGTCCGGCCGATCAGCAACCTCACGCTCGCGAAGGTGTCGGGATTGGGCGTCACCGTTTCCGGCAACGGCGGCGCGATGAACTACCGGGACGCGGCCAACTTCCTCGCCCTGGGAGCGGAGACCGTCCAGTTCTGCACCGCGGTGATGAAGTATGGCCTTGGGCTCGTGGATGACCTTCATTCCGGACTGAGTCATTTGCTGGCGGAACGCGGCTTTGCGTCGGTGCGGGAGTTGATTGGTGCGGCCCGGCCGGATCCGATCGCCGATTTCAGCGCGCTTTCCGCGATCAAGCGGTTGCCGCGGGTCGAGGCCCGGCTCTGCGAGCATTGCGGCAACTGCACGCGCTGCCCGTATCAGGCGATCACGCTCAATGCCCGCCGCGTGCCGGAGTTCGATCCGGCGCGCTGTGTCGGGTGTTCGTTGTGCGCGCAGAAGTGCTTCGCCGGTGCGATCGCGATGCGGGCGCGCACCGCGCCGGAGCTGGCGGCGCTGGTGGAATCCTGAATCCGGTTTGCCATGACGCCTCCGCTGCTCATTGAAAACGGCACCCTCCTTTCGCCCGGGGAAAGACCGGAGGTCCGGCGCGCCCACTCGATCCTGATCGAGGATGGTCTTATTGCGCGCGTGGCGCCGAAAAAGCGGTTCGCCCGTTTCACCGGCCGGCGCCTCGACGCCACCGGCAAGGTGGTGCTGCCGGGGCTGATCAATGCGCACACGCACTGTTACAGCGCCCTGGCCCGCGGTCTGACGCCGGCCCGGCCCGCGCGCGACTTCATGGGGGTGCTGCGCCACCTGTGGTGGCGCCTCGATTCGGCGCTGACCACCGAGGACTGCTACACCAGCGCGCTGGTCACGTTGCTTGAATCGATCCGCCACGGCACGACGACCATCGTCGATCATCACGCCAGCCCGCAGGCGGTGGCGGGATCGCTCGAGGCCATCGAACGGGCGGTGAAGGAAACCGGCCTGCGCGCCTGCCTTTGTTACGAGGTTTCCAATCGTGGCGGGGTGCGCCGGGCGCGCGAGGGCCTCGCGGAAAACGTCGCCTTCATCCGCCGTTGCCAGAAGGAGGACAACCGGCAGGTCGCCGCGCTTTTCGGCCTGCACGCCTCGTTCACGCTGTCGGACGCCACGCTCGAACAGGCGGCCGGACTCGGCCGCGCCCTGCAGACCGGATTTCATATCCACGTGGCGGAGGCGGAGGCCGACCAGGAGGCCGCCCTTCGGACCTCAGGTCGGCGGGTCGTGGAAAGGCTGAGGCGCTTCGGCATCCTGGGACCCCAGTCGATCGCGGCGCACTGCATTCACGTCCACCGCCGGGAAATGGATTTGCTCGCGGAAACCGAGACGGCGGTGGCCCACAATCCGCAGTCGAACCTCAACAACGCGGTCGGCGTGGCTGACGTGATCGAACTGGCGCGACGTGGCGTGTTGGTCGGCCTGGGCACCGACGCGATGACGACGAACATGCTCGAGGAGGTGCGCGTGGCGCTCTGGGCCCAGCATCTCGCGCGGAAAAATCCGGCCGTGGGATTCCGCGAGGTCACGACCGCGCTCTTCGCCCACAACGCCGAGATTGCCGGGCGGATTTTCGGACTGCGCTTCGGCGCCATTGCCGAGGGCTGCGCCGGTGACCTGGCAATTTTTGATTACGACCCGCCGACGCCGCTGGAGAGCGCGAACGCGCTTGGGCACGTCGTCTTCGGGCTGGCGCAGGCCGCCGTGGATACGACCATCGTGGCCGGCCGGGTGCTGATGGAGAACCGAAAGCTCGCGCTGAACATCGACGTCGGGCGCGTCAACGCGCGCGCCCGCGAGCGCGCCAGGAACTTATGGCAAAGACTCTGAAAAAAAGGGCCGCGCGAAAGAAAATGCCGTTGGCTAGGATCACCTTCGAGGTGATTCGCCGGCGCGCGAAGGCGATGGAGGCCGACACCGTACGGTTCCTCTCGCTCCTGGTGCGCACGCAGTCGTTCTCGTCGAAAGAGCGGGCGGTGATCGCCGTCGTGCGACGCGAGATGGAACTGATCGGCTTCGACGAGATTCGGGTCGACGGCCTCGGCAATCTCATCGGGCGGCTGGGCCATGGTCCGCGGGTGATGGCGTTCGATGGCCACGTCGACACGGTTTATCCGGGCGATCTCTCGCAGTGGAGCCACGATCCGTTTCAGCCGCGAGTCGCAGGCGGCAAGATCTGGGGCCGCGGCACGGTGGATCAGAAGGGCGGGGTGGCCACGATGATTCACGCGGCCAAGATCATCAAGGAACTGGGGCTCAACGATCAGTTCACGATCTATTTCACGGCGACGGTGATGGAGGAGGACTGCGACGGGCTGTGCTGGCAGTACATCCTCAACGAGGACGGCATCCTCCCCGAACTCGTGGTCATCACGGAGCCGACCAACCTGAACCTCTATCGCGGACATCGCGGCCGCATGGAAATCCGCGTCGAGGTCAAGGGACGCAGTTGCCACGGATCGGCTCCCGAGCGCGGCGACAACGCCATCTACAAGATCGCGCGGATTGCCCTGGAGATCGAGAAACTCAACACCCGCCTCGGCGACGATCCCTTTCTCGGCAAGGGCACCGTCACGATTTCCGAGGTGAGTTCCATCTCGCCCTCGTTGTGCGCCGTGGCGGACGTGGCGCGCCTGCACCTCGATCGGCGGCTGACCGCGGGTGAAACCAAGGCAACGGCGCTGGCGGAAGTGCGGGACGCGGCGGCGCGCGCGGGCTATCCGGACGCGGACGTGTTTGTCCTGACCTACGAGGAGGCGGCATACACCGGCAAAGTTTATCCGACCGAGAAGTATTATCCGACCTGGGTGCTCGAGGAGAAGTCGCCGTACCTCCAAAACGCCATCGGCGCATTCGTGGGTCTGTTCGGCAAGCCGCCCGTGGTGGACAAGTGGACGTTTAGCACGAACGCCATCGCGACTGCCGGCATGAAGGGAATTCCCTCGTTTGGACTGGGGCCGGGCAACGAGGTCTACGCGCACGCGGCCAACGAGGCCTGCCCGATCGAGCACCTCAGCGCCGCGGTGGCGTTTTACGCGGCGCTCGTCGCGCGGCTGAACGGCAAACTCTGAATGCCATGGTCGGATTCGGCTACCAATGCAGCACGTGCGGGCGGCGCTACCGACGCGACGAGGTGCGCTATCTGTGCCCGGACTGTGCGAAAGCGTACCACCCTGGCATCCCGCTTCTCGGCGTGCTGACGGTTGAATTCGACTACGATCATATTCGCCGGAAGTTCCGGAGGACCACCCCCGACTGGAATCTGTTCACGGCGGTCGAACCGAAATTCTTTCCGCCGTACGTCATGCCGCCGACACCGTTCTTCCGATCGGCGGCGCTCGGTGAGGCCTTCGGGATCGGCAACGTCTGGCTCAAGAACGACGGCCTCAATCCCAGTGGCTCGTTGAAGGACCGCGCTTCGTTTCTCGTCGTGGCGGAGGCGAATCGTCTGCACGAGAGCACCGTGGTCACCGCTTCCACGGGCAACGCGGCGAGCGCATTGGCGGCGGTCTGCGCGGCCGCGGGAAAAAAGGCCCTGATCTTCGTGCCTGAATCCGCGCCCAAAGCGAAGCTCGCGCAGATGCTGCTGTGCGGTGCGCGCGTCGTGCCCGTCCGCGGAACCTACGACGACGCGTTCCGGCTGTCGCTCGAGTACACCGCGAGCCGGGGCGGCCTGAACCGCAACACCGCCTATCATCCTCTGACCCTCGAGGGGAAGAAGACCGTCGGACTGGAAATCTGGCAGCAGAACGGCTGGCGCGTTCCGGCGGCCATCGTCGTGCCGGTTGGCGACGGGGTGATTCTCGCCGGGGTGCACAAGGCATTCTCCGATCTGAAAGCCGCCCGCCTGATCAAGACGTTGCCCCGGCTCATCTGCGTCCAGGCGGCGAAGTCCGCTGCGATTCACCGCTACATCACGACGGGGTTCTACCGGAACGCGCACCACCCGACGACGATCGCGGACTCGATCGCGGTGTCGGTGCCGTCGAACGCGCATCTCGCGCGGGCCGCCGTGCGGGAGAGCGGCGGATTTTCCCTCACCGTCACCGATCGCGAGATTCTCACGGCGCAGCGGACCCTGGCCGCAAGGACGGGCGTGTTCGCCGAGCCGGCCGCCGCCGCGGCGGTCGCGGCCTTGGGCGCGATCGCGGACGGGCGCTGGTTCAAGTCGACCGACCAGATTGTCGTCCTCATCACCGGCCACGGGCTCAAGGACATCGACGCGGCGATGAAGCACCTCCGGATGCCGGCGGCATGCCCTGTAGCCGCGCTTGAGCGCAGCGAAAGCGTGGCTTCTCGATCCGGGGTTCGGCCACCTTGTCGCCTTGCTCCAAGGCGGCTACGAAGTCAGGCGGATTTGCAGCCGAAGCAAATCGGTCAACCGGGCGCGCGAGCCGGCGGGGATTGTTATCCGGGCGCAGGCGCAGCGAAAGGAGGGAAATGAAATGTCGGGTTTGAACCAGGAATGCTGGCGCAATGACGCGATCGCCAAGGTCACGGGCCGGGAAAAGTTCACCGATGACCTCAAGTTTCCCCGCCTGCTTCACGCGGTACCGGTGTATTCGGATTTCGTGCACGCGAGGATCGTTCGGATCGACACCACGGCCGCGGCCCGGGAGCCGGGGGTGGTCCGGGTGCTGACGGCGGCGGACGTGCCGGGCGTCAACCGTTACGGTCAAATCATCCGCGACTTTCGCATCTTCGCCGACGACAAGATTCGTTACCATGGCGACGTCGTGGCGGTGGTTGTCGCGGAGACGCGGGACCTCGCGATCCGCGCGTCGGCCCTGGTCCGGGTCGAAGCCACGCCGCTGCCCGCCGTGCTCGATCCGGAGGCGGCGCTGCTTCCGGGGGCGGCGCTGGTGCACGAGGAGCACGGATCGAATCTCGTTAACACCCACCGGATTCGCCGCGGCGATGTCGAGGCGGGCTTCCGCGCGGCCGCCTTCGTCATCGCGGAGGATTTCAGCACGCAGGCGGTCGAGCACGCCTACATGGAGCCCGAGGTGGCGGTTGGCGTGCCGCGCGCGGACGGCGTGATGGAGGTTTACGGCAGCATGCAGCATCCGTTCAGCACGCGGCGGTTCGTGGCGGCCTGCCTCGGCGTGCCGCTGGCCGGAGTGGAGATCGTCGGCACGCCCCTGGGCGGTGGCTTTGGCGGCAAGGACGACACGGCGGCGATCGTCTGCGCGCGCACCGCCCTCGCGGCCAAATTGCTCGGGCGGCCCGTGAAGATGAGCTATCGACGCGACTGGTCCATCCGCGAGAGCTACAAGCGCCATCCCTATCGCATCGCCTACAAGATGGGGGTCGCGCCGGACGGGCGCATCACGGCGGTGCAGTGCCGCATCCTCGCGGACGGCGGCGCGTATTGCTCGGTCACGCCGTGGGTGACGTGGCGCTCCACCGTCCAGTGCTGCGGGCCGTATGTCGTTGAGAATGTCCACTGCGACACCTTCGGCGTGTATACCAACAACGTCGTGGCCGGCGCGATGCGCGGCTTCGGCTCGCCGCAGATCAACTTTGCGATCGAACAGATGGTCGAGATCGCGGCGCAAAAGATCGGAATCTCCGGCATTGAATTCCGGCGGCGGAACATGGTGCGCCAGGGCAGCGTGACGATTACCGGCCAGAAGCTCGAGGGCCACCAGGTCGCGATGGCGCAGGTGCTTGAGGCGGTGCTCGCGGAGACGCGCTACGTGGAAAAGCTGCCGCGGTGCGCCCACGGCGTGTCGGCGGATAATGAGCTCTACGGGATTGGGCTGGCCATGAGCTATCGCGGGGTGAGCCTGGGTGCGGAGGGCGTCGATTTCTGCGGTGCCATCGTCAACGTCCAGGCGGACGGCTCGATTCTCCTCGAGGCCGGCGTGCACGAAAACGGCCAGGGGGCGGAGTCGGCCATGGTGCTCTTGCTGGCGCAGGAGCTCGGGGTTGACCGGGACCGAATCGTTTACCGCCGCTCGTCGACCTCGGCCATTCCCGACAGCGGCACCACCGTCGCTTCCCGCGGCACGATTATGGGCGGCGGGGCCGTCACCGTGGCGGCGCGCGAGTTGAAGCAAAAAATGGCGGAGGCGCTGGGCGAGCGTTTGCGCTGCGCGCCGGCCGATGTCCGCTTCGCGCGGGACTGCATCCTGGGTCGGACGGATGCGGAATGGATTTCGTTCGCCGACGCGGCCAGGGCGATGTTCCAGGCGCAGCGCTTCCCGTATGCCTTTGGTGTTTTCCGGGCGCCGCGCGTCTCGTGGGACGAGCACACCGGGCAGGGCGACGCGTACTTCACCTGGGTTTACGGCTGCCAGGCCGTGGAACTGACGGTGAACAAGCGAACCGGCAAGGTAACCCTCCTCAACGCGGTCGCGGCGCATGACGTGGGCCGGGCGGTTAACCGCGAGATGGTGCGCGGGCAGTTTTTCGGCGGCATGGCCATGGCCGCGGGTTATGCGTTGCACGAGGAAGTCAGGCGGCGGGACGGACGGATCACGAATTGCAACCTGAACACTTACCGCATTCCGCGGTCGACGGATCTGCCCGAGATGCAGGCGATCATCGTCGAGAATCCCGATCCGGTTTCACCGACCGGCGCGAAGAGCCTCGGGGAGCCGACAAACGAACTTCTGGCGCCGGCGATCGCGAATGCGATTTATCACGCCAGCGGGCAGCGCCAGCACACGCTGCCGATTCGCTTGGGCGCGTTGCCCGACGAGCGACCCGGGGAGGAGTGCCACCGATGAAGCTGCTGCTCAACGGCCGGGAAATCGAGGTGGCGGATGCATCGGGCGACCGCCGGCTCGTCGAATTTCTCCGCGAGGACATGGATCTGACCGGGGCGAAAAACGCCTGCGACATCGGCGCCTGCGGCGCCTGCACCGTTCTCGTCGATGACGAGCCGTTGAAAATCTGCGTCAAACGCGTGAAAGATGTCGCCGGGCACCGGCTCCTGACCATCGAGGGCCTGGCCGCGCCGGACGGCACGTTGCATCCCCTGCAGCAGGCGTTCGTCGACGGCGGGGCGATTCAATGCGGCTTTTGCACGCCGGGCATGGTGCTCACGGCCCACGCGTTCCTGTTGCGGCACCCGCATCCGACCCGGGCGCAGATTCGCCAGGCGATCCACGGCAACCTGTGCCGTTGCACGGGCTACCAGCAGATCGTCGATGCGATTGAGGCGGCGGCGGTGCACTACCAAAACGCGGAGGCGGTCACGCTGCCGGCCGGGCCGGCACGCGGGTGAAATATCTTAACGGTGCAAATCAAAACCCACCTCATGCAGGTTTGTCATTCTGAGCGTAGCGAAGAATCACGCAGGATATCCGCACACGGAAAGCGGGTTGAAAATCCAAGTGGATTCTTAGCTGCGCTCAGAATGACAAGTTTGTTTCGGTAGACTCTCCACGTATGAAATCGCTCTCGAAACACCTCGCCCAGCTCGCCTCGCTGCAGACCGACACCTACGAGAAGGATTTCCTGCTCACGTGGGAAAAGACGGATGCCGAGATCCGCGCGCTGACGCTGGTCGCGGAGTGCCTTTGTGAGCTGCACCGGGCGAGGAAATCGCTGCGGGTGTTCGATGCCGGTCTGGCGATCTCGATCTTCCGCGACAACTCGACGCGCACGCGCTTCAGTTTTGCGTCGGCAGCCAACGCGCTCGGGCTCGGGCTGGCCGATCTCGACGAGGGGAAATCACAAATCGCCCACGGCGAAACCGTACGCGAAACGGCGAACATGATCTCGTTCCTGGCCGAGGTCATCGGGATTCGCGACGACATGTTTCTCGGCGCGGGCAACACGTACATGCGCGCCGTGGCGGGCGCGGTGCAGGACGGTTTTGACCAGGGCGTGCTGCATCAGCGGCCCAGCGTGATCAACCTGCAGTGCGATGTGGATCATCCCACGCAGGCGGTCGCGGATCTGGTGCACCTCAAGCAGTACTTTGGATCGCTGGAGGCGCTGCGCGGGAAGAAGATCGTGATGAGCTGGGCCTATTCGCCGAGCTATGGGAAACCGCTTTCGGTGCCCCAGGGTATCATCGGTTTGATGACGCGCTTCGGGATGAACGTGACCCTGGCGCACCCCGAGGGCTACGGCCTGATCCCGGAGGTGGTCGAGCGCGCGCGCGCCAACAGCCGGCAGAGCGGCGGGTCCTTTCAGCTCGGTGCGAGCATGGAGGACGCGTTTCGCGACGCCGACGTCGTCTATCCCAAGTCGTGGGCGCCCTACGACGTGATGCAGCGCCGGACGCCGCTGCTGCAACAGGGCGACAAGGCCGGCTTGAGCGCCTTGGAGCAGGAGTGCCTGGCGAACAACGCCCGGTTCAAGCGCTGGGAATGCGACGAGCAAAAGATGAAGCTGACGAAGGGTGGGGCGGCGCTCTACCTGCACTGCCTGCCGGCGGATATCTCGGGGGTCAGCTGCGCCCAGGGCGAGGTGGCGGCCAGCGTCTTCGAGCGCTCCCGGATCGCGACCTATCGCGAGGCGAGCTACAAGCCGTTTGTCATCGCGGCGATGATCCTGATGGCGCGCGTGAAAAACTATGCCGCCGCGTTGCGAAAACTAACGAAGGACTGACATGTCGAAAATCATCCAGGCGCTTCACCCCGACGTCATCCGCCGGACCGCGGCGCGCTGCCGCGAGCGGGGCGTCATCATCCCGACGTTTCGGCAACTGCGCGATCCCGCGTTCATTCCCGCCTCGATTCAGTCCCGCCTCAAGGGCGTCGCGCTTTGGGCGGTGGACCCGGTGAATCTCTTCCGGATCACCTGGAAGAACGACCTGGTCTCCGGCGGCTACGGTGGCGTGAACCAGCTCGAAATCCCACGCGCGATCACCGGGATCAAGGCCCGGGTCATCGGGCTGGTGGGCGCGCATTTTCCGACGGGCGCGCACAAGGTCGGCGCGGCGTTTGGCTGCCTGGTGCCGCGGCTGGTCAGCGGCGAATTCGACCCCGCCGTGCACAAGGCCGCGTGGCCCTCGACGGGAAATTTCTGCCGGGGTGGCGCCTTCGATTGCGCGCTCCTGGGCTGCACCGCCATCGCGATCCTGCCGGAGCAGATGTCGCGCGAGCGCTTCGAGTGGCTGCAGCAAATCGGGGCGACCATCATCGCCACGCCCGGCTGCGAATCGAACGTGAAGGAGATCTACGACCGGTGCTGGGAGCTGAAACGCGATCCGGGCAATGTTATCTTCAATCAGTTCGAGGAGTTCGGGAATCCGATTTTCCACTACCAGGTCACCGGTCCGGCCCTGGCGGAGGTGTTCGCCGGACTGGGTGACCCGCGCCTCCGCGCCGCCGCGTTCGTTTCCGCCACGGGCTCGGCCGGGACGATTGCCGCGGGCGACTTTCTCAAGGTCCGGCATCCGCACCTGAAGATCGTGGCGACGGAGGCGTGGCAGTGTCCGACCCTCCTGCGTAACGGTTTTGGCGCGCACCGGATCGAGGGCATCGGGGACAAGCATGTGCCGTGGGTGCACAACGTCCGCAATACCGACGCCGTGGCCGCGATCGATGACGAGGATTGCCTGCGCATCCTGCGCTTGTTCAACGAGGCCGCCGGCCATGGCCATCTGGCCGCGCTCGGCGTCACGGCCGAACAGATGGGGTCGCTTCCGCTCCTCGGCATCTCGGGCATCTGCAACCTGCTCGCGGCGGTAAAGACGGCGAAATACTACGACCTCGACGAGCGCGACGTGATTTTCACCGTCTTCACCGATTCGACCGAACTCTATCACTCGCGATTGGCGGAACTTCGGGCCGAGCACGGCGCGTATCACGAGCGGAACGCGATCGCGGATTTCGCCGGTCCGCTCGCGCACCAGGGCGTCGAGCACTTCCAGGAGCTCACCTATCCCGGGCGCAAGGCCCGGCATAATCTGAAATATTACACGTGGGTCGAGCAGCAGGGAAAGACGGTCGAGGAGCTGAACGCGCAATGGGAGCCCGAGTACTGGCGCGCGTTGTTCGAAGACGAGGTCCACGAGTTCGACCGCCTGATCGAGGAGTTCAACGCGCAGGTGCAAAAAGGGTGACATCTCCGACGCTGATCCCGGACGAAGCCGCCGGACGGCAAGACCGCATCACCACCCTTGGAAATGCCGGCGGATTCGATCATCTTCGGGGTCCAGCATCAACCTGCCTTTGCCCAGTTAATCTGAAGTCTGCCATGAACATTGAAACATCACTGACCCGCCGGGACTTCCTGGCGATCGGGGCGGCGGCGGTCGCGGCCCCTGCCATCCTGCGTGGAGCCGATCTGGCCACGGAACCCGTGCGCATCGGCCATATCGGCACCGGGACCCGCGGCTGGGGCCTGATCAAATACACCGGCGCGATTCCCGAGGCCAAGGTCGTGGCGGTCTGCGACGTCTACGGCCCACACCTCGCGCGCGGGCTCGCGGCCGCCGGCAATCCCGGCGCGAAGAGCTACCACGATTATCGCGACCTGCTGGCCGACCGGAAGGTCGAGGCGGTCGTGATCGCGACGCCGGATCACTGGCACGAGAAGATGGTGATCGATGCCGTGGCCGCGGGGAAAGCCGTCTACTGCGAGAAAGGTCTGACCACGTCCATCGCCGCGGCGAAGCGGATGCGGGCGGCGGTGAAGAAGGCGGGCACCGTTTTCCAGCTTGGCCACCAGGGCCGGCAGTTGCCCGCAACGGCCGAGGCGGGTCGATTGATCCGCGAGGGTCGCATCGGCCCCGTCACGCTCATCCACATCGGCCGGTTTTTCAACGGCACCAAGGAACGCGCGCCCTGGCGCTGGTTCGGCGACTACTCCGAGTACAACCGGCCCGACCCTGCGGGCGTGATCAAGCAGCTCGACTGGGGCAAGTGGCTCGGCCCGGCCCCGAAGATCGATTTCAACGAACGCCACTTCTGGCACTGGCGCTGTTACTGGCCGTATGGCACCGGCCAGGCGGGCGACCTCCTGTCGCACGAGACCGATCACGTGCAGACGGTGCTGGGGTGGGGCATTCCGGACACCTGCATGTGCACCGGGTTGAACGCCTACTACGACGACGACCGCCAGGTGCCGGACACGTGGCTCGCCTCGTATCGCTTCGAAAAGCACGCCTGCTCGCTCACGTTTGAAGGCTGCATGAATTCGAAGCGGCAGCAGCCGCCGGAGTACATCGGGCGCGAGGGGCGGTTGATTTTCAATGGCATCGGCCAGGATGCGAATCGCTTCTGGGTGTATCCGGACGCCGCCGCCTTCCCCCACATGGGAAAAATGGCCGAGCCGACGCACGAGTTCGATCGGGCCACGAGCGAGAAGTGGCCGAGCCACATGGAGGACTTTCTCCAATGCGTGCGCACGGGCGGACGGCCCAAGTGCAATATCGACGAGGCCTTCATCGAGATCGCCACGGCCCTCATGAGCGTCGAGTCCTACCGCCTCAAGCGCGAGGTGCGCTGGGACGTGAAGAAGGAAGCGATCGTGTGATCGGACGCGGCCGCCTTCGGCGGAGCGGCTGATCATGGCGCGTCGCACGCGCCAACCCAATTGTGCGGATATCCGCACAATTGGGGATTTAGTTGGTCCGGGTCGAAACTTCGACGACGTCGTGCGGGGCGGCTTCCTTCTGGCCGGCGGGGCTGACGCGGGTGTAGCGGGCGTTGGCGCGGAGGGCGGCGAGCGTCCCGGCGCCGAGATAGCCCATGCCGCTCTGCACGCCGCCAATCAACGTGGCCAGCACGTCGTCGACCGTGCCACTGACTTCCTTCAGCGCCTCGATGCCTTCCGCCGCGACCTTGCGGGAGCTGTCGTTGCGGTCGTGGCCGTACCGCGCCGCGCTGCCCGCCTTCATCGCGGAGAGCGAGCCCATGCCGCGGTACTGCTTATAAACCTTGCCGCTGATCTCCATGATCTCTCCCGGCGCCTCGCGACAGCCCGCCAGCAGACCGCCGCAGATGACCGCATCGGCCAGGGTGAGGGCCTTCACGATGTCGCCCGATTTCACGATCCCGCCATCGGCGATGAGCTTCACCCCGGCTTTCCTCGCCACCGTGCCGGCGATGTAGAGCGCGGTGAGCTGCGGAATTCCGACCCCGGCGACCATCCGCGTGGTGCAAATCGATCCGGGCCCCTGGCCAATCTTGATCGCGTTGGCCCCGCACTCGGCGAGGAAATTGACCCCGGCCGCGCTGGTGACATTGCCGGCGATGATCGTGAGGCCCTTGAAGGCGCCGCGCACCAGTTTCACGACCTCACCCACGCCGGCCGTGTGCCCGTGGGCCGTCGACACCGCAATCGCGTCGATGTGCTCGGCCACCAGATGACCGACGTGCTCCAGGATCTTGTCGCGGTCCAGCGCACCGTCGGGTTTGCGGACCGGTGACAGGGCGGCGCCGACGAGGAGGCGGAATTCCGCATCGCGGGCGGGTTTCAGGCGCGATTTCGATTCGGACGTGATCCGCTCCACGTCGGAGGCGGTGATGAGGCCGCGCAACTGGTCGGCATCGTCCACCACCAGCATCTTGTTGATGCCGACATGCGTGGTGAAAAAATCGTCGGCCGCCTTGATCGGGTCCTTGGCCACGGCACGCTTTTTCTCCGTCATCAGCTGCGCGCGCGGCGTCATCACGTCCACGACTTTCTTGGTGCGGTAGCGATCCTTGACGACGTTGCCCGAAAGCAAGCCGGCCAGTTTGCCGTTGGCATCGACGACCGGAAAGGTTGAGAACGCGAACCGCTTCGCCTCGATCATGGCCAGCACGTCACCGATCAGTTGATCCTGCGTCACCGTGATGGGATCCTGGATGAGACCGTGGATGTGGCGCTTCACCCGCGCGACTTCCTTCACCTGATCCCTGGGCAGCATGTTGTAGTGGATGAGCCCGAGCCCGCCATTCAGGGCCATGGCGATGGCCATGCGGGACTCGGTGACCGTGTCCATGTCCGCCGAGATGATCGGAATCTGGAGCCGCATCGCGTCGCTGAGCGCAGTCGAGGTGTCGGCATCCTTTGGCAGGATCTCCGAGTAGAGCGTCGCGAGGGAGACGTCGTCGAAGGTGAGCGCCGTGGGAAGATTGGCGCGAAAAAACGTGTCGGCGGGGAGGAAAAACTCCGCATCTGCTCCCGTGGCAACGCCGGTCTGGGTCGTGGCAACTTTGGTCATAAGTTGCCATGAACGGAGTAGGCTTTGCGCACCGGAGCGCAACGGGATTTTTTTGCGGCCGACCCCAGGCCGCCGGAGTGAAGATCCCCGGGGCAGGTCCCGGGGCATTGGCCGGAAAACTGTAGGAGCGGGGTTTTTAAGCCAATTTTACAAAAAAAACCGGCCCAAAAACCCAC
>JBIJCX010000524.1:0-4624 GCA_044344465.1 Opitutaceae bacterium
CAGCTCCACGAACGAATCCCCCGGATATCCCACCAGCGCCAAATCCCGCCCAAACACGATCGCCTGCACTTCGCTCGCCCACGTGCCGGCCGCACCGTACACCGCCAGATCGATGTCGCGCCACGCACGGATCACCTCGGGAAACGTCGCCCCCTTGCCATGCCGGCGCAGCGTGGCCTGGGCCGCGGCCAGCCGCTGCGGGTCCGGCGCTGCCAGGACCGGGACGCGGACGGCCCGCGACACCGCCCGCAGGGGCGCGGCCTCGACCGGACGGAGTTTCGGATACGTCTTTAACACCGCAGCCGCCAGGATTGTGCCGATCCGCGCCGCCTCGGCTTCCGCCCGCAGCCCGCTGGAAGCGTACGGGTTGAGGTGATTGATATTGCCCGACATGCCATTGAGAAAAACCGTCAGCATCGCGTCGCCCTTCACCCGGCCGAGGGTTTCGGCCAGCGTGTGCGGATAGTCCGACGAAATCTGGCTGCCGCCCACGACCGCGACATGGAGCGCGAAATTGACGATGGTCACCAGCGGCTTGCGGTCGGCGGATTCGATATACACCACGCCAACCTGCGGATCGATCGGACCCATCGGGCGTACCTTGTCCGGATTTCCGCCCGGATTGGTCTTCACCGTGCCGTCCCGCAGGAGAAAACGCCGGTTGAAGCTGATCGAATCCTCGCTGCCCGCGCCGGCAAAAAGTTTTGCCGGCTGCAGATCGGCCTCGGCGAGGCGGACGCTCTCGGCAATGAGGCCGGGAAGTCTTTCGACGTAGGCCTCGCTGAGTTTCTGCGCGGCCTCACCCGCCAGGCTGTAGAGCAACGGATGCGTCTGCGCGCTCGCATGGCAATGGGTGGCCGCGAGCATGACGCGGTCGGGGGGCACGCCGGTTTTTTCCGCAATCAGCGCGCGGGCCCGCGCCACGATGGGCCCGTGCAGGCTGATGAGATCACAGGCGACGATGGCCGCTTTGCCCTCGGCCGTCTCGAACACCACGGCCTTGGCGTGGACGTTGGAGGTCACCCCGGTTACGACGGAAATCCCGTAGGAGTTGCCCATCACGCTGCCCGCCGGCGGGGTGATGACGACCTTGGCCCGGCCGACGCGCAACTCGGCGCCAGCGAGGGCCGCACCGGCGAGCCAACCCGCCCCGAGCAAGCCGAGGAGAAATCGGGTGCAGCCGTGAACGCGATGCATCAAGAGGGAAGATACGGTGGACATGGGCATGGGAGGGGCCGAAGCAGCGGGAATGAGGTGCCAGTGGAAAGGCAAACGTGGCGACGCGTGAGCGTTGAGACTACTCCATCAAGTCCGCCACCAGAAACGCACCCGAAACACATCGTTTTTCAGAGGGGGTTGTCATTTAATGGATGACATCCAGATCGAGTGTTTTTCGGTGGGGAACGCCAACCAGTAATGCAACTGCAGGCAGGCAATCGGACGTAGCCGCCGACGTGAGGAGGCGGTCAACGGTGAGTCACCAAGCCGGGCGCCGCGCCCTATTCGCTTGGCGATCCGGGCGGAACGAAATTCACTCACGCCCACGCTCATGGACCCCTTTTCACCGCACCTGTTTGCCCCCTTCACCCTCAAGTCGATTACGCTGCGCAATCGCATCGGCGTGGCGCCCATGTGCCAATACTCGTCGGAGGACGGCGTGGCATCTGACTGGCACCTGGTGCACCTCGGATCGCGCGCGGCCGGTGGCGCGGGCCTCGTCATCGCGGAGGCAACCGCGGTTTCCCCCGAAGGCAGAATCACTCCGGGCGATGCCGGCCTCTGGGCCGATCGCCACATCGAACCGATCGCGCGCATCAATCGATTCATCCGGCAGCAGGGCGCGACGCCGGGGATCCAGATCGCCCACGCCGGGCGCAAGGCGTCCGCCTCGCGACCGTGGGAAGGCGACGCGCATCTGGCCGATGACCGGGGTGGCTGGCCGGTCATCGCGCCCAGCGCGCTGGCCTTTGGCCACAACCTCTCGAAGATTCCCTCGGCCATGTCCGAGGCCGACGTCGCGCGGGTGCAGAACGACTTTGTGGCGGCGACGAAGCGCTCGCTGACGGCCGGAGTCGAATGGCTCGAACTGCATTTCGCGCACGGTTATCTGGCGCACCAATTTCTCTCTCCGTTGAGCAACCAGCGAACCGATCGCTACGGCGGCAGCTTCGAGAACCGCATCCGCTTCGGCCTGGAAACGGCGCGCGCCGTCCGCGCCGTGTGGCCGGAACGGCTGCCGCTCACCGTGCGGATCTCCTGCACCGACTGGGTGGCCGGCGGGTGGGACCTCGACCAGAGCGTCGAGTTTTCGCGCCAGCTCAAGGCGGAAGGCGTCGATCTGATCGACTGCAGCTCCGGGGCGCTCGTGCCCGATGCGAAGGTGCCGGCGGCTCCGGGTTTCCAAGTTCCGTTTGCCGAGCGCATCCGCCGCGAAACCGGCCTCGCCACCGCCGCCGTGGGCCTCATCACCCAGCCGGCCGAGGCGGACGAGATCATTCGGAAAGGGCAGGCGGACCTGGTGCTGCTGGCCCGGGAATTTCTGCGCGACGCCTACTGGCCGGCGCACGCCGCGCGGAAACTCGGACACCAGGACCGGCTGCCGCCGCCGGTGCAGTATGCCCGCGCGTGGTGAGCAGCCGCATTGCCGGCCCCAAGGCACTTCAAATCGAACCGAGCTTCTCCGCTCCGGACCAAAAGCGGATAAACCGATGAACACGATCATGCCGACAACCCTCCACCGGCTGGCCTGGCTGTGCAGTATCATCTTCCTGGGCACGCTCGCCGCCGCCGCAGAAATCATCGGACCGTGGAACCTTACCGAGCTGAAACAACCACCCGCCATGCAGTGGGTGGAGCGGTCGGGCCCGGTGCAGGCGCTGCTGTATGCGGGCGAGCCCTACCAGGGCCATCCCACCGAGGTGTTCGCGTTCTATGCCTCGCCGGCGACCTTGGGCAAGGCGACCCCCGGGGCGAAGTTTCCCGGGGTGGTGTTGATCCACGGGGGTGGCGGCACGGCCTTTGCCGAGTGGGCCTGGCTGTGGGCGCAGCGCGGATACGCCGCCATCGCGATGGACCTTTCCGGCAGCCGGCCAATCGATCCCGTTTACGACTCCCGGACCGGCATCCCGATCCCGAATCAGACGGCGAAGAAGGAAACCCGGACCCGCTTGCCGAACGGCGGCCCCGACCAGGGGCATCCGGAAAAGTTTGATTGCATCGGTGGCGACGTCTCCGACGACTGGCCCTACCACGCCGCGGCCGGTGTCATCCGCGCGCATTCGCTGTTGCGATCCTTTGCCGAGGTGGCTGCCGATCGCACGGCCGTGACCGGGATCAGTTGGGGCGGCTACACGACGTGCCTCGTCGCGTCGCTGGATGATCGCTTCAAGGCTGCGGTACCGGTCTATGGCTGCGGATTCCTGCACGAGGGCGAATCGGTCCAAAAGCCCTCGATCGACAAACTCGGGGCGCGCGCCGAGGCGTGGATCAACGCCTACGATCCCTCCCGGCTGCTGCCACGCTGTCACGTGCCGATCCTTTTTGTGAACGGGACCAACGACATTCACTACCCCTTGGACAGTTATCAAAAGAGCTTTGCCGCCGTGCCGGGCCACAAGCAGATGCGCATTGAGGTCGCGATGCGCCACGGGCATCCGGCCGGGTGGGCGCCGTCGGAGATCGGCCTGTTCATCGATTCTTTCTGCCGCGATGGCCCACCGCTCCCGGTGCCGGGCGCGCCGAAAGTCGAGGCGGGACAAGTCCGGCTGCCCTACCAGAGCGCGCGGCCGCTCAAATCCGCCAGCCTTCACTACACGATCGACACCGGCCTGCGCTCGAAGCGCACCTGGAAAATCATCCCCGCGCACATCGCCGACCGCGTTGTCACCGCGCCCCGGGCGCCGACGGAGGCGAACACCTGGTTCATCGCCCTGACCGACGAACGCGACGCGATGGTGACCACCGCGGTGCAGTTTTCTCCGTGATACTGGAGCCGCGGCGCCCTCGGCCCGCTGTACCTCATCGTCGATCGTGAAATGCGGTTTATCGAAAAAGGAAATCTTGCGTCGCCAGCAGGGCTCCTAGTCAGAAGCCAAACGACAGGGGCCGGCCACAAGGCCGGACCTCAGAACTCGAACGAGTTGGTGATCGTCCACTTGTTCGGCTGCGGAATCCGGGCGGAGGCGACCTGTCCGTTCGGCTGGGCGGTGACCGCGATCAGTTCACCGGGGCCATAGAGATCGCGGACGTTGAGCTGCACGCTCCACCGAATTTTGTCGTTCAATATTCTCCGGCCGTAGCGGAGCCAGGCGTCGTAGTTGATCTCGTCGCTGCCGTAGATCGGTCTTGTGACATCGTAGACCCAGGAACCGATCTCGTTTTTCTTGACCGGAAAACCGATCGCGACGCGATCCTGCCAGCGCGCGGCGCCGCCAATGCTGAAACCCTTCAGCCGGCCGGCGCGAAAATCGTAGTTGGTCACGACGTTGAAGCGCCAGCGCCGCAGTTCCTGCACGGGGGATCCGTTGGCGGCGAGGGCGTTGAGGTAGGGCACGTACATGTTGTTGATCGCGAGATTGCCGAGCTGCGACGTGCCGAAGGAGCCGAAGTAGGTGATGTCCTCGAA
>JBIJCX010000525.1:0-4620 GCA_044344465.1 Opitutaceae bacterium
CGGCGCCAACTCGTTCCTCTTCGGGCTCGGTTCGCCCGCCGGCCTGACCAACGCCGGCCTGGTGAAGGCGCGCTTCCGCGACACCAACGAATTCGCCACCCGGATCGGCAGCGGCGGGCAGAACCCTTCGTACCGCGGCTCCTTCAACCTCAACCGTGTTCTGCTCAAGGACACGCTGGCGCTGCACGGCGCAGTGCTCATGGACCGCACCCAGTACCGGCAGCGGCCGACCTACAAGGACGACGATCGCCAGTACGCCGCCGTCACGTATCAGCCCTTCAAGCACTCCGCCACGGTGCTCACGGCGCACGTGGAGAACGGCCGGATCCGCGGCAACGCGCCCGATGTCCTCCTGCCCGTGCAGAACCTCGATCAGTTCCTGTCCGATCCGGTCGTCGGCCGCACCTCGATCGCCGCCTGGGCCAACCTGCAGCGCTTCGCCAACGCCGAGGGTCCGACCCAGGCGCAGTGGAACGCCCTCTCGGCCGCGGAGCGCGCGCGCTACCGCGTGCGCGAGACGCCCACCGCCAACAGCCTCGCCGCGCTGCCCTGGGCCGCGGGGTCCTACGGGCTGGTCTACGACGGCACCAATGGCCGCCAGCCGGCCTTCGCCTACACCGACCAGTATCGGGCGGCCGACTACGCCGCCCGCGATCCGTTCTTCGGGCCGGGCCGGACCACCAAGGGGGCGCCGGCCAGCCCCTACCACGGCAACCGGGCGGAGGTCATGGGCACCGGCTGGCTCGATCAGGGTTTCACCAACCTGAAGACCTTCGACTTCAGCCGGGAGCACCTGGGCTGGGACAGCGACTACAACTCCCGCGATTTCGTGAACTACAACGTCGCCCTCGAGCAGGTGCTCTGGGGCGGGCGGGCCGGATTCGAGCTCGCGTACGACTACGAGGATCTGTTCCAGCGCTCCTTCAACGCGATCAACTTCGCCAACGCCCGGGTGATCTTCGACATCCAGGAGACGCTCTGGCTGCCCACCGATCCCAATTACCGCACCTCGGGCATCGTCGCACCGCAGCCCAACCCCAACTACGGCCGGCCGTTCGTCCTCGCCCGGGGCAACCCCGCCACCGTCGACGCCCAGCGCGGCGCCGCCCGGTTCACCGGCTTCGTGAAGTATGACTTCGCCGAGCGCCTGCGTCGCCACTCCTGGCTCGGGCGCCTGCTCGGCCGGCACACCCTCACCGGCCTCGCCGACCGGTCGACCGACCGGGCGCGCTCGATCAGTTACAACCTCACCTCCTTCGCCAACCCCGACCCGGCGCTGCACATCGGCAACGCCAACGCCCGCGTCACGGGCAACGCCTCCCGCAACGTCCCGCTGATGGTCTACGTCGGGCCGTCGCAACCGCAGGCGTTCACCGATCCGAACTTCCAGCTGCGGGACTTTGTCCTCGCGCCCGCGAGGTACCAGTTGCGACCGCCCGCCGATTACTCGATCCGCAAACTCACCTGGAACCTGGGGCCCGATTCGAACAACGAAAACCTCGGCCTCGACTCGCGCGCCAACGGCAACGAGGGCTTCGTCTGGGCCGATTTCACGCCGCGCGACGTGCCGAACAACAACTGCCAGGCGCAGGAGACGCGGGTCTCGTCATTCGCGCTGAACGGCCAGTCGATCTTCTGGGACCATATGCTCGTCGTGAACACCGGCTACCGCGTCGACACGGTTCGCAACTGGCTCAACGTCGAACCGCCGCTCGTCGGGATCGACCAGATCCCCAACGTCTCGCCCGCGGCCTTCCGCGCGGCCAACGGCGCCTTTACGCGGATCAAGAACAGCGTCTTCGGCTACGGCGCCGTGCTCAACCTACCCCGCCGGCTCCTCCGGCTCCCCGCCGCGGCGAACGTCGCCCTGCACTACAACCAGAGCGAGAACTTCGTGCCCTCGCCCAGCCGCGTCGACGAGTTGCGCCGCCCGGTCGAGTCGCCCGGCGGCCTCAGCAAGGATTACGGTTTCAGCGTTTCGCTCTGGGACCAGAAGGTGATCGCCCGCTTCAACTGGTACCGCTCCGGCCTGCTCCGCGCCAGCTCCAGCGTGAGCACGCTGTTCCACCAGACGAATGCGAACATGTTTAACCATTACGGCTTCATCAACGCCGACCTCCGGCGGCTCGACGCCAACAACGACGGCCGGATCGACGACGCCGCGCTGGCCCAGATCGCCGTCGATCCCGTCACCGGCCTCACGCCCGAGGGGCTGACGCGCGACCAGGCCGCCCGGCAGATGTGGCCGAATCTCGCGCGGGCCAAGGAGGCCATGGCCGCCATCGCTCCGTACCTGACCGACGAGTTGAAGACCGCCGTGAACTACCGGATGCTGCCCGACGGCACCTCGCAGGTGAACAACCCCGGCGCCATCACCGACACCAACGACCTCGAGGCGCGTGGCTTCGAGGCGGAACTCACCCTCAACCCCACCGCCCACTGGCGGATCTCGCTCAACGCCGCGAGCCAGGAGACGATCCTGACCAACGTCGCCCCGCGGCTGACGCGGGTGCTTGACCAAGTCTGGCTGCCGCACCTGGCAAAATACGGCGACCTCGACTGGAACGAGCCTGTCGGCGTCGTCAGCGGCCCCACCATCGCGCAGCAGGTCAACGATCGCCTGCTGGAGTATTTCGCGATCAAGGGCCAGGAGGGCCGGCCGCAGATGGAGCAGCGCCGGTGGCGCTTCAACCTCGTCACGCGCTACGGCCTCAGCGAAGGGCGGCTGCGCGGCCTCTCCGTGGGCGGGGCCGTGCGGTGGGAGGACAAGTACGCCGCCGGGTATCCGATCTTCCTCGACGAACGCGGCGTGATTCAGCCGGATCTCCGGAACCCCTGGTTCGCCCCGCCACAGACCAGCTACGATTTCTTCGTCGGCTACCGCCGCCGGATCCTGGGGAACCGGGACTGGACGGCGCAGCTCAACGTCCGGAACCTGCAGAATCTCCTCAGCGACAAGGTGACCGCCGTCCGCTACCAACCCGACGGCACCGTGGCGCGCGTGCGCTTCGATCCCCCGCTGCAGATGTACCTCACGAACACGATCCGCTTCTGACTCACCTCCGACCGCACCCGGCCAATCCTCCCGTTTCTTCTTTCCTTCCCGCCGTGCGCTTCTCCTTCACCCCCGCCCTCCGATTCTCCTTCCTGCGGCTCGCCGCCGCTCCGGTCGTCCTGCTGGCGGCGCTCTCCGCCACCGCCGGTGCGCCGAGCAGACCCAACATCCTCTTCGTCCTCACCGACGACCAGGGCTACGGCGACCTCTCGGCCCAAGGCAACCCGTATGGTCAAGAAACTCGAAGCGAGCAATGTTGAAGGATTTGTAGGGCAGTCAGGAGGTTGCCCGCAGGCCGTTGCCGCGGTTAATTTTCCTCGATGAATTGGAAACGAATGTTGGCGTACATATCCGGTTCGGTTGACCAGGAACTATTCCTGCAAAACGAATACTTGGTGGCGGAGAACCGGATTCTCAAAAACCAGATCAAAGGGCGGTTGCGGCTTACGGACCCGGAGCGAATCAATCTGGCCGAAATTGGCCGTCGACTTGGCCGGAAAGCTCTGGCGGAAGTGGCACAGATCGTTCGACCCGAGACCATTCTTGGTTGGCGCCGTAAACTCATTGCCATGAAGTTCGACGGCTCGAAGGACCGAACGGCGGTGGGCCGTGCGCTGACGGCGCCGGTGCTCGAAGAATTGGTGCTGCACCTTGCCCGGGAGAATCGGAGTTGGGGCTATCGGCGGATTGTTGGTGCGATTCGTAATTTGGGCCACGAAGTCTGCCACCAGACTGTGGCGAACATCCTCAAGCGGCACGACTTGGCGCCGGCACCGGAGCGCGGAAAGCGGATGCCTTGGAAGGAGTTCATCCGCTCGCATCTTGAAACGTTGGCGGCCGCGGATTTCTTCACGGCAGAGGTCTGGACGGCTGGCGGGTTGACGACCTACTACGTGCTGGTGTTCATGAGGATTGCTCCGCGAGAAGTCAGCATCGCTGGTATCACGCTGGCGCCGGAGGGCGAATGGATGAAGCAGATGGCGCGAAACATGACGTTGGCTGGCGACGGTTTTCTGAACGGCTGTCGCTATCTGCTGCACGACTGCGATACCAAGTTCAGCGCCGCGTTTTGCGACATCCTGCGTTCTTCTGGAGTCCAACCCCTGGCGCTGCCCCCACAGAGTCCCAACTTGAACGCTCATTTGGAGCGGTGGAATCGATCCATAAAAGAGGAGTGCCTTTCGAAGTTAATCCTGTTCGGCGAGCCGTCGCTCCGCCATGTGCTCTCGAACTACGCTCGACATTATCACGAGGAGAGGAACCCCCAAGGGAAGGACAACGCGATCCTGTTCCCGGCAACAGCAGACCGGATCGGCAGTTCATCCGGGAAGATCCAAACCCGCGAACGCCTCGGCGGCCTTCTAAAATTCTATCACCGAGAGGCCGCATGAGTTTTTTGACCTTACGGGGATCGCCTTCGGCGGGTGCGGCCGTAGGGTGGCGCGACATGAAAGCGACGATGCGTTGGCGGCACGCGGCCGCGTGGCTGGGTTTCCTCGGTGCGGTGGCGTGGGCGACCGGAGCGGAATTTGTGCCGCTGTTTTCGGGGGACGGACCGCCGAAAG
>JBIJCX010000023.1:0-48541 GCA_044344465.1 Opitutaceae bacterium
TCTGCGAGACCTCCTCGCCGAACAAGCCATCGCTCCGCATGAGGCAAGCGGCATCTTCCGCAATCACCGCGGCGGACCGCTGACGCGATTCGGTGTGCGGTGGATCTTGAAAAAGCATGTCCGCCACGCAGCCGCAAAACTTCCCTCCCTCGGCAAGAAGCGCCTCCATCCGCATAGCGTTCGACACTCAACAGCAATTCACCTGCTGCGCTCTGGAGTCGACCTGAGCACCATCGCCCACTGGCTCGGTCACGTCAGTGTCAATACAACCAACAAGTACTTGGCCCTCGATTTAAAGGCCAAGGCCGACGCCTTGGGCAAAGCGAAGCCTCTCATCTCCGATAGCAAAAAAGGGTCCTGGCACAAGAATCCCGATCTCCTTCGGTGGTTGGAAGGACTCTGAGCAAGTCTAACGCCAGTCAATCATGTGGAGTTGGCTCCTCAGGCGCGGCCGTCCAGAATGAAAGCGTCCCCTCCCAACTCCACATTACTGATCACTTCACATGAGACCGTTCATGTTGAGCTCAACATGAACGGTCAAGGCCAACCAAAAAAGCCTCTACCAAACGCTCGAAACCAAGCTCCAAGCGGGACCTTTTTCCCCCTCCGCCGACACCGGCCACCGCCGTCTGTCGGCGTGAACACAATCGCAGCCGCCGCGAAGTGCGCGCCCTGGACACGACGGAGGTTACCGCGGAGGAAGTCGGCTTTGCCGGCGCCCGGCAGATCGGAAAACTGCGCACGCGCGTGCGCGGCTGCGGTCGACGGGTGAAAGAAACCCGCTATCTCATCACCAGCGCGAGCCCCGAGCAGCTCGATACCAAGCGCGGTTACTGGGCCATCGAAGCGAAGCTGCACCACCGGCTCGACGAGGTACTGCAGGAAGACAAGAGCCGCGTGCGCACGGGTTCGGCGGGGTGCATTTTGGGGATGTGCCGCCGGGCTGGCCGTCAGCTTTGCGTGCGACTGGCTGCGGCGAGAGAAAGGTGGGCAGAAGCACAGTCGCAAAAGCACACGCAGTTTTCAGGAGCATCTCGAAGCTCACGGCGCCGCCCGCGCCTTCGCCCTCGTCGCCGCCGCCAACCCCACCGCATGGCTTCCAAATTAGAAGAAATCAGCCCTAAGCGTCCCAAAACACCCTCAAGTTTCAGCTTGCTGCCGGCGCAGGTGCCGGGGAACCTGATCGTTCGCGGCAGTCTTATCGGTCAAGTCGGCGTCGCCGCGATGCTCCCGCCGGCTGCCAACGTTAGTCCAACCATCAACCTACGACTCCGCTTAACGGCGGGGTCATCACGCCGGATGGGCGCCTGGGGAGCAGGGCGAACGGCCGGCGTTCTCTGCCTATGAGTTCAGTAATGCAAGACCTGCTCGCGCAGTCGTCCTTCGATAAATTGAAGGAAGGCGCCATCGTCCCGGGCATCATCACCGAAATCCGCCAGAACGAAGTCGTCGTCGATATCGGCGGCAAATCCGAAGGCGTTATTCCGGCCAACGAGTTCATCGACATCGGCGAACTCCAGATCGGCTCCACCATCGAGGTGCTCGTCGAAAAGTTGGAGGATAAGTTCGGCGCCCCCGTCCTTTCCTTCGACAAGGCCGAGCAGAAGAAGAACTGGGATAACATCCTGACCAAGTTTCCCGAAGGCTCCGTGGCCGCGGGCCGCGTGAAGGCCAAGGTGAAAGGCGGCCTCATCATCTCGATCGGCGTCGATGCGTTCATGCCGGCGTCGCACATCGACATCCAGCCGCCCAAGAACCTCGACCAGTACGTGGGCCAGACCTACGACTTCAAGGTCCTCAAAATCAACCTCGAGCGGAAGAACATCGTGCTCTCCCGCCGCGAGCTCATCGAGCAGCAGCGTACCGAGAAGCGCCGCAATCTCCTCGACTCGATCCAGCCCGGCCAAATCCGCAAGGGCGTGGTCAAGAACATCACCGACTTCGGCGCGTTCATCGACCTCGACGGCATGGACGGCCTCCTGCACATCACCGACATGAGCTGGGGCCGCATCTCGCACCCGAGCGAAATGCTGAAGCAGGGTGAAGAGGTCCAGGTCATGATCATCGAGGTGAACCGCGACAAAGAGCGCGTCTCCCTCGGGCTCAAGCAGACCACGAAAAATCCGTGGGATGAAATCGACCGCAAGTTCCCCGTCGGGGCCAAGGTTCACGGCAAGGTCGTCAACCTCGTGCCCTACGGCGCGTTCGTCGAAATCGAACCCGGCGTCGAAGGCCTCGTGCACATCACCGAGATGTCCTGGACGAAACGCATCACCAAGCCCTCCGAACTGCTCAAGGTCGGACAGGAATTGGACGCGGTTGTCCTTGGCATCCAGAAGGAAGAGCAGAAGATCTCGCTCGGCCTCCGCCAGCTCGAGCCGAATCCGTGGGATATGGTCCGCCACAATTACCCGATCGGCGCCCGGGTGCGCGGCAAGGTTCGCAACATGACCACCTACGGCGCCTTCATCGAACTCGAAGAGGGCATCGACGGCATGGTGCATGTCTCCGACATGTCGTGGACCCGCAAGGTCAACCATCCCTCCGAGGTCCTCAAGAAGGGCGACGAGGTCGACGCCATCGTGCTCGACGTGGATTCGAACCAGCAGCGCATCAGCCTCGGCATGAAGCAGCTCGCGGTCGATCCGTGGTCGGACATCGACGCCTTCTTCAAGATCGGCGACGTCGTGCAGGGCACGGTCACCAAGATCACGTCATTCGGCGCCTTCGTGGAGCTGAAGGACGGGATCGACGGTCTGGTGCACATCTCGCAGATCAGCGAGGAGCGCATCGACAAGGTGAAGGATGTCCTCAAGGCCGGCCAGCAGGTGAACGCCCGCGTGATCAAGATCGATCGCGAAGAGCGCCGCCTGGGGCTCTCGATCAAGGCCGCGAACTACTCGAGCGAACAGCTCGCCGCCGAGACGTCCGCCTACGAGGCGCTGAACCGCAGCGCCGGCAACGACATGATGAACCTCGGCGACATCCTCGACGAGGCCGCCAAGAAGGAATAGGAATGGCCGCGGCGGCCATTCCCTGAGGGCAGGCCGTCGGTCGCCAAAGAATTCAAAGCCGCCCGGAGCAATCCGGGCGGCTTTTTCATGGCCACGGGCGACGGCGCGGGTGCGCCTGGTTCCGGCCTTGGATTTCGGCGTGCGTTCACTTCGCGCCGAGCAGACGCCGCACGTGCCGGGTCAGCTCGATCGGGCTGAACGGTTTCGTGAGAAACACATCGACGCCGACGTCCTCGGCGATCTCACGCAGTTCGGCCTGGCCGCGCGAAGTGAGCATGATAACCGGCAGTTTTGCGTAACGGGGATCACGCCGCAGCTCCCGGAGCGTGGCAAAACCGTCAAGGTCGGGCATCATGAAATCAATCACGAGCAGGTCGATGATCCGGGTCTGCGCCTGGGCGAGAGCCTCGCGGCCGTTGGCGGCCAACACCAGCTGCATGCCGGTCTTGGCGAGGGCAAATTGCAGCAATCGCCGCATGTGGGACTCGTCGTCGACGATCAGGATGGTCGAAGCAGGCGTGGAATTCATGAGAGACATTGTACGGCCAGGAGCGTGCGGTCGTCCGAGCAGTTCGCCTGGGTTGGCGGCGAGCGGGGCATGGGCGCGCACCGCCGTCCGCAACACGACCGCGAGCAACGCCGCGGACACCCCCTTGCCCATGACATCGGCGATCACGAGCAGCACGCCGCCCGGGACTTCCGGCACGTCGAAGAAATCGCCGCCGGCTTCCTGGGCATTCACGCAAAGGCCGTGGATCCGCCAGTCGGGGCGGACCGGGAACTCCTTGGGCACAAGCGATTGCTGGATTTGGGCGGCGATTTCCAGCTCACGCTCGACGCGGAGTTGCGCGAGCCGCTGGGCCTGCAACTCGGCATTGGCGCAGGCGATGCCGAGAAACTCCGCCGTGGTGCGGGCGAGCGCGATTTGGCCGGCGGTGAAGAACGCATCATAGGTGCGCCGCGCGATGACGCACACGCCCAGTTGGCGCGACTGGAAGAGCACTGGGCAGACAAAGGCGCCACCGCCCAATGCCCGCAGCGGATCGTCGTCCCCGAGACGGGTGGTCCCGTCGATGGTGCGCTCCCGTCCGGTGCGGAAGACTTCGGCCTCGATCGCCCCGGAAGCCGCGGCAACCGTTGGGGACAGGGCGATGCCCTCCGCCGCCGAGGCGAGAGCCGGATGACCAGCTGACCCGGCTCAAACTGGCCGAAGTGTTGAGCTGGACGAAACGCTACGACGAGTCGCTGGCTCTCTATCGCACGATTCTGGCCGCGCTCCCCGCCGACCTGCAGGTGCGCCGACGCTATGGCCTGGTTTTGCTGTGGGCGGGCCGGCCGGAGGAATCGGCGGCGGAGTTGCGCCGCACGCTGCCCGAATGAGCCCGGGCATCCGCCGCGCCTGTTGGTTCGCCTGTGGCTGGCTGATGAGCCGCGGCATCGCGGCGCTGGGCGCGAACGCCGAATCGCTGGTGCCAGCGTCGAACGAGATCAGCAACCTCGAGGCGCGACTCACGTACGCGCGGATTCTTTCCTATCGGCGCGAAACGTGGAAGGAAGCGATGGCGAACTATACCCGGGTGTTGCGCGAGCAGCCGGGCAACGCCGCCGCCCTGACGGAACTCGCCGAATTGCGGGTGCGGGAAGGCGACCTCGCCGGAGCCGAGCAAGGCTTGCAGGCGGCGCTGGCCGCTCGCCCGGGGGCCCCGGCGTCCACGGCGGCGCTCGTTCAGCTTCTTCTGTGGACCGGCCGGCCGGCCGAGGGCGAGAAACTGCTCGAAGCCGCCCGCGGCGCCCGGACACTGTCTGACACGGAACAGTTGCTCTACGCCCAAGTGCTCACCCGGGTCGGCCGGCACACGGATGCCAACCTGCAATTCGACGAGTTGCTCGCAGCGGAAACCAAACCGACGCCCCTGCTCTTGTCCGCTGCGGCGGACGCGCGGCTCGCGGCCGGGAATCTGGCCGGGGCCCGGGAACTCTACCGCCGCGCCGTGGACGGTGATCCGGCCTTGGCCGGCGCGCGGCGTGGCTTGGCGCTGACGCTGGCATGGACGGGTTCCGACGCAGAAGCACGGCCCCAATTGGAGCAAGCGCTGGTCGCAAGTCCGGAAGATTCCGACCTGGTGCACGCTTTTGTCCGCGCGGTCGCGCGCTTGGACGGCGTTTCGGCCGCGATCGCGAGCGTGCGGGGACGGGTGAATGCGGCCCCGCGCGATCCGCGCTGGCGGGCGGAGTGGGCCGAACTGGAGGCGGAGCGTGGGCACGCGGTGCGCAGCCGTCAGCTCTTCGCCGAGGCGCTGGCGCTGGGCGAAACCCCGGATCTGAGGCTTCGCGCCGGGCGGGCCGCGATCGCCGGCGGTGATTTTATCGCGGCCGAAAGAGCGCTGCGCGAGGCCCTCGCCCTCGCTCCATCGGACGTGCGCTTGCGGGACGAACTGGGCCGTCTGCTGGTGAGCATCGATCGGACCGAGGAAGCCGAGCAGTGGTACGAGCGCTGGCTGCTCGAAGCCCCGGCGGCCGACCCGGCGCTGCTTGGTCTGATCCGGCTTCGCCTGAAGGAAAAGAATTTTGCCGCCGCCCTCATTCGCTGCGATGCCTTGCTCACGCTTCGGCCGCAACTGGCGGAGGGGCTGCAGCTCAAGGCCGAGACCCTGATGGCGTTGCACCGGGAGCGCGAGGCGGCGGCAATTTACAGCGAGCTGGCCACGTTGCCGGCTCATCGGGTGGACGCCGAACTGGGACTGGGGCGCGCGACCCGGGTCTTTGCGGGCGAATCCGCCGCGGGAGCGCATTTTGCGGCTGCACTCAGCGTGGAACCGGGCCGGCCGGCCGTGCGCTTTCACGCCGTCGGTCGCGCGGCGGTGCGGAGTGAGGCTTTCCTGCGCGAGCTGACCGGTGGCAGGGAGGAAAGCGATCGCAGCGGCGCCGCGCCGGGTCCGTCCTCCGTCATGGAGCGCGCGCCTCGGCTCGTCGAATGGGCCGGCTTGTACGCGGATCTGGGCGAGTTCGCGTTGGCCGTGCGCTGCCTGAGGGCCGCGCGCGTGGCGGATCCGGATTACTTTCCTGCCTGGGCGCAGCTCGCTGAATTCCTGGCGATCGACCGGCAGTTTGACGCGGCGCTGGCGGAGTTTGCGCTGTTACGCGCAGCGATGCCGGAGAACCGGCAGGTGTTGCTCGGCGAGGCCCGGGCCCTCGCTTGGTCGCGCCGCTACCAGCCGGCGTTGACGGCGTATGCGGCGCTCGCGGCGTTGAATCCCGCGGATCCTGTCCCGCTGCGTGAAGCGGCCCGGACGGCCGGGTGGGGCAAGATGCGGGACCGTGGCGCGGGTCTTTATCGGCGGATCTGGACGAGTGAGCCGGTGGATCGCGTTCTGGCGGCAAAGCTGAAACCGGTGCTGGAAGGTGCGACTGGCTCGGAGATCGTCGCGCGCTGGCGGCAGTGGACGGAGAATCCGATGCTGGCGTCCGAGCCGTTTGGGTGGGGCGAGCGCTTCGCGGAGGACCGCTTCGATCTTCGCTCCGCGCTGCCGGAAAGCCGGCGACGGCGGATTGACGAGGTCTATCTGGAGGTCCTGCCGAGGCTGCGGCTGCAGCGAGCGTGGTGGCTATCTGGAAAATTTTGCGCGTCAGGCGGCGGAGTGGGGCCGGCCGGTGATCGTGCGATTCGCGCATGAGATGAATCTCAGCCGGTATCACTGGGGCGGCGTCGCGGGCGACTACGGTCCGGAAAGCCCGGCGCGTTTTCGCGCGATGTGGCGGCATGTTGTCAGCGTGTTTCGGCGGGCGAAGGCCGCCAATGTTCGGTGGACGTTTTGTCCTAATTGCGAGTCGGTGCCCGGAGTGGGGAACCCCGCGGCCGCCCCATGGAACAATATCCGCACCTACTATCCGGGCGACGCGTGGGTCGACGTGCTGGGCATGGACGGCTACAACTGGGGGAACACGCAGACCCCGGAAAAGAATGGCTGGCGGAGCACGTGGCGGAGTTTTCGCGAGACTTTTGCCGGGGTGCACGGCGAGTTGCGGACGCTGGCCCGGGGAAACCGTTCTTTGTTTTCGAGACCGCGTGTGCAACGGGCGGGGGCGACAAGGGCGCTTGGCTGGCGGGCCTGGCCGTGACCGCGCGAGACTGGAAACTCGATGGCGTGGTTTGGTTTCAGGCCAACAAGGAAGTCGACTGGCGGCTACAGACCGCGGTGCGACCGGTTGCGCTGCCCTCATTGCGCGCGGCGTTTCCCGTCCGCCGTGACGGGGCTGAAGTTGCCTGGGCCTGGCTACAGCGCGTGGGCAAAGAGCAGGACCAACGTGTTGTAGTTCAGCTACAGCTTTTGCTCGAGCAGTTGGATCGCGGCGGTGTACGGACGGATGACCGGGGTGTTGAAGGTCGTTTCGAACAACTCGTTGTCGATCTCACCCTCCATGGCCGTGCGCAGGCTTTCGAGATCGACGTCGCGCGACAACGTAGCGGGCGAAAGCGTGCCAGCCTCCGCCTGCGCATTCCAGCGGGCGAAGGCCGCGATGTTGGCCTCGATGCGTACCCGGATATCCTCCAGCACCATGGCGCGGAGGGCGCCGTAGTCCTCAGTGGGAAAAAACGTGATACGGGAGAAGAGCGGCACCAGGTTTTTGAAATAAACGCCGATCCCGCGTTTGAGGAGATGGCAATCGCGCAGGACGCTCCGCAACAGTTCGGCCGGATCCGCCGGTTCGCCGCCGGCGTTGCGAAAGGCAATTTCGCCGGTGTCGAGCGCAGCATAGACCGGGTGGTGCAGGGGCTCGCGCTCGCGCAGTTCGGCATGGCAAACCTGTTCACTGTTCCCGGCGTCCCAGCGCACCTCGGTGATCTCACCGTGGTGCCGATTCCAACCGTCGGCCGTGCGGAACGGAAAATGAAAATCCACGTGATTGCCGATCCGGAAATGCTCCCGGCGCACGACCCAGGCCGGCACGGAAAAGGTTGCGCTCGTGGCATCCACCCGGTGCAGCAGGTATTGGAAAACGCTATGCGGCGCAACTCGCGAGCCAAGAAACGGCAGATTGACCGCGGTGACCGGGAGAACCGGAGGGGCGATGGAATCGGGAGTCGGCATCAACGTTGGTCCGAAGATGGCAGCGGCCTCGAACCGGGGCAAGGCATCAGGCGGTCACGCTTCGCGCTCGCGGGTCGCGAGCCGCTATGCTGGACTCTGGTGGTGCAACCATTAGCCAACCCTTCGGTTCTCGATATCTCATTGGCGGATGAAATTTTCACGGCCCGAACCACGGAAGATGCCGACCAGCTGCGCAGCCTGATCGCGGATTTGCGGGCGGATGTACTCCCGAGAATCGCAGCCCTGCAGGCCAACGTCGGCAACGCGGATTTGGCGGCCGTGAAACGCGAACTTCACCAAATCCGGGGTGTCATTGCCAATTTCGCCCTCAGTGCCGCCGCCGCACGGTTGCGTGAGCTCGAGGGCTCTTGGGCGCAACTTGGACCTGCCGAGCGCAGGCAGAAGCTGGACTCAATCGACCGTGACGTGCAGGCCGGCCTGCTCGCCTTGACCGCGCGTTTCAGTTTCCTCGCGACTTAGTTTCGTCCCGGCTTCGCCTGCTTCGCCGACTTGCTGTCGACGAACTCGCGGATGACGGCCATCCGCTCGCGTTGCCGCTTGTCCTGTTCAATCTCGTCGATCGAACGGACGGCTTCATGCTTCGCCATGGCTTTGCGCATCTTGGTGAGAGCGAGATATTCCAGCTGACGAATGCGTTCGCGCGTGACGCGGAATTTCCGGCCGACTTCCTCGAGGGTGAGTTCATCGCGGCCTTCCAGCCCGAAGCGCAGCTTGATGATCTCTGCCTCGCGCTCGTCGAGCGAGTTGACCATGTCGCTTAGGTCGTTGGACAGATTCTTGTCCCGCAAGCCTTCGAACGGGCTGACGGCATTGTCGTCGCCGACAATATCGCCGAAGGTGCCCGAGTCCCCTTCTTCCCCGATGGGGGCATCAAGGGATGCAGGGCGGACGCTGACGGATTTGAGGTGGGCGACCTTTGAAGTCGGGATTTGCAGCTCGATGGCCAACTCTTCGTCGGTTGGTTCGCGACCGAGTTGCTCGGTGAGTGCCATCGCCGTGCGGCGCATCTTGGAGATCTTGTCGACTAGATGGACCGGCAGTCGGATCGTTTTACTCTGGTTGGCCAGCGCCCGCTTGATGGATTGCTTGATCCACCAGGCGGCATACGTCGAGAGCTTGCCGCCCTTGCGCGGATCAAATCGCTCCACGGCCTTGATCAGGCCGATGTTGCCCTCGCTGATTAGGTCGAGCAGCGGCAGACCGAAATCTTTGTAGTCCATCGCAATCTTCACCACCAGACGCAGATTGGCGGAGATCATATGGTCACGGGCAGCCTTGTCGCCCCGCCGGATTCGCTTGGCGAGGGAGACCTCTTGGTCGATGGTCAGCAGGGCCGTTTTGGCAATCTCCTGCAAGTAGAGCTGCAGGTTGCTGCGCTCTCCGTGTGCAATTTGTTCAGTCGGAGCAGGTTCTTGTCTCTCGAGAAATGAGGGGGGTGCATCGTGGGGCGCAGCCGTAAGCCTGGTGGCCCGGATCTCGGCAGAGGCTGAATCTTCAGCGTGGGTGGATGAGTGGGTGGATTTTGCTTTAGCAAGCATGATGGGAAGTCGGTAATCGTTAGAGGAATGACGCGAATGGTTGTTCCGCGTTAGGAGCTTAATTCGTTCCAATTAGTTTTACGTGTGATCCCAGAGCAGGGACGCACGCTTGCGGTCTTTTGTTGTGCGCAAGAATGGCACAGTTGAAGGACGCAACGACGCAGGAACGGTAACAATTCAGTCAGTTTGCACGATGAAGCCGGCATTTTCAGCCAGCGGTCCAGCTAGCCGATATCGGGATGAATCAGCGCAAATCGGACGCCCATCCCGATCGATCAATTGTGTGAGATCTGGTCGTCCGTGAGCCGGCCCTGCAGCTTGTGGCGCAACTTCAGGCCTTCGATTTCGATCCGCAACTGCCGTCCGAAAAGTCGCAGGCGGTGATGAACATCAAGCGTTTCCAGCAGCCTTTGCTTCAAAACGACATTGTGGCAAAGACTGAAGGCGGCAATGTCGACGAATGCCTCGGGATCCTCGACCGTCTTGAGGAAGGCTGCCATCTCGCTGGAGCCCGCCGCTTCCAGTTTTCGCTTGAGATTCAGCAGTCGCGACAACTCGCGCCGCAGCGACTGATTCTCATCGGCAGTGGCGCCGGGCTCGCTGGCGAGAGCTCGAATCTGGATGCGTCGGTAAGGTTCGTCGCGGACAATCGAGACGATCTCGACGCGGCACAAGCCTTGCAGGAGAAGGTTTGAGGTGCCGTTGCCATTGCCCTGACAGGCCCGGATGATTCCGACCGTGGCCACGCGATGCGGGGGTTCGAACTGTCCCGGTTCGTTCAGCCGCCCTTCGTTCAACCCGGCCACTGCGAAAAGCCGGTTGGTCGAGAGCGCATCGCGCAGCATCTGCTGATAACGCGGCTCGAAAATGTGCAGCGGCATCAGTGCCTGCGGAAAGAACGCCGTGTTCGGAAGCGTCATGACCGGCACCTCATCCGGCATTGTGATTTCCATCTCCATGGCTGCACCGTATGCGACAAGTGTTCAAATTCAACTGTGCCATTGGCGCGTGACAGTTGCGCGCGATGGGCCACAAGTGTGCCAAGGTGGCGTGATTTGCGCCTCCGGCAGCGTCTGATCCTTCGCGTCGAAAAGTTTTACCACTTGAAGGACATAAACTAACGTACAATGGCGGTGACGGGCACGTCCGTTGCTAGGGGAGGGAGCATGAGCCGCATCTTAGGCATCGATCTTGGAACGACAAATTCATGTATGGCCATTATGGAAGGTGGCGAACCGGTGGTCATTCCCAACGCCGAAGGCGCGCGCACCACGCCTTCCGTGGTCGCGTTCACCAAATCCGGGGAACGGTTGGTCGGTCAGGCCGCCAAGCGTCAAGCGGTCACCAATCCTCGCAACACCGTTTTCTCTGCGAAACGTTTCATCGGCCGCAAGTTCACGGAGGTCCGCGAGGAGTCGAAAAACATGCCTTTCAAGGTCGTTGAAGGGAAGAATGGCGACGCCTACATCGAAGTGCAGGTGGGCGACAAGACGGAGCAGTTTGCGCCCCAGCAGCTTTCCGGCTTTGTCCTCGCGAAGATGAAGGCCGATGCCGAGGCCTACCTCGGCGAGAAAATCACCCAGGCTGTCATTACGGTTCCGGCCTATTTCAACGATTCCCAGCGTCAGGCCACGAAAGATGCGGGCAAGATTTCCGGCCTCGACGTTTTGCGTATCATCAACGAGCCGACCGCGGCCTCGCTGGCCTACGGCCTCGACAAGAAGAAGGACGAGAAGATCGCCGTGTTTGACCTCGGTGGTGGCACCTTTGACGTGTCCGTCCTGGAAATCGGCGACGGGGTCTTTGAGGTCAAGGCGACGAATGGTGACACGCACCTCGGTGGCGACAATTGGGACAACGCGGTCATCGGCTGGCTCGTCGACAACTTTAAGAAGGAACATGGTATCGATCTGCGCCAGGATCCGATGGCGCTGCAGCGACTGAAGGAGGAGGCGGAGAAGGCCAAGATTGCGCTTTCGTCCACCCAATCGGTCGACATCAACCTGCCGTTCATCACGGCTGATGCCTCGGGTCCGAAGCACCTCAATGTGCAGTTGAGCCGGGCCAAGATGGAGCAGATCTGCGATGCGCTCTTCGAACGCTGTGTGCAGCCGTTCAAGAACTGTCTCAAGGACGCCGAGCTCACCTCCCAGCAAATTGACGAACTTGTGCTCGTTGGGGGCATGACGCGGATGCCGAAGGTCGTCGAAATCGCACACACGTTGGGCGGAAAACCGCCGCACCAAGGGGTCAACCCCGACGAAGTTGTCGCCGTGGGCGCGGCAATCCAAGGCGGTGTGCTCAAGGGCGAGGTCCGCGATGTCCTCCTGCTTGATGTTACGCCGCTCACGCTCGGCATCGAAACGGCGGGCCAGGTGGCCACGGCGATGATCCCGCGCAATACGACGATTCCGTCGAAGAAGACCCAGACGTTTTCAACCTTCAGCGACAATCAACCGTCCGTTGAAATTGTCGTCTTGCAGGGCGAGCGGCCGATGTCTCGCGACAACAAGATTCTTGGCACTTTCCGTCTCGACGGAATCCCGCCGGCGCCGCGGGGCCTGCCGCAGATTGAGGTCACCTTTGACATCGACGCCAACGGCATCCTGCACGTGTCGGCCAAGGATCTGGGTACAGGCAAGGATCAGAAGATCACGATCCAGGGCTCTTCCGGGCTCTCGAAGGAAGAAGTTGAGAAGATGACGAAGGAGGCTGAACTGCACGCCGCCGAGGACAAGAAGCGCAAGGAGGCCGTCGAGACCAAGAACCAGCTCGACTCAACGATTTACCAGCTCGAAAAAACCCTCAAGGAGTCGGGGGACAAGCTCCCTGCGGACATCAAGTCGAAGGCGGAGTCCGCCTTGGCAGACGCCAAGAAGGATCTTGAGAGCAACGATGCGGCCCGTATGAAGACCGCTTCGGAAAAACTTACTGCGCTCGGTGGCGAACTCTACGCTGAGGTGCAGAAAACGGCGCAAGCGACGGCAGCAGCCGGCGCAGCCTCTCCGGAAGGCGATGCCGGTGCCGCGGCTGGCAATGCCGGCGCCGGCAAGAAAGCCGAGAAAAAGGCCGACGTGGTCGATGCCGATTTCGAGGTCGTCGACGAGGAAAAGAAAAAATAATTTCAGTCCCTTTGCGCGCCTGACGCGTTCCCGCGGCAGGCGCGCTTTGTTCAGCAGATAGTCGAAATCCACCCTTCAACCCAAACCCGTCCATATATGGCTAACGTTAAAATCAAACCCATCGGTGATCGCGTTCTCGTCGAACACCTCGAAGAAAAAGAGCAAGTCCGCGGAGGGATTATCATCCCGGATAGCGCCAAGGAAAAACCGCAGGAGGCGAAAGTCATCGCTCTCGGCACCGGCAAGAAAGGCGAAGACGGCAAAGTCATTCCCTTCGAAGTCAAAGTCGGCGATCGCGTGCTCATCAGCAAGTACGGCGGAACCGAAGTGAAGCTCGAAGAGAAGAAATACACCCTCGTTCGCGAGGACGACATCCTCGGCGTGATCGCCTGAGGTTCCTTCATTCTCAAATCTCAAATTCTCAACCAATAGAAAAAACACATGGCTGCTAAACAACTCCTCTTCGACGAGTCCGCTCGTCAGAAAATTCTTCGCGGTGTCGAGCTTCTCTCGCGCGCCGTGAAAGTCACCCTTGGGCCCAAGGGCCGCAACGTCGTCATCGACAAGAAATTTGGTTCCCCGACCGTCACCAAGGACGGCGTGACCGTCGCCAAGGAGGTCGAGCTTCCCGATCCCTACGAGAACATGGGTGCGCAGATGGTCAAGGAGGTCGCCTCCAAGACCAGCGACACCGCCGGTGATGGCACGACGACCGCCGTGTTGCTCGCCGAAGCCATCTACAAGGAGGGACTCAAGAACGTCACCGCCGGATCGAACCCGATCTACTTGAAGCGCGGCATTGACAAGGCCGTCGAGGCCGCGGTCGCCGAGCTCGCCCGCGTTTCCAAGAAGGTCAACGACCGCGAAGAGATCCGCCAGGTAGCGACCGTCTCCGCCAATTGGGACACCACCATCGGCAACATCATTGCCGACGCGATGGACAAGGTTGGCAAGGACGGCACCATCACGGTCGAGGAAAACAAGTCGATCGAGACCACGCTGGACGTCGTTGAGGGCATGCAGTTCGACAAGGGTTACCTGTCGCCCTACTTCGCCACCAACGCCGAGGCGATGGAGTCCGTGCTCGAGGACGCCTACGTGCTGATTCACGAAAAGAAGATCTCGAGCCTCCAGGACCTGCTCCCGCTGCTCCAGACCGTCGCCAAGGGCGGCAAGCCCCTCCTGGTTATCGCCGAGGAAGTGGAGGGCGAAGCCCTCGCGGCCCTCGTGGTGAACAAGATTCGTGGCACCCTCAACGTGTGTGCGGTCAAGGCCCCGGGCTTTGGCGATCGCCGCAAGGCCATGCTCGAAGACATTGCCATCCTCACCGGCGGCAAGTGCATCACCGAGGATCTCGGCATCAAGCTCGAGAACATCCAGATTGCCGACCTCGGACGCGCCAAGCGCATCACGGTCGACAAGGAGAACACCACCATCATTGAAGGTGGCGGCAAGTCGTCCGACATCCAGGCGCGCGTGAAGCAGATCCGCCGCCAGATCGACGAGACCACCTCTGACTACGATCGCGAGAAGCTGCAGGAGCGCCTCGCCAAGCTAGCCGGTGGTGTTGCCGTCATCAACGTCGGTGCGTCCACCGAGGTTGAGATGAAGGAAAAGAAGGCCCGCGTTGAGGACGCCCTTCATGCCACGCGCGCTGCGGTTGAGGAAGGCATCGTCGCCGGCGGCGGCGTCGCTCTGCTCCGCACGCTCAAGGTCATCGATGCCCTCAAGCTCGAGGGCGACGAGGCGATCGGTGCGCAGATTGTGCGCCGCGCCGTCGAGGCTCCGATCCGCATGCTCTGCGCCAACGCTGGCGTCGAGGGTGCCGTGATCGCGGGCGCAGTGCTCGAAGGCAAGGGCAACTTCGGCTACAACGTGGCGACTGGCGAATACCAGGACCTCGTGAAAGCCGGCGTGGTCGATCCGGCCAAGGTCACCCGCACCGCGCTGCAGAACGCAGCCTCCGTTGCCGGCCTGTTGCTGACCACCGAGTGCATGATCACCGAGATTCCGGAGAAGAAGGAAGCTGCCGGCGGCGGCGGTCATCCTCCGGGCGGCGGCGGCATGGACTACTAAGCTCCGCGCGGATTTATCCGTTCGTTTTGAAAAGCGCGTCGCGAAAGCGGCGCGCTTTTTTGTTTGTCCCCTCCCGCCAGCGCGCGGCTTGAGATCGGCCGCCAGGCGCCCGGATCGCGGCCGGCACGGCAAATCCAGTCAACGCCGGCCCGCCCGACGGTGCTTCGGCGCTTCATCGCAGATCGGGCGCCGCGCGATTTGGTGCGTTTTGCTTTGGCAGCGCCGGTTTCGCGCTGCCATAACTCAGTTCGAATTCGCATGAACTTGGTCGAAAAGGTCAAACTAGCCGGGGTCGTGGGCGCGGGTGGCGGCGGTTTTCCGACGCATGTCAAACTCGCGGCGTCCGCGGACACGGTCATTGCCAACGGGGCCGAGTGCGAGCCGCTGCTCCACAAGGATGCCGCAGTGATGGAGCGCGAGGCCGTTCGCGTTGTCCATGGGATGCAGCTGGCGATGGAGGCATTGAAAGCGGTGACCGGCATTATCGGCATCAAGGCGAAGAACCACCACGCCGTGGAGGCAATCCAGGCCGCGTGCGCCGGCACGCCCGTTCGCGTCAAGCTGCTCGGCGATTATTATCCGGCGGGCGACGAATACGATCTTGTCTACGAAGCCACGGGCCGGCTCATCCCCCCGGGCGGTATTCCGCTCAATGTCGGAATCGTGGTCTGCAACGTCGAGACGTTTGTCAACATCGCCGCCGCCGCGGAAGGCCGTCCAGTCACGCACAAGACTCTCACCATTGCCGGGGCGGTCCGCGAACCGGTGACGCTGACGGTGCCGATCGGCACCCTGCTCCGCGACTGCATCGCCGCCGCCGGGGGCGCGACCGTGCCGGATCCGGTCCTTTGCATTGGCGGGATGATGATGGGCGAGACGACGGATGATTTTGACCGGCCTGTCACGAAAACCACGGGTGGCGCCATCCTCCTGCCCCGCGAGCATCACGCCATTGAACGAAAGCTGAAACCCGTGGCGGTGCAGAATGCGATCGGCAAATCGGCGTGCGACCAGTGCCGTTATTGCACGGAGTACTGTCCGCGGTTCCTGCTCGGTTACGCGGTCGAGCCGCACCAGGTGATGCGTTCGCTGGCCTTCACGGCGACGGGAGCGGAGCACTGGAACGACTGGGCCGCGCTGTGTTGTTCGTGCGGTTTGTGCACCCTTTACGCGTGTCCCGAGGAGCTGTTTCCCAAGGAAGCGTGCGATCAATCGAAAGCGGAGATGCGTCGCGCGAACGTGAAATGGAGCGGCCCCGCCACCGTGAAGCCGCACCCGATGCGCGACGGTCGCCGCGTGCCGATCAAGACGCTAATGAAGAAGCTGCATATCGCGCACTACGAGCATCCCGCGCCCTGGCAACCGCGGCAGGTCTTGCCGCGGCGGCTCGTAGTTCCGCTCAAGCAGAGCGCAGGGTCGGCCAATCGGGTCATCGTGCAACGGGGCGATCGCGTCGCTGCCGGGCAACCGCTCGGCGTCGTGCCCGACAAGGCGCTTGGCGCCGTCATTCATGCCCCGCTGGCGGCGCTGGTCGTCGAGATCACCGATCAGCATGTCGCCCTCGAGCCCACTTGATTTGCCTACCATGAACGAAAAATCCATCGGCTTGATTGAGCTTTCGAGCATTGCGGCTGGCTTTCTCGTCGCCGACACGATGCTCAAAGCGGGGAACGTCCGGCTCTATCTGTCCCGTTCCATTTGCTCGGGAAAGTACATGGTTCTGGTCGCGGGCGACGCTTCGGCGGTCGGCAGCGCCGTGGCCGGGGGGGCCGAGGCGGCGAATGGTTGCCTGATCGACAGCTTCGTGATCACGTGCGTGCATCCCGATGTGCTCACGGCGATTGGCCGCACCCAGGTGGCGCCACCCGACGGGGCGCTCGGCATACTTGAATCGTTCAATGTCGCCACGCTGATCAAGGCGGCCGATGCCGCCGCCAAGAGTGCGCCGGTGCAACTCCTCGAGGTCCGGCTGGCGATGGCGCTTGGCGGCAAGGCCTTCGTCACGATGACGGGCGACGTGGCCGCGGTTCAAACTGCGGTCAATGCCGGCCGGGCCGTTATCGCTGACGCGGGCATGCTCGTGAACGCCGTCGTCATCCCGCGTCCGCATCCGGACATTTATCGGGAGATGATCTGAGCCACGGCCATTCGGTTGAGGAGGCAGGGCCGTGCGTTCCGCGCGCGGCCGGCTGATGGCCGCGTGCCAGGCGGTGACGACGGGATGCGTCGGACGATTGACCGTGCAGCGGCCAGACCGCAGGGTGGGTGCATGGAGGTGATATTTCTAGGCACGGGCACTTCGCAAGGTGTGCCGATGATCGCGTGCAACTGCGCGGTCTGCGCGTCGACGGACCCCCGCAATCAGCGCACCCGACCTTCCATCCATGTCGTGATGGACGGCCTGCATGTGCAGGTGGATGCGGCGCCGGAATTTCGGCTGCAGTGCCGGCGGGAGCGGATCGAGTGGCTCGATCTCTTCATCCTGACCCACGGGCATGCCGACCACATCGCGGGCATGGATGATCTGCGGCGCTTTTGCGATCTGATCGGAGGCGAAGCGCTCACGGTCTTCACGACCGACGAGGGCATGGCGCGCGTGCTGGCGATGTTTCCGTATGCGATTGCCGAGCGGCCGCTGGCGAAAGGCTACGCGGCCTTCAAGCTGGTCGATCTGCCGCCGGTGCTCGATCTGCCGCAGGGAACCATCCGCTCGACCCTGTTGCCGCACGGCGGCGTCAACACGCTCGGGCTGATCTTCACCGAGCGCAGCAGCGGCCGGAAATTTGTCTACTACACGGACTGCAAGCGGGTGCCGCGTGAAGCGGTCGAACTCGCGCGCGGTGCGGATGCCGTCGTCCTCGATGGCCTGCGGCCCCTGCCGCACCCGTCCCACATGTCCATTGAGGAGGCGCTGGCCGTGGCGCGGGAAATTGGTGCACCGGGCACTTGGCTCACGCACCTCACGCACCTCAACGATCACGCGGAGCTCGCGGCCGCGCTTCCCCCCAGTGTGGCGCCGGCGTATGACGGACTGCGCTTGGTCTTGTAGGATCGAGACCGATCGGTTGCGGGTCAGAACGGCCAGAAGCGCGGAATGATCAGCATCGCCACGACAAAGCAGATCAGGTTGAGCGGAATCCCGACTTTCAGGAAGTCGCCGAACTTGTAGCCGCCGATGCCATAGACGTAGGTGTTCGTCTGGTAGCCAATGGGCGTCGCAAAGGCGGCGCTGGCGGCGACGGTGACCGCAATGATAAAGGGACGCGGGTCGAGGCCGGCCTCCGCGGCGATGCCCAGACAAATCGGAATCATGAGCGCGGCCACGGCGTTGTTGGAGAGCACCTCGGTCAGGACCATCGTGACCACATAAATGCACGCCAGCATGACGAGTGCTTTGTGGGGCCCGGCGGCCAGATGACCGACCCCGGCGACCACATTGTGGGCCAGCCAGGCGGCGGCACCTGACTCCTGCATGGCCAACCCGAGCGCCAGCATGCCAAAGATGACGAAGAGCAGATTCCACTCGATCGACTCGTAGGCTTCCTTCGGCTTGATGCAGCCCGTGAGGCAAAGAAACACCGCCCCCGCGATGGCGCCGAGTTGGATCGGCATCAGGTCGAGGGTCTCCCCGAGCACGACCCCGACGATGGTCGCGAGCACCAGTGGGATCCGGCGGTGCAACGAAAAAGAGGGCAGGGGTGGCCGGTCGAAAAGGATGAGATCGTTGCCGCGGCGGAGTTCGTTGACCGCCTGTTCGGTGCCCATCATCAGCAGGATGTCTCCCATCTGAAGCGGAAGGGTTTCCAGTTTTTCACGGACGTTTTGACCACCGCGGTGGATCGCGAGTACGACGACGCGGAAGCGCTGCCGGAAGTTGAGCTCGCTGACGCTCTGCCCGATGATTTCGGAGTTGGGCGCGACCGCACCCTCAAACACCACGCCCTCGTGGGCGGCGATCTGCTCGAGGCCAGCCTCGGCGGTGAAATCGAAGCCCGGCATGGCGCGCGCGCGGGCAATTCCGGACGGGCGGCACGCAATCACGAGCCGGTCGCCTTCCCGCAACGGCGTCGTGCCCGGATCAACGTCAATGCCGACGCTGTCCCGTACGACCTCAATGACTTTGAAGCCTCGAGCAGTGACGAGACCCCCGGCGCGCAGGCTCCGGCCGATGAGAGGCGAACCGGGTGGAACGAACGCTTCGGTGAAATATTCCCGACGCTCGTCCTCGGTCAATATCGAGGTCAGCATTTCGCGGTTGGGCAACAGCCGTCGCCCCGCGAGCGCGATGTAGATCGCGCCGGCCACTGTCACCGGTACGCCCACCCAGGCGAGTTCGAACATCCCGAGGCCATCGATGCCGCGGTCGACGAGAATGCCGTTGACCACGAGATTGGTGCTGGTGCCGATCAGGGTTGTGATGCCGCCGAGCACCGCGGCATAGGACACCGGAATCAGGAACTTGGACGCAGGCAGGCCCATGCGGCGGGCGAGATTCAGCACGACCGGCACGAACACGACGACGACCGGTGTGTTGTTGATCCAGGCCGAGACAAAGGCGACGACCACGACGAGGAGGAACAGCACGACCGCGTAAGGGAGTCCCGCGGTCTTTTCGATCGCCGTGGAAAGGTAATCGAGTGCGCCGCAGCGCACAAGTGCGGCACTGAGCACGAACATCGCGGCCACCGTGATGGGGGCGGGATTGGAAAAGACCGCGAAAACCTCCCGCAAAGGCACCAGCCCGGTCGCTGCGATCACGACAAATAGCGTAAGCGCGACGAGATCGGGCGGGATTTTCTCCCGCACGAAGGCCACCATCGCGGCGACCAACAGAACAAGGACGAGGGCGATTTGCCAGGTCATGCGGGGCAGATTGTCGGTGGGACAGGGCGCCGCCGATAGGAAACCGGAGTCCTGTGTGTCTTACGAGTGGCGCGCGTGGCGATTTATGCCACGATTTGGAGCGGCATTCGAGCCTCTTTGCTGCTCGGGTAAGCCTCTCCCATCCATCATCCCCATGTCCAAAATATACAACGACATCACTGAAACGATCGGCAACACCCCGCTGGTGCGGCTCAACCGCACGGCTGCCCTCCACAACGCGCAAGCGGAAATCCTGCTCAAACTCGAGTTCTTCAACCCGCTTTCCAGCATCAAGGATCGCATCGGCTTTTCGATGATCGATGACGGCTTGAAGTCCGGCAAGATCACCAAGAACACCGTCCTGATTGAGCCGACCAGCGGCAACACCGGCATCGCCCTCGCGTTCGTCGCGGCGGCCAAGGGCATCAAACTTATCCTGACGATGCCGGAGACGATGACCATGGAGCGCCGCAAGATCCTCAAAATCCTCGGCGCCCGTCTCGTTTTGACCGAAGGTCCGAAAGGCATGAAGGGAGCCATCGCCAAGGCCGAGGAACTTGCCGCCAAGATTCCGCACGCCCTTGTCCTCCAGCAATTCTCCAATCCGGCCAACCCCGCCATCCACCGCAAGACGACCGCGGAGGAAATCTGGCGCGATACCGACGGCAAGGTCGACATCGTCGTGGCCGGCATCGGCACGGGTGGCACCATCACGGGTGTCGGCGAGGTGCTCAAGGCGCGCAAACCCTCGGTGAAAATGATCGCGGTCGAACCTGATGCGTCGCCGGTTCTCTCCGGCGGCCAACCGGGGCCGCACAAGCTTCAGGGGATCGGCGCCGGCTTCGTGCCCGCGGTGCTCAACACGAAAATTTACGACGAAGTCGTCCGCGTGAAGGAGGCCGACTCCGGCCCGGTGAGCAAGCAGGTCAACCAGCTCGACGGCGTCCCCATCGGCATTTCGTCGGGCGCGATTGTGTGGGCCGCCCTCCAACTCGCCCAGCGCCCCGAGAACAAGGGCAAGCAGATTGTCGCCATCATCCCCTCGGCGAGCGAACGTTATCTCTCCTCCTGGCTTTTTGCCGATATCGGGGTCGAAAGCGATTCGATCGACGACTTGATCGGTGCAGCCCCGGCCGCGCCGGCCTGATCTGGCCCGGTCAACCGCGGCCAAAGCCCACCAGGTGGGCTGGCGTCCGACGGTCTTCGTAGGGCGGGCTTGGGCCGCCCTATTTTTGTTCCTCGTACCAGCGAAAGAACGCCACGCCGAATGCGATCAGAGCCACGATCAGCCCCATCAGCTTCATCGCGACGCCGGCGAGGAGCTGGTCCTGCGCGGCGGAGAAATTCGCGATCACCCGGGGCGCGTATTCGTAGGTTGGATAAAGAATCTCCCCGGAGAAGGTGATGTAGGCAAACACCGGCGTCATGGCGATGAGCACGCCAAGGAGGTAAAGCATCTGGCCGCCATAGGAAATTGGGGGGAGCGCACGCGACGGGCTGAGCATCGGCCACCAGTAGAGCAGGGCGGCGCCAAAAAACGTCACGTGCTCGCAAACATGGACGAACTTGTCGCGCAACGCCCAGTCGTAAAGTGTCGGCGCATGCCACACGCTGATCACCAGGGTATAGATAATGCCACAGGCGATGGGGTGGGTGAGGAGCCGCAGTGGCCGGAGAACCGTCGATGGGATCATCGAATCGACCATCCAGACCGGCAGGCCGAGCAGGAACAGAATCGCCGCGGGATAGACCAGCAACTGGTGCTGCAGCATATGGGCGCTAAAGAGAAATCGTTCGCCGATTTGATCCAGCGGCGAACCCACCGCGAGGTAGAAGATGAACAACGCGGCGTAAAACTTTATCGCGGATGACCGGGGAAACGGTTCACGGGCGGCGGTCTCCGCCGACGCTCCGGCACGCTGCACCAAACGTGTCCGCAGGGGCACGGCCAGCAACGCCCAAAGCCAGCCAAGCAGCACCAGTCCGCCGATCAGCCAGGGTTCATTGTGCCAGTGCAGCCAGTCGATCATGTTGGCCGGCCAGTCTTGCCGCCGCTGCGCGGCGTGCAAGTCTCCCGCATGCAATGAAAGGAAAAGTTCTAGCGGACGGTAAGCGCGCGCTTCGGCCAGCGGAGGTTCAAGCGGCGAACCGCGCCGCTGGCCTTGGCCCGGTGCCAGACTCACGGGCGGAGCGATTTTGGCGCCTTCGTCGCAAACAAAAACGGCGGCCGGAGTGGCCGCCGTAGGTGCAACGGCTTCGATTCCGCCTCAGTCCTCTCTGCGTCAGGTGGGCAGAGGCAGGCTCGCCTGGGCCGAGAACAGCTGCAGTAGCGCCCACATGGTGCCGCCTGCAAGCACGAGCCCGATGAAGAACAGAATCGTGCAGAACGGCTTGTCCCAGCGGAGGTGCATGAAGAAGAAAATCACGAACATGAACTTCACCACGGAGAGGACGACGAGCATCGTGACGATGATCCACTTCGCAAAGGGAACATATACCCCGACGATTTCGATGCCGGTGATGACCGCGAGCAGCATCGCGATCTCGATGTAAATCTGAAATTTGCTGACATCGTGTCCGTGGTCAGCGTGGGCGGGGGTGGCGGGTGCGCTCATGGTAAAATCAAATGTATTCCAGCAGGTAAACGGCGGTGAAAATGACAATCCACACGATGTCAACGAAGTGCCAGTAGAGCCCCATGCTCTCGACATCGATCGCATGAACCTCAGTGAAGTCGACCGGGCCGCGCGGTCGGGCGAACCACACCATCGCGCCGAAAGCCACGATCGCCCCGGCCATCGCGAGGAACTCTCCCTTGAAGAAGTGGCCCAGCGCCGCTGCAATCGTCGGCTCCGTCTGCACCGCATGCACGAGGCCCAGCGTGACCTTGAGGGAAAGCAGGAGCGCCAGGAGGAGAGCAACCACGTGCAGGAGGTTGTGCGACAACCAGGAGCGCTGGGCGGGATTTCCAGCCGCCGGCTTGAACGATCGCACATACATCAGGCTCAACCACAGTACCCCGATTGCCACGTGGGTGCCGTGGGTGCCAGTCAGGGTGTAAAATGTCGTCCCGAGCAGGCTGTTGCTAAGCGTCATATTCCGCTCGTGCACGAAGTGGTTGAACTCATACACCTGGCAGCCGAGGAAGATCATCCCAAAGAAGATGGTCGTCAGCAATGACCAGCGGCAGCTCTTGACGTTACCCTTCTGGATGGCGGTGACGGCCAACGCCATCATCAGAGACGACATCAAGAGGATGAAGGTGGAGAACGACGTCAGTTCCGGGCTGAAGACGACCTTGGGATCCAAACCACCTGCCGGCGGGTGCAGGCGGTAAATGAGATGGGTCGAAATCAGGGCGCCGAAAAACATGCAGTCCGAAGCCAGAAACGCCCACATGAGGAGTTTCTTGTTCGGAATCCCGGTCGACGTGGTGGGATCGTGATGGTGATCGATGGTGGCGGTGGCCGCGTGGCTGCTCATTGGGAGTGGGATGGGGGCTCAGTGTTTGGCGGACGCGTCGTCGACCGGATTGCCGTCCTTGTCCAGATGGAGGTGGTAGCCTTCATTACCCTCGAGGGCCCAGAAATAGATGCCCAAGGCCATGATTGCTCCGCCGGCAATCGAGAGGCCGAGCTTGAGGTGGATGCCGGGCGCGGGGTTGGAGTCGAGGGCGCTGACGGCGATTGCCGCAACCAGGAGACCCACGCTCGTGACCAAGGGCCAGATCGATTGGAAGGGCATGTGGATGCCGCCGTGTGACTGCTCGGCCTTGGCGTGTTCGGTCTTTTCCTTTTCGATCTCCTCCCGGTGATGTTTTTCGTACCACCAGGCGTCTCGCGCGTGGACGGTCGGAATCACGCGGAAATTATACTCCGGCGGCGGGTTGGGGAGTGACCACTCGAGGGTACGCCCGTCCCAGATGTCGCGCCCGACCCGCTGCCCCTTGAAATACGTGTAGACCATCACCGTGAAGTAGATGGCGATGCCGATGCCGAGAATGAATGCGCCAATCGTCGCGATGAAGTTCGGTGTGTTCCATCCGAGGTTCTGGTCGTAGGTGAAGGTGCGTCGCGGCATGCCGTTGAGCCCGAGGAAGTGCATCGGGAAAAACGTCACGTTGAAGCCGACGAACACCACCCAGAAGGAGAGCTTGCCCCAGAATTCGCTGACCATGCGGCCGAACATCAAAGGGAACCAGTAATGAATGCCGGCCAGCAGGCCGAAGAGCGAACCGCCGATGAGCACATAGTGGAAGTGAGCGACAACAAAATAGCTGTCCTGCTGCTGCGCGTCGGCCGGCGCCGCGGAGTGCATGACCCCGGAGAAACCGCCGATCATGAACATCCAGATGAAGCCGAGAGCGAACAGCATCGGCGTCCGCATTTTCAGGTGCCCGCCCCACAGCGTGCCGATCCAGTTGAAAATTTTCACGCCGGTCGGGACCGCGATGCACATCGTCGCCAGCGAAAACGCCGCGGTTGCCACCGTGCCCATCCCGGTGGTAAACATGTGATGGCTCCACACGGCAAAACCGAGGAAACCGATGCAGGCACCGGAGAAAACGACGATCGGGTAGCCGAACAACGGTTTCCGCGCAAAGGTGGGGAGGATATCCGACACAATGCCCATCGGGGGCAGGATCAGGATGTATACCTCAGGGTGGCCGAAGACCCAGAAAAGGTGCTGCCACAGGATGGGCATGCCACCGCCCGACACTTCGAAGAAGAACGTGCCGAAGTTGCGGTCCATCATGACCTCGACCAGCGCGATGGTGATAAAGGGGAACGAAAGGACGATCAGAAACGCCGTAATCAGCGTCATCCAGGTGAAAACCGGCAGCCGCATCATCGTCATGCCCGGGGCGCGCATGTTGATGATGGTGACGATGAAATTCAGCGACGCCGCGATGGAGGCGACACCGAGCAACTGCAGGCCCATCACCCAGTAATCGATCGAGTGCTTCGGAATGAACTGTTTTGAGGTTAGCGGGGCGTAACCGAACCACCCGCCGTCGGGTGCGCCATGGGTCGCCTGGGGCAGAAACCAGCCGATGTTGAGGATGATGGCACCGGCCACGAACGTCCACAGTGAGAATGCATTGAGGCGGGGGAAGGCGACATCGCGCGCCCCGATCTGCAGCGGCATGATGAAGTTGAAGAACGCCGCCGACAGCGGCATCACGGCGAGGAAAATCATCGTCGTGCCGTGCATCGTGAACAACGTGTTGTACTGTTGCGCGGTGAGCACATCGTTGTTCGGCACCATCAGCTGGATGCGGATGAGCAATGCCTCAAATCCGCCCACGAGGAAGAAAATGAGGGCGAAGAAGCCGTAGAGGAAACCGATCTTCTTGTGATCGACAGTTGTCAGCCAGCTCATGAGGCCCTTCTTGGCGGTAGGATGAGCGAGCAGTCGCGGTTTCGGCGCGTGCTCCTCTTTGGTCAGGTAAGCTGATTTGGCCAGTGCATCCATGTGAGTCGTAGTTTGGTTGGTCGGTTAAAGAGGTGGCTGCGCCTTAGTCGGCGCGGCCGGGATGGATCGGCTCAACGCCCGTTGCGTTCCGGCGCCGCGGAGCGCGTTTGCCGGGCGCGCCCCCTGACCCTGGGCCAACGGGTAACGCAGGCGGCGGGAACCGGGGTGGAGGCTCTTGTCGTATCCGATCGAGCCGTACATCACTTCAAGCTTTCGAGATAGGCGACGAGCGCGACCTCGTCCTCGGCGGTCAGCGTGATTTTGCTGTCGACGTACCCCTTGGCCATCTTGTTGCCCGGCTTGACGGCGCCGGGATCGTGCAGCCAGCGCTGCAGCTGCTCGCGGTTGTTCTCCAGCAGTCCGGCGCCGATCGTGCTGCGTGAACCGATATGCGTGAGGTCCGGACCGGTGATCCCCGCCCCGGCATGGCCGCGAACCGTGTGGCAGGTGATGCAAGCCTTGGCCGTGAAGAGGGCGCGGCCTTTCGCCACCAGTTCGGCGTTCTCATCCTTTTCCGGCACCTGCTTCGCGCGCCAAGAGGCGAGGGGATCGCGATCGAAGGCCTCGGTCACGCCGGATTCGTTCTGCCGGAAGGATCGCAGGGCTGCGAACTGCGGTTTGGCGCGGCTGGCGTCGGCCGCCCGGGTCGCCACGGAGCGTGCCGGTTGCAGCTGCTGATCGAGCCATTCATTGAATTCCTTCGGTCCGAGTGCGACGACGCGGAAACGCATCACCGCGTGGGAATCGCCACAATACTCCGCGCATTGGCCCCAGAAGTAGCCGGGCTTGTCCGCTTTCAGCCACAGGAAATTCGCCCGGTTGGGAATCATGTCCACCTTGCCGGCGAGTTTGGGAATCCACAGCGAGTGGATGACGTCAACCGTGCGCAGGTTGATCCGCACCGGCCGCCCGGCGGGAATCACCAGCTCGTTGCCGGTGACCAGCGGCATCTTGGTCGTCGCATCGATGGTCGCCTGTTCGCCCGGGTATTCAAACCGGAACCACCACTGATAACCGACGGCGGTAATCTCGTACGCATTGGCCTTCTCCTCGGCCGGGATGTCGTAGGTGAACCAGATCGCCTTCAGTGTTGGAATCGCGATGATTACCAGCGCCAGCACGGACCCACCAATGAGCCCGAGTTCGACCAACGGGTTGCCATGGCCCTGCGGGGGCGGCTCGGCGTGTTCGTCAGCATCGCTGCGGGCACGGAATTTCAACGTGGCGTAGGCGAGCACGGCTCCGACCACGATAAATATGAACAGCGTCACCCAGCACGTCGTGTAGAAAACCTCCAACTGGGCGCGGGCCACCGGCCCATCGACGGCGATGGTCGACTGGTGGCCATCCATGCGCCAGAAATTGAAGTCGCAACCGGTAAGCAGCAAGAGGCCGGCCAGCGCAATGGCAGCACGGCCCCGGCGAAGGAATGTCGGGAAAAGAGTAAACATGTGGGCTGTCGGGAAACGGGTCGTCAGTCTGGCGCGAAGGCCAAAGGCGGGAGAGAGTTCGCGAACGCTTCCGCATTTCAAGCAAGTTTTCCATTGCCCAAAAAAAACTTTTCCAATTCGGCCCGGGGAAAAAATCTTTGCCTTCGGGTTTGCATGTCCGCGATCCGTTCTCAACCTTGCGCGCGCATGAAAATTCGACTCCTCCCACTTACCCTCATTGTTTCCGCACTGATCGCGTCAGGCTGCGCCAAGAAGGATGCTGCGCCGGCGGGCGCGTCTGCCAGTCAGGCGCCGGCAACCAAGACCAGCGGCCCCGCGGTGCCCCCGCCGAAAGCGGGCCCGCGCGTCGTCGAGATCACCGCGAACGACCAGATGAAATTCAGCCTGGCGACCATCGAAGCCAAGGCGGGCGAAGAACTTAAACTTGTCCTCACGAACATCGGCACGATGCCCAAGGAGGCGATGGGTCATAACTGGGTTCTGCTCAAGGCGGGCAGCGACGGCATGGCGTTTTCCACCGCCGCCATGACGGCCAAGGATACCGATTACATCCCCGCGGCGCTAAAAGCTCAGGTTATCGCCCACACCGCTTTGATCGGACCGCGCAAATCGGATGAAGTGACGTTTACCGTGCCCCCGGCCGGTGAGTATCCCTACCTCTGCTCGTTCCCCGCTCATTTCATGGTCGGCATGAAGGGCACGCTAATCTCGAAATAGTCGGATCGGTTTCAGTCGTCGGACCGGTTTTCGATCGTCCGGCCTGGCGACTGTCCCTCATCGGACGGAGAGCAGGCGGCCGGCCGGAGCGATTCTCGCTCGGAATGCGGTGACAACGGACCGCACTCTCCTTTAACACGGGGGGACGTGATTTGCCCCGGTCCAACTGCCATTCCTGCCTTGGGAAAGCCCATCGAGCTCGACGTCGCGATCGTGGGCGCGGGCCCGGCGGGCGCAGCCGCCGCACTGGCTCTCGGCGGGCGGGGGCTCCGCATCGGCCTCATCGAAAAAGCGGTGCCACCCCGCTACAAGACCTGCGGCGGTGGCGTGTTGCGCCGGGCCGTGGCGCTGTTACCCCTTGATCTCCGCGCAGCCGTGGAACGTGAGTGCTTCGCCGCGGAACTTGTCCACCACCGGCCGGATATGCGGTTCGTGTGCCGTCGGGACCGGCCTGTCATCTCGATGGTGATGCGCGATCGCTTTGACCACTTGATCACGACTGCTGCGCAGCAGGCGGGAGCGCGGTTGTTTGCCGGGACAACGGTGCTCGACGTGTCACCGGGCCCAAATGATGTCCTGCTCGATTCCAGCGCAGGCCCGATGCGGGCTCGGTTCGTCATTGCCGCGGATGGGGCAAACAGTGTCGTCGCGCGCAAGACCCGAAGGCCGGAGTTGCGGCATGTCGTGCCTGCGCTCGAATGCGAAGTGACGCTGCCGTCGGAGGCAATGGCGCCGTTGCTGCACGCGGCGCGATTTGATTTTGGCTTTGTGCCCTCCGGGTATGCGTGGGTTTTTCCGAAACGCGATCACCTCTCCATCGGGGTCGGGACCACGCGGCGCGGGGCCGCGGATTTACCGGCGTATTACCGTCGCTACGTTGATCTGCTCGGGATCGGCCAGCCTTTGCGGGAAGAGCGCCATGGTTTCGTGATTCCGTGCCGGCCGCGGGACGGGCTCTTTGGCGCCCCGCGCGTCCTGTTCGCCGGTGACGCCGCGGGTTTCGCTGATCCGGTTACGGCCGAGGGCATTACCGGCGGGATTCTGAGCGGACAACTCGCGGCGCGCGCCATCCTCGAGGGCAATTTCGCTGAACTGGCGGTGAAACGTGCTTACCGCGATTTCCTGCAGCAATCACTGCTCGCCGAGTTGCGGGTCGCGCGTTGCCTGGCCTGGGTCCTCTATGACTGTCCGCGACTGCGGATCGGTCTACTGCGGCGCCACGGCCAGCGGCTGAGCGAGTTGATGACGCAGATTGTGACCGGAGAAACCTCCTATGCCGCCGCGGTGCGGCGCCCCGGCAATTACCTTAAACTTTTCCGGGGCAGCTCGTAAGCGTCCGACGAAATCGTTTCGAACTGCTGGTCTAATCTAGAAAAAGAAGAATGCCGCCCACCCCTGGGCGGCATTCAATGACCTAACACCAAGCAAACCATATGAACTACCAGTGAGAGAGACGCAGGTCCCTGCAAATCGTTCAAAACTGCGGCAAAATTCCCGCAAGAAGTTTTGTCGGCGATTATGGTTCACCCGCGGGTTCGAATTCAACGGGGCAATCTCGAGCCCCAAGGTGTGTCCCGTACTCAGCCGGTTCCCCGCACTGTTTTCAGTGGTCCGCGTCGCTAATCGGTTAACTCGGAATGGACAGCGACGTACCGTCCCTTCACGCTCGCGGCATGAAAACCCGCATTGGCATCCTCGTCGCACTCCGAGCGCCCAACACGGTGGGGATCCCGATCACGGAGGCGATCGGCCGCCTCCGGACCGTGTCGACCGACGGTGATATTGTTCGCACCGCGCGCGACCTCGGTATCAGTTTTGGAGACTACCCCGCAAAATTTGCCCCGTGAAACTGCCCCTTCGGCCCGAGGTTTGGAATTCGATGCGTTGCGTTTTTGTCCTCGCCGGACTCGTGGCATGGCTGCCCGGCGGCGTTTCGTTCGCCGCGACGCAGCCGGAAGTCGGCCGGGTGCTGTTCATTGCGGGCGTTTCCAATGAAGCGCGCGGCGCCCACGAATTTGCCGCGAGCAGCCGTATCCTGGCGGAGTCGCTCAATCGTTCGGGCCTGGCGGTCGCGGCAGAGGTTTCGGTGGGCTGGCCGGAGTCCGACACCCAGGTCGATGCGGCGGACTTGCTCGTGCTCTATTCGGATGGTTTGGAGGATCACGTGGCCAAGGGCAAGGCGGCGCGATTGCAGCAACGCATGGATGCGGGCCGCAAGCTGGCGGTGCTCCATTTCGCGCTCGAGGCCCCCGAGGGCGACGCGGCGTTGAGGAAACTTTTACTGGATGCGGTGGGCGGTCGATTTGAGGCCGGCTGGTCGGTGAACCCAACGTGGAAAGTACAGGGCTCGCCGGTGCCCGCTCATCCGGCGGCCCGGGGGGTTGGGCCGTTGGAGGTCGAGGATGAGTGGTACTATCATATGCGTTTTCGCGCGGGAAACGAAGGCATTCGCGTTCTGCTCAAGATACTGCCGCCCGCCACCAGCATCGCCGAGGACGGACCTCGTACGGGCAATCCCACGATTCGAGCCGCGATCTCCCGTGGGGAGCCGCAAATCCTCGCGTGGACGTGCGAAAACAAGAACGGCTCCCGCGGCTTCGGCTTTACCGGCGGGCACTTTCATCGCCACTGGTACGACGGCGATTTCCGCAAACTCGTGCTCAACGGGCTCGTGTGGGCCGTCGGGTTGGAAGTGCCGAAGGACGGTGTCGCGTCCCCTGAGCCCTCCACCCCGCTTTATGCGACGATCGACGAAGCGATCGCACGCGGGGCCGCGGATGACGTGAAGCGACACCTGGCCCGCAACCCGGACCTGGCGCGCGGTTCGACCGGAGCCAAGCTCAGCCCGCTGCATCAGGCCATTCTGCGCCGGAAGACGAACATTGTCCTGCTCCTGCTCGAGCACGGTGCCGATGTCCAAGCTCCGGATACCGCGGGTCGCACGCCGATCCACATGGCCGTTGAGCGCGGCGACGTCGAACTGGTCCGGGCGCTGCTCCAGCGGAAGGCCGATCTCACCAAGCGGGATCGGGTGGGTTGGACGCCGTTGCATCACGCGGCGGCGAAGAACCAACTCGGGATCGCGCGGTTGCTCCTCGATGGCGGGGCCAACCCCAACCAATTGAGTGAACTCGGTGGCACCCCGCTCCATGAGGCCGCCGCCGGCGGTGGAGTGGAAATGACCCTGCTTCTGCTCGAACGTGGCACGAATCCGGCCGTCCGATCCAAGCCCGGCGTGACCGCGCTCGATCTGGCCCGTGAGTACAAGAACGTCGAAGTCATCAAGGTGCTCGAACAAAAACAATAGTCGCCGGCGAAATCCGGGGTGTTGGCCGAAGCATGTCTCGCCCTCCCAACCTGCACACCACCATGAAACGAATCCTGCTGCTTGCTACCTCGCTGACGCTGACCGCGCTGACTTCGCGCGCAGCCGAGATCCATCTCGCGCAAGGAACTCTGGCCGGCGAGGTCACGACGACCACGGCGATTCTTCAGGCGCGGCTGACCGCGAGTCCCGGCTTGGTCGCCGGCGATGTGCCCGGGGCGCCGGGGATGGGTCGCTTCGAGATCGGGACCAGCGAGTCGCTTGAAAACGCCCGCCAGATGCCGTGGGGCACGGCGACGGCGGAGCGTGACTTCATTCTCAAAGCCCATGTCGACGGGCTCCGTCCGAACACGCACTACTATTACCGCGTGGTTTACGGTCCCGACGCGGGGATGGCGAAGCCGGGCCCGACCGGCCGCTTCCGGACGCTGCCCGCCAGCGGGACCGCGGCGCCCGTCAACTTCATCCTCACCAGTTGCCTGAACTACGCCTTTTTTCGCGATGGCGCCAAGGATCAGCCCGCCTACCGCGGCCCGGATCGCGACCTCGGTTACCCAGCCTTGGACGCCCTGCTGCGGCTGCAGCCGGATTTCTGCATCTTCGATGGCGACTGTGTCTACTACGATCATCCCGTTGCCACCCGGGCACAGACGCAGGCGGAGCTCCGCAAGAAATGGCATGAGCAATATGTTCAGCCGCGCTTCGTGAAACTCTTCGCCCGCGTGCCGACGTATTGGATGAAGGACGACCACGACCACCGCAAAAATGACTCGGATGCAACCGGTGACTACGCGCCTTCGCACGAACTGGGGATCGCCACCTTCCGCGAACAGGTGCCGGTGGTAAACCCGTCGGATCCGCGGGCGGTCACCTACCGCACGCTGCGGGTGGGCCGCGAGCTGCAGCTTTGGATGGTCGAAGGCCGCGACTACCGCAGCCCGAATCGGATGCCCGACGGCCCGGCCAAGTCAATCTGGGGCCCCGAGCAAAAGGCATGGCTGCAACGTACGCTAAAGGAAAGCGACGCCACCTTCAAAATTCTCGTTTCGCCGACGCCGCTGATCGGGCCCGACGATGCGAGCAAGCTCGACAACCACGTCAATCCGCTCGGCTTCAAGCAGGAGGGCGAGGCGTTCCTGGCCTGGCTGAAGAACAGCGGCGTCGCACCTGGCAGTTTTTATATCATCTGCGGCGATCGCCATTGGAAATATCACTCGGTGCATTCGACCGGCTATGAAGAGCTGACCTGCGGCGCATTGAACCGGGAAAATTCCCGCATGGGCCGGCCGCCGGGCGATCCGAAGTCGACCGACCCGCAGTCGCTGGTCCGGCAGCCCTATACCGATGCGGCGCCGAGCGGAGGTTTTCTGCGCGTGGCCGTGCAGCCGGCGGCCTCCGGGCAGGCGGCGCGCATCGAATTCACCCAGCACGATGATGGCGGCAAGGTGCTGCATACGCACAGCCGGAGCGCGCCGTGACGACAGACGCTCGCCAATGAATTCACCCGATTTTTTTCTCTGCCCCATGAAATACACGCTCCGTTTTGCTCTCGGTTTCGCCGCTCTGATGGTCGCCCTGTCGACCCCGTTCCTGGCGCGGGCCGCCGGTGCGCCCAAGGCTTCGACCCGGCCCAATCTGCTGTTTGTCATCTTCGACGATTGGGGCGGGAGCACGCACGCGGGCATCAATGGTTCGACGTGGATCAAGACGCCGAACTTCGATCGGGTGGCGCGCGAGGGTGCGGTGTTCAAGAACGCGTTTACTTCAAATCCCAAATGCAGCCCGTGTCGGGCGAGCATCCTCACGGGGCGCAACACCTGGCAGCTTAAGGAGGCGGTCTCGCACGGCGGCTTGTTTCCGGCGGGCTTCGAGGTTTATCCCGATTTGCTGGAGCAGGCCGGTTATGTCGTCGGCCTGACGGGCAAGGGCTGGGGGCCGGGCGATTTCAAACTTCAAGCCAGGCGCACGCGCAACCCCGCCGGGCCGGATTTCGCCGAGGCGAAACACGAGACGATCGCCGCCGGCATCAACCGGAATGATTACCCGGCAAATTTCCAGGCGTTCCTCAAGCAGCGGCCGCCGGATAAACCCTTCTGTTTCTGGATGGGGTTTTACGAGCCACACCGGGGCTATGAGCGCGGTTCCGGCCTGCGGCTCGGAAAGAAACTGGCGGACGTAAAGGTGCCGGCGTATCTGCCGGACAATGACGTCGTCCGCGGCGATTTGCTCGATTACTCGATCGAGGTGGAGTGGGGGGACACGCAACTGGGCCGGGCGCTCAAGGTGCTGGAGGATGCCGGCGAACTCGAGCACACGCTCGTGGTCGTGACGTCCGATCATGGGATGCCCTTTCCGTATGTGAAGGGACAGATCTTTGAGGATGCTTTCCACCTGCCGCTGGCGATGCGCTGGGGCCAGGCGATCAAACCGGGTCGCGTCGTGCAGGATTTCGTGAACGTGCGCGATCTCGCGCCCACGTACATGGAACTCGCGGGCCTCAAACCGCACCCGCAGATGACCGGCCGCAGCCTGGTGAATATCTTGCGCGCGGAGAAGTCAGGCTGGATTGAGAATCGCGACGAAATGCTGATCGGGAAGGAGCGGCACGACATCGGGCGGCCGCATGACCTGGGTTATCCGGTGCGGGCGCTGCGGACAAAGGAGTATCTCTATATCCACAATTTTTTTCCTGACCGTTGGCCGGCGGGGAATCCGGAAACGGATTTTGGCAACGTCGATCCCAGCCCGACCAAGGAAGTCATCAAGCGGCTGGGCGGTTACTATTATGATTTGTCCTTGGGCAAGCGACCGCCCGATGCGCTGTATCGCCTGACCGACGATCCCGAGTGCGTGCGCAATCTGGCACACGATCTCGCGTTTGCGCCGACGCTGGAGGAGATGCGCTCGAGGATGATGAAGCTGCTGCGCGATGAGGGCGATCCGCGCGCGCTCGGCCACGGCGACGTTTTTGACACCTACCAGTATCTCGGCGGGCGGGCGAAGGGCTACGAAACCTGGCTGAAAGCGCAGGAGGCAAAAGTGAACGCGCCGCTGGAGCTGCCGCAGAAGGCTGAAGGGCGGAAGAAGGCCAAGCGGGCCGCGAACTGAACGCCGCATCCCGCGATTGTCCTCGGATCGTCTCGAGGCTCGTTGACCTCGCTCCGCCGGGGCTAGTCGCAGGCGGCGAGAAATTTGATCACGTTGGCGATGTGGTCGTCGACCGTGACGCCGAGGTGTTCGCAGCCCCGGTAGATTGTGGTGCGGTCCACTTTGGCGGCGAACGCGGGTTCCTTCACCTTCTTCTTGATCGAGCTGGCCTTCATCTCGCCGAAGCGCACGGGATTCAGCTTCCGGTAGGCATAAAAGATGCCGCAGAGCTCGTCGGTGGCAAGGAGCGCGGCTGCGAGTTTTGTGCGCGGCAGGGTTGAAAAGCCATTGTAGCCGTAGGCATGGGCTTCGACGGCATGGATCAATTCCTCGGGGTAATCCCATTCCTTGAACCAGCGCAGCGACTCGCCCGGATGGGTGTCGGGATGCTTCTCAAAATCGATGTCGTGCAACAGGCCGGTGACAAACCAGAGGTGCGGATCGCCCTGGCAGAGAGACGCGTAACCTTCCAGCGTCGTGGCGACCATGCGCGCATGGTAGCGCTGGTAATCGTCGGTCACATGCTGTTCGAGGAGTGGGCGGGCCTCGTCTTTGGTGGGCAGGGGCATGGGCGGAGTTGAACAACAAAAAGGTCGCCGACGGCAAGAGTTTCGAATTACGCTTTCTCCCGTGAGAGTCATCGCCTTATACCCCTCGTCCGTTCTGTCAGGCAAGTTTCTCCGCTTTGTTTACCCCAAGAAAATCTTCCCTGCGGTCCGTCGCCCGTGATTCAGGTTGGCCCGGTGTGCCCTCCTGTCGGCTCGCCCTCTGGCGCCGAGCGGTCCTGATTGCCATTTGCATTGGGACGGCATTCCTGGCGGCACGCCACGGAGCGAACGAGGAAATTGTTGCCCCGGCCGGGATCGCGGCAATCGGCAAAGCTCCCTCGCGGTTCGCTCCGGGCGACACCGTGCCTTTCTTCACGCACTCGTGGATCACCCCGCGGGGCCACACCCCGGTGGCGCATTGCAGTGCGATTTCCGCGCTGCCCAGCGGAGATTTGCTGGCGGTTTGGTACGGGGGCTCGCGCGAGGGGGCGGCCGACGTCGCCCTGTTTACGTCCCGCCTCCCCTTGGCCGGCAACGCTTGGACGACGCCCGTCAAGGCTCTGGATCGGGCGGCCGCGCAGGAAGAACTTGATCGCCGGATCAAGAAAATCGGCAATGCGGTCGTCTTTCCGGATCGGACGGGGAACCTTTGGATGGTGTATGTCAGCGTGACCGTGGGCGGGTGGTCGGGCGCGGCGTTGAACGTGAAGACCTCGCAGGACGAAGGTCGCACCTGGGGCCACAGCCGCCGGCTGACCCTCAATCCCTTCCTGAATTTTGGCTCCCTCGTGCGCAACCGGCCCATCTATGCTGACGACGGGAGGATCGGGCTGCCCGTTTATCATGAGACGGCGCTCAAGTTTCCGCAGGTGCTCTGGCTCACGCCCGGGCCAACCGGAAGCGTGCGGGAATACCGCCTGCGCAGCCTGCCGTCCGAAGCGGGATTGATCCAGCCAACGCTGGTCCCGCTGGATCATGATCAGGTGCTCATGATGTTGCGCGATCGTAGCGAAGGGCGCCGGTTGCACACTGCGTACTCGAATGACAACGGCTGGACGTGGTCCGAAGCAACGCCGAGCGGGCTGCCCAATTCGGATTCCGCCATCGATGCCCTGCGTCTGCGCGACGGACGGATTCTGCTCGTTTACAATGACGCCTCCAGTGGGCGGGAAAACCTTCGGCTTGCCGTCTCGCACGACAATGGCCGCAGTTGGCAGCCCGGGGCGATCATCGAGGCGGAGGTGCATGAGGAGTTCTCCTATCCCTATCTCGTGGAGGACAGCCGGGGACGGATTCACCTGACCTACACCTGGCATCGACAGCGGATCAAACACCTCGAGTTCAACGTGGCGTGGCTCGATCGCCGAAACGTCGCGGAGACCGCCGCCCTGCAATGAGCCTGCCCATCGTTTCCGTGTTCTATGCGCTCGTCTCCATGGCGACGCTCTGGCTGGTGTTGCTCTGGATGGTGGCGCGGCTTGGCCTCACGCGGTTCGCGCTGCTGATCAAGGTAGTCTGCGGCCTCGCAACACCACTCCTCCTTTTTCTCCCCGTCGGCGGCTTGCCGCTCTGGAGTTCAGCGTTCAGTTTCTTCCCGAACCCGAGTCTGCCCGCCTTGGGAGTGGTTAGCGCCGCCCTTTGCCGGAGCCTCTGCGGGGTGACGATTTTGAAGCCGGCGGACTGGCGGGCGACGTGGATGTTCGGCGCGATCACCGGGAGTGTCCTATACCTGCATCCCATCTTTTTCCGCTCCCTCGATCTTTACTACTGGGGATGGGACCGCGCCGGTGCGGCCTGGGCGCTCGCGGCGCTCGCGGGGATCTTCCTCGCCGGCGGAAATCGCCTGGGCGTGCTCTTGCTGGGAGCCTTGATCGCCTACTCGGTCGATGCCCTGGAGTCCGCCAACTGCTGGGACTACCTCATCGATCCGCTTTACTGGCTGATCAGCTTGGGCGTGACCGTGTCATGGGGGATCAACCGGTTGATCGTTCGCCGCCGCAGTGCCCGCGTTTACGTTTCCGCCCCCGGCTGATTCCTATTTCTTCTTGTCCCCGCCGAAAAATCCCTTGATGGCGTCGCCGGCTTTCTTCACGCCCTCGACCGCGGCGGCGCCCGAAGTGGTCCCAATTTGCCCCGCGGCTTGCACGGTGGCGCTGACGATGCTGCCAGTGACGCTTTTCATGACCGCGAGCACCAGTTGATCGGGCGTGATGCCGCTTTCTTTCGTGCCGAGGTCGTTGAGCTCGATCGGCGGCATCGGCACCGTCATCGCCGCGGCGCCGACGCCGAGCCGGACCCGGCCGTTGTTCAGCCGAAAATGTTTCACCTCAAACTTGATCGGTTTGCCGCTTTTCGTGACGGGTTCGCCGGCCTTGTCGGAGCTGCCCGTGACTTGCTCGATGTTCTTGAGCAGATCCATGACGTTGCTGGCGACAAGCTTGGTTTCGTAGTTGAACTCCGGGGCCTCGATCACGATTTCGTTCACGACAATGTGGTCGCCGAGGATGGAAAACGGGGCGACGTCGATGTGAACTTTTCCGAGCGAGCACAGCTTGTTTTCGCTCCAACCCTTGGGGTTGCCGACGACGAGACCGCTCAGCGTGCCGCTGCCCGTGAGCGGCGAGATGCTCGCGCTGGCGAGCGTCACGGAAGTCTGGGTGATCTTGGGGGCGATGCGGTTGACTCCGGCCGTGACGACGGAGCCGAGGAAAAACTGGAGCGCGACGAAGGCGATCAGCCCGAGCGCGAGCACGCCGACACCGACATAGATGATTTTCTTGTTCATGGTGGAGGGCGGAATTCAAGCCGGGATGGCCAGAAGGGCGCAAATCAGATCTTGGGGCGACCGGCGACGCGAAAGGGCCGCAACTCGAAAATCCGGAACGAGATGGCCACGGGACAAGCCGGAAGCGCCGCCGACCGCACTTGCGGCTTGTCACGTTGCGCGCGGCGGCTCTGTTTTGGCCATCTCCATGGCCCAAGCCTACACCGAAGCCAGCATCAAGACTCTCTCCTCGCTCGAGCACATCCGCCTGCGCCCCGGCATGTACATCGGCCGGCTCGGCAACGGCTCGCACGCCGAGGACGGCATCTACGTTCTCCTGAAGGAGACGATCGACAACTGCATCGACGAATTCACGATGGGTTATGGCAAGAAAATCGAGGTCGAACTGAGCGAGCGCACCCTGCGCGTGCGCGATTACGGCCGCGGCATTCCGCTCGGGAAACTCGTCGATTGCGTCTCGATCATCAACACCGGCGCCAAATACGACAGCGAGACCTTCCAGAAATCCGTCGGCTTGAACGGCGTCGGTCAGAAGGCGGTGAACGCGCTCTCCTTTCAGTATCGTGCGCAGGCTTTTCGCGACGGCCAGGCGAAGCTGGTCGAGTTCGAGCAGGGCAAGCTGCGCAAGGAGCACAAGGTCGCGAAGACCGACGAGCGCAACGGCACGCTCGTGGAATTCATCCCGGACGAGACCTTGTTCGGCGGCGACTTTCGGTATCGGGCGGAGTTCATCGAGGACATGCTCTGGAACTACGCTTTCCTCAACCGCGGGCTTACGCTCACGCTCAATGGCAAGCCGTTCAAGTCCGAGCACGGTCTGCGGGATCTCCTGCAGAAAAACCTGAGCGGCGAGCCGCTCTACCCGATCATCCATCTCGAAGGCGAGGACATCGAGGTGGCGCTCACGCATGGCGGGCACTACGGCGAGGAGTACTTCTCCTTCGTCAACGGCCAGCACACCACCATGGGCGGCACGCACCTCTCGGCCTTTCGCGAGGCGCTGGTCGACACGGTGCGCAATTTTTTCAAGAAGGACTACGACGCCGCCGACATCCGCCAGTCGATCGATGCCGCGGTTGCGGTCCGGGTGATGGAACCGGTCTTCGAATCGCAGACGAAGACGAAGCTCGGTTCGGCCACCATTGGCCCGAACGGACCGAGTCTGAAGGATTTCGTCGGCAAGTTCATGCAGCAGTCGCTGGACGTCCACCTGCACAAGAACAAGGAGACGGCCGAGGCGCTGAAGGTGAAGATCGAGGAGAGCGAGCGCGAGCGGAAGGATCTCGCCGGCATCCGCAGCCTCGCCCGCGAGCGGGCGAAAAAGGCGTCACTGCACAACCGCAAGCTACGCGACTGCCGCTTGCACCTCGGCGATCGCAACCCCCGTGCGGAGGAAAGCACGCTGTTCATCGTCGAAGGCGACTCGGCCGCCGGTTCGCTCACCGCGACGCGCGACGTGCAGACCCAGGCGGTTTTCGCCCTGAAGGGCAAACCCCTCAACACGTTTGGCCTCTCGAAGAAAGTGATCTACGAGAACGAGGAATTTCACCTGCTCCAGTCCGCGCTCAATATCGAGGATGGGCTCGACGGCTTGCGCTACAACAAGATCGTGATCGCGACCGACGCGGACGTCGACGGCATGCACATCCGGCTGCTGCTAATTTCGTTCTTCCTGCAATTTTTCCCGGATCTGATCCGCAACGGTCACCTCTTCATCCTCGATACGCCGCTCTTCCGCGTGCGCAACAAGAAGAAGACGATCTATTGCTATTCGGAAACGGAGAAGCAGGCGGCGATCGGAGCGTTGGGGGCGAGTCACGAAATCACGCGCTTCAAGGGCCTGGGCGAGATTTCCGCCGGAGAGTTCAAGGACTTCATCGGCGAGAACATCCGGCTCGAGCCCCTCACCCTGAACCACCTCCACAACAGCGGCGATCTGCTCGGATTCTTCATGGGCAAGAACACACCCGAGCGGCAGGACTTCATCATCGACAATCTGAGGATTGAGAAGGATTTGGTGGCGGTGTGAGGGATTTTTTTTCGACAACCCGGCGAAAATCGACAGCTTTGGGATCGCTTGAATCGCAGGCCTCCTCGTCCTGTTTTCTCTGACCACCCGTCTCCATCATGATGCTGAAACGAGGCGAAACGGTGGGCACCTGGCGGGCGGTCGTTTGCATTCTCGCTTTGCTTATCGCCGCCGGGTGCGCCACGGCGCCGGCAACGCGGGTTTCACTCGCCGGGCTTCCGCCCGAGCAGGCGCAGCGAGCGGCGCACAATCTTCCGGTCTTCAACGCAGCTTGGGATTTGGTGAATCGGAAGCATTACGATCCCAACTACCAAGGCGTCGACTGGCAGGAGGCCGGAGCCAAGTACGGCGCGGAGGCGGCGACGGCGCCGGACGAGACCGCTTTTTATGACCGGCTCAATGCCATGGTCGGGCTGCTGCGCGACAGTCATACGCATGCCCTCACGCCCACGCAGGCGCAGGAACGGCGCACGCATCGGCGCGCGCGCACGGGATTCAACCTCACCCGCATCGATGGCCATTGGGTCGTCAGCGACGTCCTGCCCGGCAGTCCGGCCGCGGATGCGGGGATAAGTCCGGGTTGGATGGTGGTGTCGCGGAACGGCCGCCCGCTCGGTAGTCGCGTGGACTTCCGCCCGCGCGAGGGCGAGATGGCGACCTGGGAGTTTCTGGACGAAAACAGTCAACGGGTTAAACGGGATCTGCCGGCGCGGCTGTTGACAATCGCGGTGCCCCAAAACCGGCGCGAATTGGAGGGCGGATTCGTCTATTTGCGCTTCGACGAGTTTGGCCGCGTCGCCCGCCGCTGGTTGAGCGCGGAACTGAAGGCGCATCGCGACGCGCCTGGCGTGGTCCTCGACCTGCGGCGCAATCCCGGGGGCGAGACTTTGTCGCTCAGCATCACCGTGGGCGAGTTTTTCGATCATTCCGTCAGCTGCGGTACTTTCATCAGGCGCGGAGGATCCCGGAGCGAGATGAACTCCTGGCAGCTTGGCTCGGCGCGGTATCGCGGGCGGGTGGTCGTGCTGGTTGACGCCGGGACGGGCAGTGCGGCGGAGATCTTTGCCGCGGTGCTGCAAGACCACGGTCGTGCGACCATCGTTGGCCGGAAGACCGCGGGCGCGGTGCTGGCGAGCCGATTTTACCGGCTGCCGGACGGTGGCGAACTGCAGCTCAGCCGGGAGGACTATGTCGCGCCGAATGGCCGCCGCATCGAAGGGCAGGGCATCATGCCCGACATCGTGGTGCCGCGCACGCTCGACGATGTGAGGCGGGGCATCGATCCCGATCTCGAGGTGGCGTTGCGGACCTTACGTGCGCCGGAGCCGGCACCGGCCGGGCAGTAAGCAGACCCCGCCATCCGCGCACGCGCCCTCGTCTCACTGCGTCGCTTCGGCCGACTCCTTCAGCGCCTCGATGAGGCCCGGAAAAACAAACCGGTGGAACGGCAACACGGAATACCAATACAGATAACCGAGGACACCCCGCGGTTCGAAGAATGCGGTCTGCTCGACGCGTGCGCCCTCGGGATCGGGCCGCACTTCGAATTGCAGCCACGCGCGGCCCGGTAGTTTCATCTCGGCCCGAAGCCGCAGCAGGTGCGGCGCCTCGAGTGCCTCCACGCGCCAGAAGTCCACGGGATCGCCGACCCGCAGCTCGTGGGGTTGGCGGCGCCCCCGGCGCATGCCCGTGCCGCCGACCATGCGATCCATCAGGCCACGCAACTGCCAGAGGAAATTTCCCGCGGGCCAGCCCTCATCGCCGCCCAAGGCGCTGATGGCTTCGAATACTTTGTCCGGTGCGGCCTTCACGCGCCGCCGTCGGCTGTCCAGCAGCATGCCCTCGTGTGAACGGAGGGCATGCGCCTCCGGTTGATCCTGGGCGAGACTGGACAGGCTCGAGGCCCAGGTGGTTTCGACGTCGTCGGACGCGAGACGTGCGAGCGCGCGCCGCACGGCCTCGTCGTAGCCGGTCGGTCGCACCCGAAACGTGTTCAATGCCCGATCGTCTCGTACGATCACCTCGGTCTGCAGGCTCTCCACCAGGGGGCGGGCGATGCTGGCGGGGATGGGCGTGACCAAGCCCACCCAGCGGCTGCTCAACTCGGGCTTGGGCACGGGAACGGAAAGGATCAAGCGGCGCAAACCGCGGATGCGGGCGTAGCGCAACATCATCTCCCGGTAGCTGACGATATCCTGTCCGCCAATTTCATAGATGCCGTTGGCGGACGGGTGATCGAGTGCCTCCATGAGATAGTTCAGCACGGACCGGATGCCGATCGGCTGGCACCGCGTGTTCACCCAGGTGGGTGTAATCATCACGGGCAGGCGCTCGGTGAGATGCCGGATCATTTCAAAACTGGCGCTGCCCGAACCAACAATGACGGCCGCGCGAAATTCGATCACGGGCACGCCGGCCGCCGCCAGACAGCGGCCCACTTCCTGCCGGGAAACGAGGTGGCGGCTACGGACTGTTTCGGGGTCGCCCAGCCCGCCGAGGTAAATGATTCGCCGCACCCGGGCCTTTGCCGCCGCCTCGCCAAAGGCCAGCGCCATGGATCGATCCCGCTCCCAGAACGCGTGGCCCGCCGCCATCGCGTGAATCAAATAATAGGCCACGTCGATGTCTTGCAGCGTCCGCAAAGGCGTCTCCGGATCCCCGAGATCGCCCGGCACTATTTCCACGCCGGGCCATGGGTGCCCGGCCAGGCGGTTGGGATTCCGCGCGATGCAGCGGACCGGATGTCCTTTCGCCAGGAGCCGCGGAACCAGCCGTCCGCCGATGTATCCCGTCGCCCCGGTGACGAGGATGCGCAGCGTTCCCTCGATGTTCATGATCGGGTCGGGCCGGAATGCCTGAAATTGCCGTGGCGAAAAATCTGCCGCCCGCGCGCCATCACCCCAAAGCGCAGCGAGATCAGTTCAATTCCCCGAATTGACGTGCGTCGCGACTTCATTGCGTGATCCGTATACTGTGCCCGCAGGTTCCGGACAAGCGTTATGGCCGGAGCGGATTTTTGCGTGGCACCGGTTGAATCTTTTCCCTAGCGCGTAAGTCGGTCGGTTCGCTCGGTGCCGCGCCGGTTATGTCATCTTCGCACCCGTCGAACCCGCCCGCCTGCATCTTTGCCAAATCATGGGAGCGGAAACCGCCGAAATGTTCATCGCCCGCGATCCCGCCAGTGTCACGTACTGCGTGACACTGGCCTGGCGGGCGGGGCGCCTGAGGGGAAGGCGTCAGATATTTCGGACAAGGGCGGGCTCGCCAGGCGCGGGCAATCTGATTCCCGCTCCTCGGTCGGGCGTTTACGGATGTTTGGCCAAATCTCGGCAAAAAAAAGCCCCAGACCAATGTCTGGGGCGGTAAGCACTCTGATTGGAGCGTGGCAATTATTTTGCCGGCGGAGGAGGCGGCGGCGGAGGAGGAGGCATTTTCGCCATCGCGCTGGCAGCGGCTTTGCGGGCAATCATCTCGGTCAGGCGCTGCTCTTCCAATTCCGCATTGCGCTTGGCGACCATTGTCAACTCAACCTTTTTGGCCAAGTCAAACGCCTCACGCCCAATTCGATCCTTTTCGCGCTGCAGGCGTGCGAGTTCGATTTCGAGTTCGTTTGCCCGCTTGGATGCTTTGTTGCCATCCGCAACAGCCGCGTCGGTGGTCTCTTTGATTTCCCGATCAATATCCAGCTGCTTCTTACGACGGTCAGCCTCTTTCTTCGCCTCGGAGGCCTCCCGTTCAACCTGAGCAATCTTGGCACTTTCTCGCGCTTTCGACTCGGACTCGGCCTTTTGCTTTTTGTCCTCCTCGGTCTTCTTGGCGACAAGCTCGGCGCGAGCTTTTTCACGGGCTATCGCCTCCTTTTCATGGGAGAAATAAAACACCAGGAAAACGACGAGCATTACGCCTGGAATGATCAGGTAGATCCACTTTTTCATCGGTAAGTTGATTCGAGGTTACTTCTTCTTGGCTGCGGCGGTGGCGGCAGCTATAGCTGCCGCACGAGCGGCCTCTTCGGCGGCCTTGTCGGCAGCTGCAATCTTCTGCAGGACCGCGGTGAGCGCCTTTTGGTTGGCCTCCGCTTTGGGAACATACTGGCTGAGAAACGTTTGTTCTTCCACGCGGTGCTTCTTCTCCTCTTCAAGTTTAGCAATCTGTTTCTTGTTTTCCTCTACTTCCTTCTCAAGCCGCTTGACCTGATCTGCGAACTTCCGGGTGTCCTCGCGGGCTTTGTTGCGAACTTGGATGGCCCGCTCCCGGCTGTCGCGCTCTTCTTGGTCCTTGGTCTCTTTATCGGCCTTCTGCTTCTTGCGTAAATTCTGGGCGGCAATCGCTTCCTCGATCGCCTTTTTCTTGGAGAGGTTCTCCATCATAATCTTATCATCCCTGACTTTGCGCTGAGCCGCAGCGGAGGCTTCCAGCTTGGCTTCATAGGTGGAAGAGTATTTCCAATAAAAGCCGGCAAATGCGACAAGTCCGAGCAAAGGGGCTAAAAAATAAACGTGATTTTTCTTCATGGGAGAATCGGAAGGCAGTTAGGCCGTCGGTTTTTTCTTGGCTGCTTCTTCTTTCTTGTATTTGCGCTCTTCAATGGCGTCTTGAATCGCCTTCTTGAGTTTCGGGAGTTGGGCATCCTTTGCGGCGTCCGGGAATTTTTCGGCCTCGCGCACGGCGTTTAATGCCTCTTCCATCTTATCGAGTTCAAATGCCGAGTAGGCGAGGAGCTGGTAACCGACTTGTGGCTTGTCCAGATTCCCCTTCTTTACCGCGCTTTGGTAGTGGTTATAGGCCTCTTTCGTCTTCTCCTGCTGGCGGTAAATTTCACCAAGCTGCAGTTCGAGTTGACCCGCAGTCGGGAACAGCTGACAGGCTTCCTTCAATATTGCGATTGCCTGAAGCTCTTTGTCGGCCTGCTGGTAGTAGTAGCCGAGAACGCCCCAAGTCTTTGCGTCGGATTCAATTGTTCCACTCTTGAGCCCAGCGTAAAGCAACTCGTTCGCCGTGCTGAATTGATTCGCTGTAATGTAGAGGGTGACAAGGTTGTAGTTATCCTTAGGCGTTTTCATGTGGCCCAGAGCTTGGGCCCGCTCGATCGTGTTAATCGCACGAATGTAATTGGCTCGAGCCTTTTTCTCATCCTTGTCGTTGGCCATATTGAGGTAAAATGCCATCAATGTTGGCCAATAGTCTTTTTTCTGCGGAAACTGCTTCACCAAGAATTCAAGAACCTCCGAGGCACGTTGAAAATCGGATTCCTGTTGCAGAATCACTAAGAGGAGCGCGTAAAACCCTTCTTTCGGATCGATCGAGAGCAGTAAGCCGCGCTCAACTTCGGCCCGAGCCTGCTGAATGAGGTTGCGATCAACCTTTTCGCTATTAGCAACCGCCTGGTTGAAGAGCATCGAAGCGTAGAGCATCGACGCCTCGGGGGTAACTTTCTTGGTCTCCGCAAGCCAGCGCTTCAACTGGCCTATAGCACTTCTTATAAATTGCTGTTGCTGGACCGGAACCTTACTGCTGAGTCCCTCCTGATAATTGAGCTGGGATAGAAAATAGACGGTGTCCAACGTCTGCTTTTCATCGAAATACTTGTTGGCGTCTGAGAGCTGAAGTGCTTTTTCCCACGGTTCGATCGCCTTGCTGTAAAGCTCTTGAGTCGCATACAGCTTCGCTTTCATGTCCAAGATTAGGGCCATGTCGTAGCTGGTCGGCCCGACGGTTGGGATCAGCCCATCAAGCAGGGCCAGCATACCGGCCCAGTTCTTGGCGTCCTGCAGCGGCTTCAGTTTGCCGAACGCTTCACTCGTTTTTTCTCCGAGATTATGAATCGGTCGATCCGCCGCGTTGAGGGTGGCAGGCTGGGCTAGCGCGAGTGCCAGCACGAAGGCTACCCCGCCGACGCGTGGCGCGCGATGGAAAATGGAAGGCATGGCCACAGTATTATTACTCTTCGTTAAGGGTGAAGACGATGGGGACCTGCATGTGGGTATTCACATTCCGACCACCTTTGCGACCGGGTTTGAATTTCCACTTGCTCACCGCCAACACGGCAGCGGATTCAAATTCGCGCTGGGAGGACTTGATAGAGTAGGCATTTTGAACATCGCCGTTGGAGTCTACGATAAAATCGACCACAACTTCGCCGGCAATACCTGCCCGGCGCATTTCAAAGGGATATTGTGGGCGGGCTTGAAACCGAGCTTGCGGCTGTTGATCCAGCTTGGACAGGTCGAATACCTCCATACCCCGAAAGCTGGATGTGTCTCGGTTGCCGGGGATGACAATGACACCAGCAGCCGGCTTGAGATTATCGGGCGGGGGCGGTTGAATTTGTTGAACGAACGATGTGTCGGTAACGATTTGCGGCACGTCCATTTGCATCGGAGGCGTGAAGTCGATCGGTTTCACCTCTTCCGCGTCATCCGGTGGCCGCTCCGGTTCGTCCGGTTCCAGCTTCGGCATCTCGATCAGCTCAATTGTCTGCTTGGCTTCCTCCTTTTTTACCTCCTTGGGTTTCGTCTTGATGAGCTTGTCGCCAAAGAGGGCGGCCCCATGGATGAGGAGCGAAATCAAAAGACCGATGATGAGATCCCGTCGCATGATGGTTGGGGCTATTTAGCCGTCGTACTGACAATGGTTTCTATTGACACCTGCTGAATCCCAGCTCGGCGAACTTCATCGAACACCATCATGGCCGCACCGAACTTTGCGAGTTTGTCACCGCGAACAAGCACGCGTGGATTATTTGGGTAACGACTTTTGTAGTCCTCAAGCCGGGGTGGAATTTCGGACGCAGACACGAGTTCAGGCGCACTGGTTGATCCGACTTTCCAGTAATAAGTGCCCTGATCCGAGACTTGGATGCTAAGCATCGACTCGTCTGGCGTTGTATTTGTTGTTTGCTGTGCCTTTGGGAGCTGCACCGGCAGCGAAGCGATCTTATCGAGCGAGAGGGTGAAAAGCACGAAGGTGGCGAGAAGAAAGAAAATGACGTCGATCAGCGGAATGATCTCGATGCGCGCCTTTTTGGGTCCGTCGCCACTATGTGAACTGGTGCTTCCGGCCATGAGAATTGAGCGTTAGAAGATTAGAATGCGTTGAAAACCGCGACCGTCACCGACTTAGCGCTTTGACCTTGGTTTCTACTTTTACCTTTTCGATACCGGCTTTGCGCGCTTCGTCGAAGACGTAGATGACGGCATTGAAGAGCGCGCTTTCGTCCCCGTTGATAAGAATTTCTCCGTCAGGGTTTTGCGCATGGAACACTTTCAGTCGGGTGAGGAATTCGTCGAGATTGATGAACTCTTTGTTCCATGCGATCGTTCCTGCCTCGGTCACTGTCACAGTTGCGGTTCCCTCGGTTTTCCGTGCCTCACCTGTGAAGGATTGCGGCAGTGTTACCTTTATGCCCTCGGTCTTGTTCAGCGAAAGCGTGAACAACACGAAGGTGGCAAGGAGGAAAAAGATGACATCGATCAGCGGAATGATTTCGATGCGGGCTTTTTTCCTTGCGCCGCCGCCTGCCATGCTTGTTCCGGCCATGTTAGAATAGGGCTAAGAGGGGAAGACGAGATTTTTGCCCGGCTTGATTCCGGTTCAGAAATCAGCGTCCAAATGGCGCGTTTGTTTCGGATTTCTTGATCAACAATTCAAGAGCGTGGGAGGCATCCGACACCTCTTGTTTGGCCTGTTCCGAACGGGCATTAAGATAGTTGTAAGGAAGAAGACCCATGATGGCGATTCCGAGACCGCACATCGTCGCGATCAGTGCCTCCGCAACGCCACCGGTGATGGCGGCGGTCGAACCGCTTACGTCTCCGGTTCCAAGGGCACCAAAGGTTCGCATCATTCCGGTAACCGTTCCAAGCAGTCCCAGCAAGGGAGCGGCCGTGATGCAGGTGTCGAGAGTCGCCATTCCCTGTTGAAAACGGGCTAGTTCCTGGCCGGATGCCCGGATGAAGGCGTTCGAAAGCGAGTACTCCCGGTTGGAGATGCTATAGACGAGTATCTTGGCAATGAAGTCCTTGCTCTTGCGACCTACGGCCAGGGCGGCCTCGATATCGCGCCGCTCGACGCCCTCGAGCATCTTTTCCACCACCTCAGGTTCGCGGTGCGCATTCTCGCGCACGATGAACAGGAGGCGTTCAACCACCACCGTAATCGCGATGAACGACAGCAGCAGGATTGGCCACATGATTTCTTTACCTGCATGGAACAAGTCCATGGGACTCATTGCACTGCCGTCGGTGTTCGTCAGCAGGAACGCGAGGGGGAGGCTTTGGATGATCATAGGAGGAAGGTTGAATTGATTTTTTTTCGAGAGGAAGGGGAGGGGCGGGAAGCAAACTGCTATTGGCTCAGGGTAGCCGCTGGTTTTGTCTTTTGGGGGTTCAGCGCAGATTTTTCACAACCGTTGCGGCATGGCCAACGTCATACGCTCGTTAGCGGTCCCGGAACCCGGGCAACCGTCTCGGCGGTGGTGTTGGAATGTTTGAGTGTTCAGCATGATTGCTGAGGAAAATCCGACAGAGAAAACAAGGAGAATGCGAACTAGGGGTCATCAAAAGTTGGCTGTCAACGTACTTTCTTATCGGCGGGAGGAAAAATTATTTTGCCGCGCAGGGGCGAAGAAAAGCGAGTTGTGTCAGTGTTCATTTGATTGGATACACGGAGGAGACTCGTCTCTGCTTTTCAGACGCTCGAGCAGGAAATTCCGAAGATTCATTTGGCTGCCCGACTAGGAGTCGAACCTAGACAAAACGAGTCAGAGTCGTTTGTGCTACCATTACACCATCGGGCAAAAAAATCGGAGACGAACGGCGAGACCAAGACAGAACCAACCGCATGCGGCGCGGTTTCAATCATGGAGCGGCACCGGACTCGGCGAAAGGATCGAAGGCAAAGGGTGGAGCCGGCGATGGGATTCGAACCCGCAACCGCCTGTTTACAAAACAGGTGCTCTACCATTGAGCTACGCCGGCGAAGACCCGCAGCGCCTGCCGAACTTGACTGGGAAATAACGTAAAAACTTAACTGATGGTCTGCCGGCCGCACTCGATGAGCGATGGCTGGTGGCTCCCCGGGGACTCGAACCCCGAACCTACTGATTAAGAGTCAGCTGCTCTACCATTGAGCTAGGAAGCCGAAAACCAAGAGGAGAAAAAGCTCACGAACGGGTTGCTGATGTCAACTGCGATTTCCGCGTGGTGGTGCTTCGCCAGCGCGTATTCACGAAGGGAAGGTGCGGGAGATGAGGGCGGAGACGGCGCGGCGATCGTGGTCTTCGGCCATGCGCGAGGTAAAATCGGTCGTGGTCTGATGGGAGCGAGTGCGCCAATGGATG
>JBIJCX010000526.1:0-4605 GCA_044344465.1 Opitutaceae bacterium
CGCGTGAGTCATGGTTGCTTTGGAAGATCTCACGGAGCCAGGCCGCGAAATGTTAATCCTCTCCCCTCACAGTGGCTGGCTTGAAAGCGGATTTGACAATCTACGGCTGACGCCGTGCGGCCGCTCATAGTGAACTCATTTTCCCCACGGCGACAGCTCCGGATGCTTGTTTCCTACCCAGGCGATGACGGTCTCCCGGAGTTCACGGGCGAAGGCGGTCAGCTCCTTCGCCTCTTTGGGGCTGACCTGTCCGGCCGCATCGTATTCGGCGATGTTGCGTTTGCTGCGGCAAGTATCGAGGTAGTCAGCGTCACCCTGCCGGTCCGGCCCCAAGATCAATGGCAGTGCCTGCAAAGTCCGGTAGTGCGCGAGGTTTTTCTCGGGTCGCCATCCTTCGGCGTAAATGAGAATTGTACAGAGCTTCAGCGCCGCATTATAGGCGATGCCGAATTGCCAGTCGGCAGATAGTCCGCGCGCGGCATCCTCCAGATCGCGATCAACGATGCCAAACAGATCCGCAATCTGCCGCCGCGTAGCCTGGTGTGGCTTGAGCCACCCGGCCTTACCCCAGTCCTTCAAGCTCATCGAGTCCTCCCTTCACAAAGAGTTTTTCCTTGGTCAGCACGTCGGCGAGAAACGGGGTTTTTCTGCGTCCCCTGGCAAACTCGGCGGCGGTCATCGTGACCGGGTTGATTTCGCGGCCTAGCCTTGTGCTCGCTGTCCGCAGCCGCGGGGCCAGTGCCCGCAGTCCGGCGTCGCCGATCACCATCAGGTCGACGTCGCTGGCGGCCGTGCCGGGCCCGCCCGCCAGGGATCCAAAGACGAAGGCTATTTCCACTCCTTTGACCCCGTGCAAGGCCTCCACCAGCACCTCGCGCAGACCGGAGGTCTTGAGCACGAGCTGCTGGAGATCGGGGAACAACGGATGGCTGGCGTTGGCGCGATAATAGCGGCGGTTGCCGTCGCGGCGGCTGGTGACGAGGTCGACCGCGGAGAGTTTTTCCAATTCACCCTGCATGGTACCGAGGGTGAGGCCGCTTTGCCGCGTCAGGTCACGCAGGTGCAATTCCCGGCTTGAGGCGGCAAAGAGCAGCCGGAGCACCTCGGCGCGCACTTGGGGAAAGAGTACGGTGAGCAGGCCCATGGTGTATGGATAAACCATGCGATAGTATGGTTTATCCAGTCAATCGGATTTCCCGCGCGATGCCGTGCTGGGGCGTACCAGCCGGTTGACGTGAACGGATATGAAAGCTCGGGACCGTCGCGCGTGAAAGTATGGCAGAATCGCGGCGTAAAGCTGCTCCTCCAGTTGTGTTCTGCGTCGGGCTACTTCCTGAAAAGAGATTTCGGTCTTTCCCACTGATAGCGGAGGCGATCCAATATTCTCCGGGCAAAGCGTGGTGCAAAATCGGGTGACAGGGGAATGGGGACAGAGGAATCAAGGCCGGGAAATTTGGGTATTATTCCTCTGTCACCATTCCCCTGTCAGCCCGCGCGCTCCTACCGCTGGATGTCGGCGGTTTATTTCTAACCGATTGATTTCCGGTGCCCCGTCCTTTCCCGCCCGCGTTCCCGGTTGCGCAACGCGATCCGCCCCTTACCAATTGCCGGTCGCGAACCCATGCCACGAATTCCCTTGCAGGATCTTTACGATGAGCTGTACCGCGTGCTGATTCAGATCGGCCTGCCCGAGCCGCGCGCCGCGCTGGTGGCCCGCCTCTTCGCCGAGAACCAGCGCGATGGCATTTATTCGCACGGGCTGAACCGCTTCGCGGGGTTTGTCGCCCTCCTCAAGACCGGCCGGATCGATCTCCACGCCGATCCCGCAAAGGTCGGCGGCCTGGGAGCATTGGAGCAATGGGACGGGAAGATGGGTATCGGACTCTGGAACGCCCACGTCGCCATGGGCCGGGCGATCGCGCTGGCCCGCGCCCACGGGATCGGGTGCGTGGGGTTGCGCAACACCAACCACTGGATGCGTGCCGGCGCCTACGGGCTCCAGGCCGCCGAGGCCGGCTGTATCGGCATCTGTTGGACAAACACCATTCCGCTGATGCCACCGTGGGGCTCCGCCGACGTGAAGATCGGCAACAATCCGCTGGTCATCGCCGTGCCGCGACGCGACGGCCACCTGCTCCTCGACATGGCGATGAGCCAGTTTTCCAACGGCAAGCTCGAGGTGTTGAGCCGGCAGGGAAAAGACCTTCCGATCGCCGGCGGCTACGACCGCGCGGGCAGCCTGACGCGGAACCCGGGGGAAATCCTCGCCTCGCGCCGGCCGCTGCCGATCGGCCACTGGAAGGGCTCGGCCCTCGCCGTGATGCTCGACACCGCGGCGGCGCTCGTATCCGGCGGCCAGTCCTCGCACGAAATCGGCCAGCAGGGCACCGAGTACGCGGTGTCACAGGTGTTCATCGCGATTGACGTGACGGCCCTCGGCGATGCCAGCGGAGTCAACGAGATGGTAAACGCAATTGTGGACAATCTGCACACGGCGTCGCCCCTGGCCGACGGCGAAGCCGTGCGCTATCCGGGCGAGGGGATGCTGCGCACGCGGCAGGCGAGCCTAGAGCAAGGGGTGCTCGTGGATGAGCAGCAACTCGCGGAGTTGCAGGCGATGTGACGCCCGCGTCTGCCGCGACCCCAATCGTCACCATGCTGCTCGAACTCACCTGGCTGCTCGGCGTGCTTACGCTCGGATTGCTCAGTCCGGGCCCGGATTTTCTGCTGGTCGTCACCAACAGCGTCGGCGGGTCGCGCCGGCGGGCGTTCGGCACGGTCGCCGGGATCGCGGCCGGGCTCGCGGCCCAGATGCTGGTGATCTCACTGGGTTTCGCCGCGGCGCCGCCCACCGTGTTGCGCGTGGTGCAGCTTGGCGGCGCGGCCTTTCTCGCGTGGCTCGGCCTGCGGGCCCTGCTGGCCGCGCCCGGGCCGGCGGCGGCGTCCGCACCCAGGATCCAGCCGGGGGCGCGCAGCGGTTTCGCCGATGGCCTGCTCTGCAACCTCACCAATCCGAAGGCGTTTTTGTTTTTTGTCGGCCTCTTCGCGCAGGCGGTCCGGGCCGACGCCCCGCTGCTTTGGCGTGTGGCGGTGCCCGTGATCGTGGTCCTGCACGGAGCGGTCCTGTGGAGCCTGGTCGTCCTCGCGGTGCAGGCGCCACCAGTGGTGAACCGGCTGGTGCGGGCGCAACGCTGGCTGCCGCGGGCCTTCGGCGGGGCGCTGCTCGTCCTCGCCGCGTGGGTGGCCTGGGGCGCGGTCAGCGGTTGAGCGCGCGGCGCATCCCGATTCACGTCCGGGTCCCTCCAGCGGCGTGCGGCGGAAACCGCTGACGCGGCAGACCTGCGTGATGCACTCGCGGACGCTCGGCGGGGCATTGTTCCAACCTAACATTACTGTGTGACGTTCCTCGCGAAAAACCGCCCAGCCTGTTTGTCATCCATTAGATGACAACCTGCTCTGAGCATTGAGGGATTTTCCAGGGCCGACTTAACAGAGTGATACTACAGCCCCACCAGCGAGCCGTTGCGCTTGATCCAGCGTTCGGCGCCGCGCCAGTCCGGGCACACTTCCTCGACCCGGGCCCAGAACCGCACCGAGTGGTTCATCTCCCGCATATGCATCAGTTCGTGGTAAATAATATAGTCGCGCACGAAATCCGGCGTCTGCACGAGCCGCCAGTTGAGCGAAATCGTCCCGTTGGCCGAACACGAACCCCAGCGTGAACGCTGGTTGCGCACCGTCACGTGCTTCACCTCCACGCCCGTCACGGCCGCCAGCTCCCACGTGCGCGCGGGCAGCTCGATCCGCGCGCGCCGGGCGAAATGCGCCTCGAGCGTCGGCCGCAGATCGCCTTCGAACCGCGCAACGCGAAACACATCCGCGGCCACACACACCTGGGGCCGCTCCCGGCCGGGGCCGGCCAGCGGATCGAGCACGGCCGCCACCCGCACCTCGGTCATCTCGCCGCGCCACAGCACATGTGTGCCCACGGTCCACACCGCCGCCGCCCGCGGCCGATGGCGCTGCCGCTCCCGCGCGCGATCCAGCCACGCGCGATGCTGCTCGACGAAACGCAGCGCCTCCCGTTCGGAGCCGCGCGCGGGAATGGTCGCCACCGCCGTGCCGTCGCGCCGCAACGTGAGCCGGTAGTTGCGCGCACGCGGGCTGCGCTCGAACACCACCGCGCCCGGTGGCGACGACGCCCGTTCCACCGTCCCCGGCCTCGTGCTCCCGCCGCCGGGAATCGGCGGCCAGCGGGGCCCGGCCGCCCGCGCCGCGCCATCCGGACGCGATCCGGTCGAAGGCGGCGCCGGCGAAAAGAAGCCGGGAAAACTTTGCTGCCCGTCGTGGTTCATCGCGGATCCGAAGTGGCCGTTCCTCGCGCCGCCGTCAACGCCGGCCGTTCCGCCGCGTCGGACGCTTGGCGCCGACCCCACCGTGCCACGCCGCATTGGTTCACGTTTGCCCTCCGGCCGCGTGCACCCCGGGCGCCGGCGAGGCTAGGTGCCGGTGCCGGATCTGCCGCGCATGCCAGACAGTGGCCACCTGACCGACGTGCCACGGCACCAGCATCACAATCACCACCTCCTCGAGCGCGGCGAGCAC
>JBIJCX010000527.1:0-4598 GCA_044344465.1 Opitutaceae bacterium
CCCAGCACACCCTGCAGCTGGTCGACGCGCTCTTCATGGCCGGCAAGCCCTATGAATTCATGCCGCTGCTGGGCACGCACATGGCCGGATCGAGCGACCCCGTGGTGCAGCTTCGTCAGCAGCAGAGGATCATCGAATTCTTCAATCGCGAGCTGAAGCCCCACCAGTGAGCAGTTCGCGCAGCGTCTCCAACTTCTCTCTCTGAATCAGATCTGACCACCACCTTACCCAGGAGCCCCGCCAACATTTGCTCGCCACCGGAGCCCCGATGCGTGCTACCGTGGGCTCGCCCCGATTCACCCACCCGCCATGGCTACTCCGAAAAAACACCGCCTCCGCGCCGCCAAAAAGAAAGCCAAATCAGCCAAGTGGAGCAAAGCCGACGAGGCGATTTACCAAGACTTCCTCAACAACTCCGGCATCAAGGAACTTGGGAAACGCCTCCGGGAGATCCAGGACGAGGTCGTGGCTGCCGGACTCGCGCCCCATCATCGCGACCTGTTGAAATGTTCCGCGTGCGGGTTGTTTGAAAACGCCCTGTTCGACGGCACGCTCATCGTCCCGCCCACGCCCGATCCAAATTCGCACGAAGACACCGGCCTGCGTTTCGAGAAAATCCGGCCGGGCGTCTTCCGCTGTCCCTCGTGCGGCGCGAGAGTGAAAGAGCCGAAGTGGGAGCCACCGGCGGACTGGCTGAAGTAAACGAGAGTTCCCTCCCCCGTCATGGCCACCCGCGCGCTCATCTCCGCCACCGCGCCCCGGACCTACGCCGAGCTCAAACGCGGTGTCGAGGAGACCCTGCTCGCGGGCCAGCGCCGCGTCGAGTTGGCGAAGGTCCTCACCTATTGGGAAACCGGCCGGCTCATCAATGCTCACGTGCTGCTCAATCGGGAGCGCGCCCTCTACGGTGCTGAGGTGATCGGCCGGCTGGCCCGCGATCTCCACATCGCGCCCACCACCCTCTACCAGTGCACGCAGTTTGCCCGCTATTTTCCAATTTTACGCGACCGCGTAAAATTGGCCTGGGCCCACTATCGGGTGCTTTGCCAGGTCGACGACAAGGAGCAACGGGAGAAACTGTTCGCCCTCACAGTGAAAAACGGCTGGACCTCGCCCGAGCTGGAGGAGCGAGTACGGGCACTGAATGCGGTCGGCATTGCGACGCCCGTGGAGATGCCGGGAAAACTGCTCACTGCCCGGCGCGGCACGCCCGGGCTTTATCCGGTCGTCGCGCGGCGCGAGGGCACTGCGGTGGATCTCGGATTCAAGCTGTATCTCCCGCTCGCGGCCGGGGACATCCGCCGGTTGAAACTCGTCCCGGGCTCGATTGTGTGCACCAATGCCGGCCCTTCGCCGTCGCTCGGGGCCAGCGACGCCCCGAAGGCCGATCTCTTCACCTATCGCGCGCTCGCGGTTCGCGTCGTCGATGGCGACACGCTCGCCGTCACCCTCGATCTCCCGCCCCACAACGAAGCCGACAAGAAACTCCGTCTGCGCGGCATCAACTGTCCCGAGATGGACACGCCCGCAGGCAAGGCAGCGAAGCGTTTCGTGCAGGGCTTGGTCGATCAGGCAAAGACGGTTTTCGTCGCGACCACGAAGCCCGACAAATACGATCGCTACCTCGCGGATGTCTTTCTGATCTCGGAGTCCGGGGAGGAACTTTATTTGAACAATGCGCTCCTCGAAAACGGCCACGCCGTCCGGATGGATGACCGCATCCCGCAGGAGTGGGAGTAGCCGCCGCAGTCGCGCGCTCGGGGTCGGAAGACCTCAGGGGGTCGGAAGACCTCAAGGGGGTCGGAAGACCTCAGGCTCTACCCTTCACCCTCGGGACAACTGCCTTTCCATCGTTCTCGTTCTCGTCCTCGTTCCTCTTTCTCGCCGGATTGAGAGAACGAGAAAGAGAACGAGGAAAGAGAAGGATTGGTGCACGCCGAAAACCGTCGCGGCGTGCGACGAACCGAGAATTACATCTCTTAACCCCCGCCCACACTCATCGATTGCCCGTTTTGCTTTGGACCGAGTTTCAGGATGAACGGCGCCGCCACCTTCGCCCACGCCTCGGCCTTCGGGTGACTCGCCGCGCCATCGCCCCAGCAAGAACGCAGCATCTCGGTGTCAATCACGCCCGGGTTCAAGGGGACGGCCGCCATGCCTGATGGCAGCTCTTCGGCGAGCGCCTTCGTCAATCCCTCGATCGCCCATTTCGAGGCGCAATAGGGCCCCACTTCCGGCGCCACGCTGCGCCCCCAGCCAGAGCTCAAGTTCACGATTACGCCCTTTTTCGCCGCGACCATCGCTGGCACGAAATGGCGGATGACATTGGCCACACCGCGGACGTTCACGTCGATGACCTTGGTGAACTCGCGATCGTCCTGCTCCCACAGTGGCGCCAGGCGGTTCATCAACCCCGCATTGTTGATCAACAGGTCCGGGGCACTGTCGTTCTCGAGCACCTTGGCGGCCCACAGTGCCACCTTGCTGTCGAGCGCCACATCCACGATCGAGAAATCATGCGGCGCCGGATGCGTCATGCGCAGATCGAAGATCGCCTCGCCGCCGCGCCCGCACCCGATGACCGTGTGCCCGCCGCGGATATATTCCTCCGCCAGGGCGCGGCCCAAGCCGCGCGTCACTCCCGTGATCACAATTTTCATGGCTCAAAGGTAGCGGGTAGCGGGCAGCGGGTAGCGAGTAGAAAATCCTCGAACGGCGGCTCGCTACTCTTTTCCCTCAGCGGCTCTGCAGACTGAACTTGTTCAGGCCGGATTTCCGGCACGCATCCATCACGAAGGTCAGTTTCTTGAGCTGCGTGGTCTCGTCCGCCTTGATCAACACTGGGATGTCGCGGTCCACATTCTTCACCTGTTCAAGCAGGCTGATCAATTGCTCGTCCGTGACGGTCTTGCCGTTGAAGGAGACGACACCCTCCTTGTCGATGCCCAGGGTGACCGTGCCTTTGAACTCATTCTTACCCGCCGTCTCCACCTTTGGGAGCGTGATGTTGAGCGTCGCCGCCGACTTGAACTGCATCGTGACGAACGCAAAAAAGATCATCATCACCAGCACGTCGATCAGCGGCACGAGATTCATCTCGGGCCGCTTGCGCCTTTTCTGATAGAGGCTGCTCATTTCCGCGTACGCTGAAGGATCCGTTCCAACAGCACGTCGAGCTGCGCGGCGTAATTCTCGATCTTCCGCTGCAGATAGCCGCTGCCGACCAGTGCCGGAATCGCGATGGTGAGACCGATGACCGTGGCCGACAGCGCGAGGGCCACGCCCTTGGTAAACGCCACGGGGTCCGGCAGGCCGGTTTCCGGCGAGATGTGGGAGAACACCTGCAACAGGCCCGTCACCGTGCCGGTCAGACCAATCAAGGGGGCGGCGGCATAGATGACATCCAGGTAGGGAACGCCCCGCTCCATGCGGTTGATCTCCAGCCGCGCGAACGCCTTGACCGCATCCTCGTCGTTCTTGTGCTGCTCGGCAAAGTCAACGATGCGCGCCAGCACGGTATGGCGTCCGCCGACGAGCGGCCGGCCTGCCACCACCGCGTCCACCAAGTCCTGCGGCATCACGGCCGCCCGGCGCAGCGCGTAGGCGCGCTCACAGACGATGTACACCATGGCGAGCGAACATAAGCCCAGCGGATACTTCAAAACGCCAGCCCCCTGCAGGACGCTGTTGAAACTGAGGACTTCGGTCACGGCGAGGAACATAGAATGGAGATCGTGCTGGTAAGGGACGCCCTTGGGAAGAAAAGGTTCGAAAAATCGTCCCGGAAGGTGGAAACCCTCCCCCGACCCCGTCAAGCCGCCATGTACGGAAGCCTGGCCGCCGTCGTCCGCACCGCCGCCGCGTCCTCCAGCAACTCGCCAATCGCATCCCAGCGTCCATTGACCAGCGCATCGCGCGCCGCATCCCGGACGGCAGCCTTGACGCACTGGCCACCGAAGCGGATTTCCTGGCGCGCCACGTCCAGCGTGATTTCCAGCGCCGGATTCGCCTCAACCGCCGCGGCGATCTGCGCGATGTCAGCCCGGCCCGCCGTCGCGCACGGAATGCCCAGCGTCGTGCAGTTGCCAAAGAAAATCTCGGCAAAATTTTCCGCCACGACCGCCTTGAAGCCGTATTTCTGAATCGCTTGCGGCGCATGTTCGCGCGACGAGCCGCACCCGAAATTCGCCCCCGACAGCAGGATCGTCGCCCCCTTGAAGCGCGCCTCGTTCAGCGGGTGCGCCTTGTCCGAACCGTCGGCATTCTTCCGCACGTCGTAGAACAGGAACTCGCCCAACCCGTCAAAGGTGACGCACTTCATGAAGCGCGCCGGGATGATGCGGTCCGTATCGATGTCGTTGCCGGGGAGGTAAACGCCGCGACCGGCAATCTGCGTGATTTTTTCGAGAGGCATGATGAGCTGCTTCGCAGCAGTTGAGATTTGAGATCGGATATCTGAGATTTGAGAACGGAGATTTGAGAATGGGGGCTGAAGGACCAATCAGTCTTGGTTTACGGCAAACACTTCGCGGGCGTCCGCCACGCTGCCCGTGACCGCCGCCGCCGCGACCATGAGGGGGCTCATCAACAGCGTGCGC
>JBIJCX010000187.1:0-15412 GCA_044344465.1 Opitutaceae bacterium
CCGCCGGCTGGCTGAAGGGAATCTCGACCGGGGCCAACATCGGCTACCGCGGTCAGGCGAAGGCCTTCGAGACGAACGACGCGTATCCGTATCTGCTCGACCCACGTGTCGTCGTAAACGCCCGCGCTGGCTACACCGCCAAGATCTTCGGCAAGCCCGTCACCTACAACCTGACGGTCTCAAATCTGCTCAACGAAAAATATTATCCCAGCTCGATCTCGATGGGCGATCCGACTTCCTATCGGCTCTCGGCAGAGTATCGTTTCTGACGCATGAGTTCACGCCGCACGTCCATCCTGCGGATGGTGATAGCCGGCGTGGTGGCATCGCTCACCGCGGCAGCGACGCCCGATCACGTGTGGCGAATCATGGCCGTCGGCGATTCCATCACCCAGGGTGGATCGTGGCGGCCCTTGCTGGCAGAGAAACTCCGGGGCGCCGGTGTCGACTTTGCGTTCGTCGGCTCGCAAGGGACCGCCCCTCTCCGCCACGAGGGCTACGGCGGAAAGAACGTCGAGTTTCTCGCCGCCACCGTGCCGGCAAATTTCGAGAAGCAACCGGCCGACATCGTGCTGCTCCACGCCGGCCACAATCACTTCGCCGAGGAAAAACCGGTTCCCGGGATGCTCGCCGCCACGGAGCGGCTCATCGGTTCGTTTCGCGCGACGAACCCCGGCGTCATCGTGCTCCTCGCCCAAGTCATTCCGGCCGGCAAACTCCCGAAATACTCCTACATCCCCGAGCTCAACACCGCACTCGCCCACCTCGCTGCCAAGCTCCACACGCCCGCGCAACCCGTCCTTCTCGTCGATCAGGCGACCGGCTTCGATTGGCGGACCGACACCGGCGGCGACTTCGTGCATCCCAACGCCGCTGGTGGCGCCAAGATCGCGCAGCGGTGGTACGACGCATTGCGGCCGCTCCTCGCGACCGCGCCGCCGGACGATGCCACCGGCCCGCCGCAGCCGGAGCGCGTGACGTGGGATTCGCCGAGCGCCGATGCGCGCGGTTCGATGCCGCTCGGCAACGGCGACATCGCGCTCAACGCCTGGGTCGACCCGTCGGGCGACCTCCTGTTCTACATCGGCAAGACCGATTCATGGGAGGACAATTCGCGCCTCGCCAAACTCGGACTCGTGCGCGTGCGGTTGGCGCCGGCCCTGCTGCCGGGCGCCCCGGATTTTCGCCAGACGCTGGATCCTTTACGCGGCGAGATGACGGTCAGCGGCCAACTGGCCGCCCTCGGCGTGCGCGCACCCTCGCGACCGACCACCCTCCGTCTGTGGGTCGATGCGAACAACCCCACCGTCCATGTCGAGGTGGACTCGGAGATCCCGGTCGCCGCTTCGGCTTCGTTCGAGCTCTGGCGCACCAAGGCGGAGGCTCTCCCCAATATCGAGTCGAGCGACGTGCTGCTTGACCGGACAAAGTCCGACAAGCAGGTCGCGCCGACGATCGTCGAACCCGACACCGTCTTGCGCGACCTCGCCGAGGACACCGGCTGGCTGCACCACAACGCGAAGTCCGTCGGTCCGGTGGAAACCATGCGCCACCAGGACCTGCTCGGTGCCCCCGCCTGGCGCGATCCGATCCTGCACCGCACGTTTGGCGCCGTCCTCCGCAGCCCGGGCGCCACCCGCACGGGCGACCAGCAGTTCACGCGCGCACCGGCCACCGCCCATCATTTTGCCGTGAATGTGCTCACGCGGCATCCGGCGTCGCCGGACGAATGGCTCGCCGCCATGCGAACCCAGATCAGGCGCACCGAACAAAGCCCCTTGTCGGTGCGTTATGCGGCTCACCTCGCCTGGTGGCGCGAGTTCTGGGCGCGCAGCCACATCGCAATCACGCCTCGCGCCGTGGCCAAGGATCAGACCGCGCCCGCCGACGTCACGCGCGGCTACGCACTGCAACGCTTCATCACCGCGTGCGCCGGGCGCGGCGCGTTTCCAATCAAGTTCAATGGCTCGCTCTTCACCGTGCCGTGGCCGAACCAGCCCGGCGACGCGGACTACCGTCGGTGGGGGCCGGGCTATTGGTGGCAAAACACGCGGCTGCCCTATGCGCCGCTCTGCACTTCGGGCGACTTCGATTTACTGGAGCCGTTTCACCGCCTCTATGCGCGCGACTTGCTCGCCCTTTCTCGCTACCGCACCGAGCGCTACTTCGGCTTCGCGGACGCGGCCTATCTGCCCGAGGTGAAGTATTTTTGGGGCGCGGTTTTCTCGGACACCTACGGACGCGAGACCACGGCGGCACAGCGCACCGACAAGCTGCAAAGCAGCGGCTGGCACAAATGGGAGTGGGTGGGGGGGCTGGAACTGGTGTTCATGCTCCAGGACTACTTCGATCACACGGGCGACCAGCGCTTCCTGCGTGAGACGCTGCTGCCGGCGGCGCTGCCGATCGTGCGCTTCTTCGACCGCTTCTACCGCACCGGGCCCGACGGACGCCTGGCGATGCACCCGTCGCAGGCGCTCGAGACGTGGTGGGACTGCACCAACCCGATGCCCGAGGTGGCCGGACTGCACGCGGTGATCGCGCGCCTGCTGGCGTTGCCCGGCGACCTGTTGCCGGCGGCGGACCGCGCCTACCTCCGGACGATGCAGGCCAAGATCCCGCCGCTGCCGACGCGCGAAATCGAGGGGGTGCACCTGCTGGCTCCCGCCGAGCGGTTCGCGAACAAGCGCAACATCGAAAATCCCGAACTCTACGCGGTCTTTCCCTTCCGCCTGGTGTCGTTCGAAAAGGCGGAGGCGCCGCTCGGAGTCGAGGCGCTGCGGCGGCGCACCGACCGCGGCGCGCACGGTTGGCGGCAGGAAGATATTTTCATGGCCTACCTCGGTCTCGCCGACGAGGCGCGCGACTATGTGGTCCAGCGCGCTCGCAAAAAAGATCCGGCGTGCCGCTTCCCCGCGTTCTGGGGTCCGAACTACGATTGGACGCCCGATCAATGCCACGGCAGCGTGCTCATGAAGGCCGTGCAGGCGATGCTGCTGCAAAGCGAGGGTGACAAACTCTTCCTGCTCCCCGCGTGGCCCGCCGACTGGAACGTCGATTTCAAGCTCCACGCCCCGCACCAGACCACCGTCGAAGCCACCGTGCGCGACGGCCGCCTTGTCGCTCTCAAAGTCACGCCCGCATCGCGCCGCGCCGACCTCGTCGTCCCGCCCGCCTTCCTGCCCTGACTCCTCCTCGCTCCATGCAATCCCGCCGCCTCTTCCTCGCCCCGCTCGCCGCCTGCGCCTTCCTCGCCCTCGGCGGCCCGCTCCCCGCCGCCGAGTTCCACGTCGCACCCACCGGCTCCGACCGGAACCCGGGCACCCGGGAGGCCCCGCTGCAATCCTTGCACGTCGCGCGCGACGCCGCGCGCCGTTTTGTCGGCCGCGAAGCGGTCACCATTCACGTCGCCGCCGGCACCTACTACCTGCCGCAAGCCCTCGTCCTCGTCGCCGAGGATTCCGGCTCCGCGCAACATCCCGTCGTCTATCGCGCCGAGTCCGAGGGCGCCACCGTCCTCAGTGGCGGCACCCGGCTTACCCTCGAGTGGAAACCGTCCGCGCTGCGGGCGGGCGTGTTTCAGGCCCAGGTGTCCGCCGACCTAGAAGTCGACCAGCTTTACATCAACGGTCAACGCCAGTGGATGGCACGCTTTCCCAATCGCGAAACCGGCGAGGAACTCAACGTGTTCGACACGTGGAAGCTCGACCACCGGGCCAAACCCGACCCCGCGCGCGATCCGCTCGCCCCCGAACGCGTTGCGCGCTGGACCGATCCCGCCGGTGCCTACTTTCACGCGATGCACCCGGCGCTTTGGGGTGGGGTGCATTGGCGCGTGACCGGGAAGAACGCCGACGGCACGCTCGCGCTGACGGGCGGCACGCAAAACAACCGCGGCTCGCGGATCCACGGCACCTACCGGATGATCGAGCACGTGCGCGAGGAACTCGACGCCCCTGGCGAGTGGTTCCACGACCGCGCCGCGCGCACGCTGCACTTCTTTCCGCCCTTCGGCCTTGATCTGGCGCGCGCCACGGTCGAGACCGTGCGGCTGCGCCACCTCATCGAGGTGCGCGGCAGCGCGGAAAAGCCGGTGCGCGGGCTCCAGTTCCGCGGTTTCACGTTTCGCCACACGGCCCGCACGTTCATGGACACCAAGGAGCCGATGCTCCGCTCCGACTGGACAATGTACCGCGGCGGCGCCCTCTTCCTCACGGGCACCGAAGACTGCGAGGTCGCCGATTGTGCGTTCGATCAGGTCGGCGGCACCGCGGTCTTCGTCAACAACTACAACCGCCGCCTCGCTGTGCGCCGCTGCCGGATCGCCGAGGCTGGCGCCAACGGCGTTTGCTTCGTCGGCCACCCGGCCACCGTGCGCAATGCGCTCTTCCACTACGACCAGCGCCTCCGGCCCGCCGACCTCGACCGCACCCCCGGCCCACAGGGCGGCGACTTTTCCGCCGACTGCCTGGTCGAGGACTGCCTCATCACCCGTACCGGCCGCGTCGAGAAACAGACCGCCGGCGTCAACATCGACATGGCCCAGGACATCACGATCCGCCACTGCTCCATCTACGATGTGCCGCGCGCCGGCATCAACATTGGCGGCGGCACGTGGGGCGGACACCTCGTGGAATTCTGTGACGTGTTCGATACCGTCAACGAAACCGGCGACCACGGATCGTTCAACTCGTGGGGCCGCGACCGTTTCTGGCCGCCGTCGGTGTTCAAGCTCGACGACGACGCCTTCTTCGCCGCCAACCGCGATCTGCCGTTTCTCGACGCCATCAAACCCGTCATCCTGCGCCACAATCGCTGGAGGTGCGACCATGGCTGGGACATCGACCTCGATGACGGTTCTTCGAACTACGAAATCCGCCACAATCTCTGCCTGCGCGGCGGCATCAAGAACCGCGAGGGCTTCCGCCGCATCGTCGAAAACAACGTGATCGTCCGCAGCGGCTTTCACCCGCACGTCTGGTACAAACACAGCGGCGATGTTTTCCGCCGCAACATCGTCGCCTCCGCCGCCTACCTGCCCGCCCGCATGGGGCCGCCGCCATGGGGCGCCGAGATGGATTTCAACCTCGTCCACACGCCGGGCCAGACCGCCCCCGTCCCCGCGGCCAAACTCGCCGCGCAATCCGGCCGTGACGCCCACTCAATCCTCGCCGACGCCCGCTTCGTCGATCCGGAGCACGGCGACTTCCGCGTGCGCGAGGACTCACCCGCGCTGCGGCTCGGGTTCGTCAACTTCCCGATGGATCAGTTCGGCGTCCGCCCGCCGGCGCTCCGGGCCATCGCCCGCACGCCGTCCTTCGCGCCGCCCGCGACCGCCGAGGTCGCTTGGTCGGCCGCCTCGGCCACCACGTGGCTCGGCGCCTCGATCAAGACGCTGACCACCGTCGAGGAGGCCTCGGCCGTCGGCGTCGCTCTCGCCGGCGGCGGCGCCCTGGTTCTCGACGTTTCCACCGGCTCTGTCGCCGCCCGCAGCGGCCTGCGCAAGGGAGACCTCATCACCGGTGCCGCCGCCCTGCCCGTGAAGTCCGCCGAGGATCTCCTGCGCATCACCACAGCAGCGGCGGCGGATCCGATCACGCTGAAACTCGTGCGCGATCAGACGGAGCGCACGATCGAACTTCAGTCCCGCCGCTGACGCTCCCAACGTCCACCTCCCGCTGCCCTGGCCCGAGTGAACGGTTTCACTACTTGGGCCGTTGTAAAGCACGCTGAATCCTCCGCCACTGTCCCGCCCGGTCATGTGCCCTCTTGCCTCCCATCTCCTCGCTGCAGCTCTTTTCGCGGCGCCGCTCGCTCATAGCGCGCCGCCTGCGCCCGACTACGAGCTGCTTTTTGCCAGCGAGTTCGACGGCGACCGCGTCAACGAGCGCGATTGGAATTTCCGCCTTGGCCCGCGCACCGGCACCGGCATCGACGGGCTGAATCTGGCGCGCAACGTCCGCGTCGCCGACGGCCATCTCATCGTCGTGGCGAAGCAGGAGAACATCGGCGGCAGACTGGCGAACACCGGCGGTGGCCTCATCAGCAAGCATCGCTTCGGCTACGGCTACTATGAGTGCCGCTCGCAGCCCTTCATGGCGGGGCGCGGCGTGCACACCGCCTTCTGGCAGCGCGGCCTGGGCGGCCCCGAGAACAACTCCATCTTCGAAATCGACTCCCACGAAATCGATTCCACGCAAAAAATCGCCTGCAACAACCTCTACGTCGATATCTCGACGAAGGGATATATGGAACTCGCCTGGCCGCACCGCGCGCAGGTGCCGCTCCAACTCCCCCCGGACCGCTGGTGGATCGACGCCTACGAATACATGCCCGACGGCGTGATCTTCTACGATCAGGGCAGGGTAGTGGCCCGCGCCGATTTCCCCGATCTCGTCGCCGCGCAGAATGTCTGGCTCACCGCCCTCAACGGCGTGGGCAAAGTCGATGCCGACAAACTCCCTGGCGAAACGCGCTTCGACTATTTTCGTTTCTACGCCCGCGACTACCCGGGCGCGAATCTCCTCGGCAACGGCGGTTTCGAGTACAATCAGGACAAGGTCGACCTCCAGCGTCCCGTCGCGTGGCGCGAGTCCGGCGACGTCGCCGCGAGCCGCGTGGTACGCGGCGGCGCGGCCAACGGCGACTTCAAACTCCGCCATGAGGGCGACCGCGCCTACTCGATCACGACGGCGCAGACGCTCCAGTTCATCCGCAACGGCGACTACGAACTCCGCGCCCGCGTGCGCCGCGGTGGAAAGCAAACGGTCGCCCGCCTCCGCGTCTCCGACTTCGGCGGAACCGATCTCGCGCTCGATATTCCAGTCTCCGCGGCGTGGAGCGAGCTGCACCTGCCCCACATTCCCGTGGCCAACCACGGCGTCACGCTCTCGATCGTTTCCGAAGCTGGCGCCGGCGACTGGCTCGAAGTGGACGAGGTGCAGTTCATGAAGCCACCGCTGCCTGGGCAAAGCCCGCGGCCTTCGCGGTCGTTCGCGTTTCGCGAGGGCGAGCCGATCTGGCAACTCGCCCAACGCGAGCCGATCGCGTTCTCCGGCGACGAGAAATTCTACTTCTTCGGGCGCAACTGCGGGCTCGGCGACGCCATGACGGTTTCGTTCGTCATGCAGCCGCAGAAGCTGGCCGGCGCCGTCCCGATCGCGCGCCTGCCCAAGAGTGGCGACGCCGGCTGGGCCGTCGGCCTGGCGGAAAACGGCGACGTCTTCTTTCGTGTCGGCAGCCAGGCCAGCCACCGCGACATTGTCGCACCCGCGGGCTACCGGGAGGGCGGCGCGACGCGCGTGGCGTGCGTTTTCGACCATGGCGCGGCGCTCGTGTACCTCGACGGCGTGCTCCGGCAGCGCGTCGACGGCCTCGCGTTTTCGCCCAAGGACGCCACCGCGCCCGGCCGGCTCGGCGCCAACAGCGGGCTCTACGACGCCGTCGGCGACGTCACCCTCACCGCCGCCGCCCCGCCGCCGAAAGCGCGGCGTCTCCAAAATTACGCCGGCACCCTCGGCGACATTCGGGTCTACAACCGCGCGCTTACCGCCACCGAGATCGCTCGGCTACCGTCTGCCAAGCCATGACTTTCCGCCTTGTCCGTCCCGCCGGGCTGCTGACTCTGCTTCTCACTCGCGTGGCAGCCGCGGCGGGATCGGCTCCGCCGGTCTGGCGCATCATGCGCCGTTGGCTGCGGACGAACGGCGACGCGATCTACGGCACAGGCGCCGGCCCGTTCGCGCACCTCTCGTGGGGCGTCGCCGAGGTTCAGCTCTACCGTCCCGAATGAACCCCCTCTGTCTTGCCATCTTCGGCGCGCTCGGCGCCACCAGCCTCCTCGCCGCCGACCCCGTACCCAAACCGCTGCCCCTGCGCCGGGCCACCGCGAGTTCCACCTATGGTGATTTCACCGCCGCCAAGGCGATCGACGGTGTGGTGAGCGACACGTCCCGCTGGACGAGCGACCGCGCTCCGGACGGCCCGTGGTGGCTCGAGATCGAACTCGGTGAAACGGCTTCGCTGTTTGGCCTGCACGTGCATACCGGCATAAACGCGGCCACCGCCGTGCGTGGGTTCAAGGTCCAGTTTCAGCGCGACGGCCGCTGGATCGACATTCCCTCCGCCACCGTTGCCAACAACCAGGCTACCGCGCTCGCCCTCGCATTCGACGACACCGTCGCCGTGCGCACCGATCGCCTGCGGCTGTGGATCACCGCCACGCCCGACGGCTACGCCCGCCTCAAGGAAGTCGTCGTCTGGTCCGCCGGCGCGCGCACGCTTCCACCGCTTCCGCCGCCCGGCGCTGCGCCCGGCGCCACCGCCGCTTCCGCTGAGAAAATTTCCCCGATCTACCTCAACCAAAGTGGCTTCAATCTCGGCCAGCCGAAACGCTTCACCGCGCCGACGCTTCCCGACGGTACGGTCTTCGAGGTGCGGCCGGCCAAAGGCGGCGCGGCGCTCTTTTCCGGCAAACTCGCCGGTCACATCGGTGATCTTTCCGCCTTCGAGCCCGCGAACGATCCGCGCGAATTTGTCGTCGTCGCCGGCCCGCACACGTCGGAGCCGTTTCGCATCGGCCTGTGGTGGATCGAGCGCGTGACGTATCAGAGCGCCGTCAACTTCATGATCGATAGCCGGCACCGGGTCGGCAACGACCGGGCGGTGTGCCAGGGCTCCTACGGCTGGCGCGACGACCACCATTTCGGCTGGGAACTCCACACCCTCGTCCCGCAATTCCTCTCCAACCCGTCCGCCTACACGCGGATGCCGCGGCAGATCACCTACGAGGCGCCGGCCGATCCAAAGCTGTGGGGCCAACTCCAGCCGCCGCGTCCCGACGCGCCCGACATCGTCAAACTCATCCATTGGGGCGCCGACGTGATCATCACGCAGCGGCTCGGGCACGAGCTGATTAAATCCCAGCTCGCCTACTTTCTCTATGCGTGGCCTTGGCTGAAGACTTACCTCCCGGCACAGAATTACGCCGTCGTGCGCGACTTCGCGTTCGCGCACTGGGGCGAGGCCAAGGCCGACCGCACCTACCCCTACGACGAAAGCCCGGAACACGATCTGTTCGCGCTCAAGACCAAGGTCGGCACGACCAAGGGCGCCTATCCGCCGGGTTTTTCGGTGGAGCCCAATCTCCTCCTCCACGCCGTCGCGCTGCGCGAGGGCCGCACCGACGCCGGGAGTTTTTTCGAAGCCGCCTACCGCCAGGCCGAGTGGATGATCGCAAATCTCGACTGGAACGATCCACTCACGACGAAAGGCCAGCGCATGAGCGAGTTTCTCACCATGACCGGCCTCGCCCACTTGCTGCGCGAATATCCGCGACGCGCCCCCGCTGGCCTCGCCGCCAAGATCAACGCGTGGGCCGCCGTCGCCATCCGCCGCGCCGAAAACCTCTGGGATTTCCGCAAACTCACCGACGCCGACGGCTGGACGCCGATGGGCGATAAGCCGACGATGTGGAACGAACCAGGCAATGTCGTCGGTTTTCCCGCCGCGTTGCTCGCTGCGCAGCCCTTCGTCACCGAGGCCGCGGCGCGCGCGCGGCTCGGGCAGCTCGTGTGGTCGCACTTCGATGCGATGTTCGGCCGCAATCCGACCGGTCGCCATTTCTCCTACGATGCGCCGCGCGAGATCGAGGGTGTCGAGCATGGCTGGTATTCGTTCCACGCCGGCGGCATTGGCCGGCTGGCCGATGCCCGGTTCGTCATCGATGGCGCACCGAAGAACCAGCACTTCCCGTATCATCCCGAGGTGGGCAACGTCGGCTGGAGCGAAGGTTGGGTGCAGTTCAACACGGCGTTCAACGTCAGCCTCGCCTATCTCGCGTTTGCGGAGACCAAGGTGTCGGTGAAGCGCGAGGGGAATTCCATCGTCGTGGAACTGACCGCCCCCTTGAACTTCGATCACGCGACGATCGAATCGGGCACGGTGCTTGTCACGAGCAGCAACGGCGACGAGGAGCCCATTGTCGTGACGGAAGACTCGGCCAATGCACGCACCTTCACGGGCCGGCTCACGCTGCGCTCCGGTGAAGCGGCGACGACCGGCGACGGACTGCTGCAATCCGCGCCCGGTGCCGCCGTCGAGGTGTCGTATGGCTTCGGCTTCCTCGCGCGGCGAGCGACGATCAAACACTGAGTCGTAGCCACGCGATCCCGACGTATCCCTTTTCTGTCCACCCTCCTTCTCCCGATGAAACCGCTCTCCTGTGCCTCCGCCCATTTCGCGCGCCGCGATTTCCTCCGTCTGTCAGCAACAGCGGCGACCGCCGCTGCATTGGGCGGCGTCTGCTCCCGTTTGAGGGGAGCTGACGCCGCCCTCGGCGACGGCGTCGATTTCAGCCGGTGGCTCCAGCGCGTGCCGATCGGTGCCGTGTTCGAGGAACCCGAGTGGTGCATCTGGTGTGGTTCCGCGGTGCGCGGCGACGATGGCAAATATCACCTCTTCTACTCGCGCTGGCCGCGCAAACTCGGCCACAAGGCCTGGGTCACGAACTCCGAGATCGCGCGCGCCATAGGCGATTCGCCCACCGGCCCCTACCGCCACGCCGAAGTCGTTCTGCCCGCGCGCGGCGAGCAATTCTGGGACGGCTCGTGCACGCACAACCCCACGATTCTGCGCGTCGGAAAAAGATTCTGCCTCTACTACATGGGCAACTATGGCGACGGTATCGTGCAGCAGCCGCTCAACTGGACGCACCGCAATCACCAGCGCATCGGAGTCGCCACCGCCGATTCACCCGCGGGCCCGTGGCTGCGGTTCGACCACCCCATCGTCGACATCAGCGCCGACCACGACGCGCCTGATGCGCTGATGACCTCGAATCCCGCGACGTGCGTGCGCCCCGACGGCGGCCTGCTCATGGTGTACAAGGCGGTTGCGACCAAAGGTAAGCCTCCGTTCGGCGGACCGGTGGTTCATCTCGTCGCCACCGCCGACAAACCCGGGGGTCCATGGAAGAAATACCTCACGCCCATCTTCACCAAGCCCGGCGAGCATTTTGCCGCCGAGGATCCGTTCATCTGGCACGACGGTGAGCGCTACCGCGCGATCGTGAAGGACAACAACGGCATCTTCACCGGCCGCGGCTACTCGCTTGCGCAATTCGAGTCGCGCGACGGTTTCGACTGGCGGCTCGCGAAGCATCCCTTCGTCACCACGCCGGAAATCGTCTGGACCGACGGCACCCGAAAAAAACTCAACGCCCTTGAACGTCCGCAACTCGTCTTCGACGCGCAAGGCGTGCCGGTCGCGCTTCTCTGTGCCGGCGCCTACGCGCCCGCCCGCGACCGCAGCTTCAACGTCGCCATCCCGCTGCGCCGCCCTTGAGCATGAAAATTCCCCATCTCCGCTGGTGGATCGCCACGCTCCTTGTGGGCGCCGCCGTGCTCAACTATGTGGACCGCCAGACGCTGTCGGCGCTCGCCCCGACCATTCAGGCCGACTTGCAGATGGACGACCGCGCGTACGCCAATGTCGTCAACCTCTTCCTCGTCGCCTACACCATCGCTTATCTGGTCTCGGGCCGCATCGCGGATCTCATGGGCACGCGTGCCAGCATGGTGGTCTTCGTCGTCTGGTGGTCGTTCGCCAACATGCTGACCGCCGCCGCGCAGGGCGTGCAGTCGTTGGGCGTCTACCGTTTCTTGCTCGGCCTCGGCGAAGCCGGCGTCTGGCCGGCGGCCTCGAAGGCCGTCTCCGAATGGTTTCCCGCCAAGGAGCGCGCCCTCGCCATCGGCCTGTACACGATGGGAGCGACGCTCGGCGCCACGCTGGCGCCGTACCTCGTGATCCCCCTGGCCACGCACGCCTGGGGGCAAGCGCTGCCCGGCGTCGCCGGCTTTTTGGGCCAGGGCGCGGGCTGGCGCATCGCCTTCATTTTGACCGGCGCCGCCGGCCTGCTGTGGCTCATCCCGTGGCTGTGGATGTTTCGTGCGCCGCGGGACAGCAAGCTCATCACCCCGGATGAACTCCAGATGCTGGAAAAAGCTTCCGCGGCCGAAAGCCCCGGGGGCGCCAACGAAAAGCCGTGGACGTGGCTGCAGGTCTTCACCTTTCGCGGCACGTGGCTGCTGCTGCTGGGCCGGCTCATCACCGACCCCGTGTGGTATTTTTACCAATTCTGGTTTCCCAAATACCTGAGCGCCGATCGACACCTGTCGCAGGAGCAACTCAAGATCACGTGGATCGTCTACGCCGCCGCCGGCGTCGGGAGCCTGCTCGGCGGCTGGCTCTCCGGCCAGTTGATCAAGCGCGGCACGGCTCCCGCCGCGAGCCGACTGTGGGTCATGCTCGGCTGTGCGTGCATCATGCCGCTGTCGCCGTTCATTGCCCACGCCACCGGGCTGAACCTGGCCATCACGCTCACGGTCTGCACGGTCGTCGCGGCCCTCGCGTGGCTCATCAACCTCAGCTCAATCGTCGTTGATATTGTGCCGAAACACTCGCTCGGCACGGTGTTCAGTGTCGTGGCCACCGGCAGCACGATCGGCGGCATTATCATGAACCTGATCGTGGCGACGATGGTCTCCGGCCCGTCGACCAAGCCCGCTGGTTTTCTCGACCAGGCCATCAAGTCCGTCGCCGGCGGCCTGCTCGAACTCGTCCAGGGCCACGGCTACGCGCAATGGTTCCTGATCATGGCTGTCCTGCACCCGCTCGCCTGGCTGCTGCTCTACTTCGGCAGGGTGCACTTGGGCGGACCAAGAGACCAAGGGACTAAGGGACTAAGGGACTACTGACCAAGGGACCACGGACCACTGACCACAGACCATCGATTATTTCTCCCCGTCTCCTCTTCTCTCACTCTCACCCTCACTCTCCCTCTCACTTTCACTTTCACTTTCACTCTCACTCTCCCCCTCACTCCGAATGAATCTCTCACCTCCCGTTTCCCATCGCGAACCGCGCACGCTCCGACACGACGCCGATCTCGTCGTCATCGGCGGCGGCCTCGCCGGGTCCTGCTGCGCCATCACCGCCGCCCGTGCCGGCCTCAAGGTCGTCCTCGTGCAGGACCGACCCGTCCTCGGTGGCAACGCCTCCAGCGAGGTGCGCCTCTGGATTCTCGGCGCCACCTCGCACATGGGGAACAACAACCGCTGGGCGCGCGAAGGCGGCGTGATTGACGAGTTTTTGGTTGAAAACATGTTCCGCAATCCTGAGGGCAACCCGCTCTTCGTTGACGCGCTCCTGCTCGAAAAGGTCACCGCGGAAGGGAACATCACGCTCCTGCTCAACACCGTCGTGCACGACGTGACCAAGCGTGACGCCGACACCATCGCGAGCGTGCGCGCGTTCTGCCCGCAGAACTCCACGCGTTACGATCTGCACGCGCCGCTGTTCTGCGACGCCTCGGGCGACGGCGTTGTCGGCTTCATGGCGGGCGCGGCGTTTCGCATGGGCGCCGAGTCACGCGATGAGTTCGGCGAGAAATTCGCGCCGACGAAGGAATACGGCGAACTTCTTGGGCACTCGCTGTATTTCTATTCCAAGGACACTGGCCGGCCGGTAAGTTTCACGCCGCCGGGCTTCGCGCTCACCGACATCACGAAGATTCCGCGCTGGCGCCAATTCAGCGCCAAGGAGTACGGATGCAAACTCTGGTGGATCGAATACGGCGGCCGGCTCGACACCGTGCACGACACCGAGGCCATCAAGTGGGAGCTCTGGAAAGTCGTCTACGGCGTCTGGAATCACATCAAGAATTCCGGCCAGTTCCCCGAGGCCGCCAACCTCACGCTCGAGTGGATCGGCCACATCCCCGGCAAGCGCGAGAGCCGCCGCTTCGAGGGCGACTATCTGCTGCACCAGCAGGACATCGTGGAGCAACGCGCGCATCCCGACGCCGTGGCCTTCGGCGGCTGGTCGATCGACCTGCACCCCGGCGACGGGGTGTTCAGCGAAAAGCCCGGCTGCAACCAGTGGCACGCCAAGGGCGTTTACCAGATTCCCTACCGCTGCCTGTACAGCCGCAATCTCTCCAACCTCTTTCTCGCCGGCCGCATCATCAGCGCCTCGCACGTCGCGTTCGCCTCGAGCCGCGTCATGGCCACCTGCGCCCATGTTGGCCAGGCCGTTGGTCTTGCCGCGGCGCTTTGCCGGAGCGATGGGCTTGGTCCGCGCGCTTTGGTCGAGCCGGCGCGGATGGCGAAACTGCAGCGCGCCCTGCTCCGGACGGGACAGCACATCCCCGGCCTGGCGCTCGACGACGCGGAGGATCTCGCGCGCTACGCCGCGATCACGGCCTCGAGCGAACTCCGGCTTGGCGCGCTTGCGCCCGATGGGCCCTGGTTGCCGCTGAGCGACGGTGTGGCGATGATGCTGCCGGTCACCCCGGGCGTGCGGCTGGAATTCAGCCTGTTCGCCGACGTGAAGGCGGCGGCCGGGCTGCGGGTGGAATTGCGCCAGAGCAGCCGGGCCGATAATCACACGCCGGACGTCACGTTGGAAACCCGGACCTTGGCCCTGCAGTCCGGCGACGGTCAGGAGATCGCCATTTCGTTTGCCCATGGGTTTGCGGACGAGCGGTACGCCTTCGTCTGCTTCTTTGGCAACGAGCACATCTGGATCCGCTGCAGCGAGCAGCGCGTGACCGGCGTGCTGTCGCTGTTTCACCAGGTAAACCTCGCCGTCGCGAAATCCGCGGTGCAGACGCCGCCGGAGGACATCGGGGTCGACACCTTCGAGTTCTGGCAGCCGCGGCGCCGGCCGGCGGGACACAATCTCGCGCTGCGGTTCGCATCACCGCTCGCAGCCTTTGGCCCGCGCCATGTCACCAATGGGGTCGCGCGGCCGACATGCCAGCCGAACGCGTGGGTGGCCGCGTTTGAGGATCCATCGCCGACGCTCACGCTGCGGTGGGCGGAGCCGCAAACGATCGCACGCATCGAGCTGATGTTCGATCCGGACTACGATCACCCCATGGAGTCCGTGCTGATGGGCCATCCGGAACGGCGGATGCCGTTCTGCGTCGAGCGCTACCGCGTGCTGGACGAGGGCGGGGCGGTGGTCGCCTCGTGCACGGAAAACCATCAGGCGCGGAACGGGATCGTGCTGGCCGCACCGATCACGACCCGATCGCTCCGCATCGAATTGACGGCGCCATCAAAGCAGGTGCCCGCCGCGCTGTTTGAGGTGCGATGTTACGCGGAGGCGGACGGGCGAATTGTGAGGTAAAGCGGGCACGGCGGCGCGGGTGGGGCCGAATGGTCGCTTGAGCGTTTTCATGAATTCCGTAGCCGCGCTTGAGCCGAAGGCGAAAGCGTGGATGCACGGGTTCCACGTTGTCGCTGCGCTCCAACGCGGCTACACGTTTTCTGAAACCGCTCTAGTTTTGGGGTTGGACTCTCCCGCTCCGTTGCAAAAGTTGGCGCGTGTTACCCATGAACCTGAAATC
>JBIJCX010000188.1:0-15406 GCA_044344465.1 Opitutaceae bacterium
CGCGATGACGACCACATCGTCGTAGCGGCAGCCTGGATCGCTCGCAAACGACTTCCAGCGCGCGACCGCCTCATCCCATCCGGCCGCCTTCGGGGCATAGGGCCGGCCCTGGAGATAGGCGAACGTCGTCTCGTCGGGGTTCACGTAACCGGCCCGCGCGCCGCCCTCGATCGACATGTTACAAACGGTCATCCGCTCCTCCATCGTGAAACGGTCGAAGACCTCGCCGCCATATTCGTAGGCGAAGCCGGTGCCGCCGTTGACGCCCAGGGTGCGGATGATGTGGAGAATCACGTCCTTCGCGTACACCCCGGGCCGGAGGCGGCCGGCCACATTGATGCGGCGGACCTTCAACCGGCCCAGCGCCATCGTCTGCGTCGCGAGCACGTCCCGGATCTGCGTGGTGCCGATCCCAAAGGCAATCGCCCCGAACGCACCGTGCGTGCTCGTGTGTGAATCGCCGCAGGCGATCGTCGTGCCCGGCTGCGTGATGCCCTGCTCCGGTCCGACGATGTGCACAATGCCCTGCTTGCCGCTCGCGCGGTCGAAAAAAGTGATGCCGAACTCGGCGCAGTTCTGGCGCAACTCATTCATCATCGCCTGGGCCAGCGGGTCGCGATACGGCTCGGCAAACTGATCCGTCGGCACGATGTGATCGACGGTGGCAAAGGTCCGGTGCGGCATCGCCACCTTCAATCCGAGATCACGGAGCATCCCGAAGGCTTGCGGGCTCGTCACCTCGTGAATGAGGTGCGTGCCGACCAGCAGCTGCGTCTGGCCGTCGATCAGGGTGCGGACGGCGTGGGCGTCCCAGACTTTTTCGAAAAGGGATTTGGGCATGGTGAGAAGCGAGGGTGAAAGTGAAAGTGAACGTGAACGTGAACGTGAACGCGAAAGTGAGATAAGTCTGACCGCGATAGCCTGCCGCCACTTTCGCTCTCCCATCCACTCTCACCTTACCAACTCTTGCCATGCCCGGGAAATACTTATTTAGGGGTCTGTGATGCCGCGCGAGTATCAGTTCCCGTTTGAGCTGCGCCACCTCATCTATTTCCGCGAGGTGGCCCGGCAGCTGCATTTTCGCAAGGCGGCCGAAACCCTCTCGATCGCGCAGCCGGCGCTGAGCCGGGCCGTCGCCCAGCTCGAAGTCGCGCTCGATTCCGATCTCCTGAACCGCACGCGACGCGGCGTGGAGATCACGCCGGCCGGCCAGCTCCTGCTCGAACGCATCGAACCCATCCTGCGCCACCTGGCCGCGATCCCGGCGGATCTGCAGGCGCTCGCCGGCGGCCAGGTCGGCCACATCCGCGTGGCGTTCACCGGGCTCGCGATGGCCACCGTGCTGCCGCGGATTCTGCGCGAATTTCACCGGCGGCACCCCGGGATCCGGCTCGAGCTGACCGAATCGCCCACCTCCGCCCAACTCGCCACCCTGCAGGCGGGCGAAATCGGCTGCGGTTTCTTTCATCCCGACGCGCCGGCGCCCGGCCTGCATACGCGCCAGCTCCTGCGGGAACGCAATGGCGTGCTGCTGCCCGCCACCCACCCCCTCGCCCGTCGGGACACCCTGCGGCTGCGCGACCTGGCGGCGACGCCATTCGTCCTCTTCCCCCGCACCCACAATCCCGGATTCTACGATCGCATTCTCGCTGCTTTCGCGAGCGCCGACGTCACGCCGCGGATCGCCGAGGAAATATGGCCGCGCGCGAACGGCATCGGTCTGGTTCGCGCGGGCCTCGGCGCGACGTTCATGACTCCGTCCGAGGCGCAGCACCTTCCGCCCGAGGTGGCTTTTCGCCGCCTGCAGGGTCCGGCGCCCGAGAGCCGGCTGGTCCTCGGCTGGCGGAGATCCCCCGCGCCCGAGCCGGCGCTCGCCGCCTTTCTCGGCGTTGCCGGCGCCGCGCTGTCGTCCGGCCGCGTGACGTAACCGGAGGCAGTTGAGTCGGCCGTCACCTTGAGAGTTCCAACCGCAAAAACGCGTTTTTCTCCCGACGGGAAGAAATGTCGACAGTCGTAGCCCTGCGCGTGAGCGCAGGGACCGTCCGGGCTCCCGCCGCTCACGCGGCGGGCTACCACTCCAAATATTCTCCGTCGCTGCGCCCGCGCCCCTACAACAACTCCTTTGGCAGCAGCGCCGTGAGTTTCTTGATGTCCTGCACGGCATCCCGGTGGCAGACGAGAATCGCATCGGCCGTCTCGACCACCACGAGATCCTTCACGCCGCAGAGCGCGATGACGCGGCCGTTGCTCACCGCGATGTTGTTCGTCGCCCCCGTGGCAACGACCGCGCCCCGCACCGCGTTGCCGGCGGCATCCGCCGGCAGGTGTTTCGGCAGCGCTGTCCACAACCCGACGTCGTCCCAATCGAATTCCGCGAGCAGGGTCTCGACCGAGCGCGCTTTTTCCATGATTGCGTAATCGACGGAAATCTTCGGCAGCGCGGGAAACCGCTGCGCGATGAATCCGCCAAAATCCCCGGCTGGAAACTCCCGGATGAACGTTGCGAGCTCCGGGGCATGGGCGTCGGCCTCGGCCAGGAACGCGGCCACACTCCACACGAACATGCCGGCGTTCCAAACATGATTTCCGCCTGCCACATATTTTTCCGCGGTCGCCTGATCCGGCTTTTCCACGAAGCGTCGCGCCTTCCGAATCGTGAACGCTCCGAGCCTCCGGCCGGCCGCGGCCTCGAGTTCAAGATAGCCGAACGCCGTGGCGGGAAACGCCGGCTTGACCCCAAACGTGAGGAGCGCGTTTCCGCCCGCCGCCTCGCGCAGCGCGACGCCCAACTGCGCCTCGAAAACCGCGCCCTCCGCGATAAACGCATCCGCCGGCAGCAGCGCCAGCGTCGCCGCGTCTCCGGCCCGCGCCCGCACGAGCGCCGTGGCCAGGGCCGCCGCCGGCGCCGTGTCGCGCTTCGCGGGCTCGGCGATGATCTGCGCTTCCGGCACCAGCCCCTGGAGCGCACGGCGCGTCCCCGGCAACTGCGCCTCGTTGGTCAGTACGAAAATATTGCCGCGCGGCACGGCCGTTCCGATTCGCCGCACCGTCTCCTCGAGCAGCGTGCGCTCGGAAAAGAGCTTGAGCAGGTGCTTCGGCAATCGCGCGCGGCTCATCGGCCAGAAACGTTCGCCACTGCCACCGGCCATGACGCAGACAAAAAAAGCGGAGGAATCGTTCATCGGGCAATGGACTGTTGTTCCACTCGCGCGGGCCGACGCCAAGCCCGAATCGGAAAGCCGCTCAGATCCGCACCACGATTTTTCCGAACTGTCCGCCGCGCTCCATCAGCGAAAACGCCTCCACTCCCTGCGCGAGCGGAAACACGCCGCTCACGACCGGCCGCAAATCGTGCTGCGCGACAAACGCGATCATCGCCGCCCAGTCCGAAGGCGAGCCCATCGTGGATCCGAGCAGTGAAATCTGCCGCCAGAAGACCTTGCGCATCGGCAGCACCGGAGGATTTCCGCGGGTGGCACCGAAGAACACGATTCGCCCGCCGGGCGCGGCGAGATCGAGCAACGACTCAAAGCCGTCGCCGCCGGCGCTGTCGACGATCACATCGAAATGTCCGGGGGATTTTGCCGCCACCTTCGCCCACCCTTCGGCCTGGTAGTTGAAACCTCCCCGGGCGCCCATCCCCACTGCCCGCGCGATCTTCTCGTCGGAACTCGACGTCACCCAGACTTCCGCCTTGGCCGCCAGCGCGAACTGCAGGGCAAACACGGCCACGCCGCCCCCCACGCCGCTGATCAGAACGCGCTCGCCCGCCTGCAGTTTCGCCCGGGAAAAAACCGCGCGATATGCCGTCAGCCCCGCCAGCGGCAGCGCCCCGGCCTCCTCCCAGGTCAAGTGCGCAGGCTTCGAGGCCAGCTGCGTGACCGGCACCGCGATTTTCTCCGCGAGCGTGCCATCACGGGGCAGCCCGAGAATGGAGAACTGCGGTCCCGGTGCCTGCTCGCCGCCGCCCCAATGAAAGCTCGGGTTGATGATCACATCGTGACCCTGCCAGGCGTCATCCGCGCCCTCGCCGACCGCCACCACCACGCCGGCGCCGTCCGAGCCCGGAAGACACGGCCATTTCAGGCCGGCATACTGGCCGGATTTGATCCAGACATCGCGGTGATTCAACGCCGCCGCGCGCAAGGCAACGAGCACTTCCCCCGCCGCCGGCTGTGGATCCGGCACCTCGACCACACCCAGTTGATTGACCGCCAGCAGTTGTAATGCGCGCATGGTGACAGGCAGCAAGGCGATCCCGGGCAGGGGTGACAAGCATGCTCCGGCGCCCGGCGTGGTTTCACATCGTTCTTGTTACTTGATCCCTGCTCTTGGTTACATCGCGCACCGCCATGCTGCTCGCGTTCCACAAACCCTACGGCGTGCTCTCACAGTTCACGCCCGAGCCCGGTTCCCGCTGGCGGATGCTGGCAGACTTCGGACTGCCGCGCGGCGTCTATCCGCTCGGACGGCTCGATGCCGACTCGGAGGGACTCCTGCTGCTGAGCGACGAACCCGGGCTCAATTCGCGCCTCCTCGAACCGCGACACGCGCATCTCCGCGAATACTGGGCCCAAGTCGAAGGCATGCCAACGCGTGACGCCCTCGACCGACTTGAACGGGGCGGTCTCGACCTGGGTGATTATCGCACGCGGCCGTGCCGCGCCCGGCTGCTCGATCCGGCGCCGGCGGTGGGGCCCCGCATTCCGCCGATCCGGTTTCGCAAGAACGTTCCTGACCGCTGGCTCGCGCTGGAACTCATCGAGGGCAAGAACCGCCAGGTCCGCCGGATGACCGCCGCCATCGGACATCCCACCTTGAGATTGATCCGCATGCGCATCGGCCAACTGGACCTCGGTGATCTCGCGCCCGGAAAATGGCGGGAGCTCAACGCGACCGAACGGACGGCCGTGTTTTCGTAGCGCGGGTGCGAGGGCCCGTACGTCGTGGACTCGAAAACCGCCCTCAAATCCGCACGACCACGTCCTCGGTCTTGAACCGCACTTTTTTCATGTGCGCGCACCGATCGTCCGGCATCCGATACCCGGTCGCACACGCCACCACGCTGGCAAAATCGGTGCCCTGCAACCCGAGGATCTCGTCGAATTTCTCCGGTTCGAATCCCTCCATCGGGCAGGTGTCGATCCCGAGCAGCGCCGCACCCGCCATGAACTGGCCCAACGCGATATAGATTTGGTGCGTCTGCCAGGTGTCGAGCCGGCCTTCCGCCCGGGCGGCATCGAGATTGCGCGCCGCCATGTTGCGAAAACCCGCCAGCGCCTCCGCGGTGCCGCCCCGCACTTCCACCATCCGGGCGACATGCTTGTCCACATGATCGACATCCAGATCCTTGCGCACCGCGATTACGACGAAGTGCGAGCAATCAGCCGGCTGCGCCTGCTTCCATGCCGCCGGCACCAGCTGCGCTTTCACCGCGGGATCGGTGATGACCAAAAACTTCCACGGCTGCAGGCCGATCGACGACGGCGCCAGCACGAGGGACTGCTCCAGCGCCTCCCATTCGGCGGCGGGAATTTTCCGCGCCGGATCGAATTTCCGGGTGGCGTAGCGCCAGTTCAGCACCTCGATGAGTTGGGCGGGAGTAATTTGGGCGGACATGGAAAACGGAAGATCTCAGCTCCTGTTTCAACTGGGGCGCGCACCAGTTTCGTTTAACAGCGACTGATATTCGGCATGCCGCTGGACAAACGCGGCCACGTAAGAGCACGCCGGGACCACCCGCAACCGTTCGTCGCGCGCGTACGCCAGGGCGCTGCGCACGATGGCCTCGGCAATCCCTCGCCCCCGCAGCGCGGACGGCACGACGGTGTGCGTGAAAACGATTTCGTCGCCCCGCCGTTCGTATTCGGCGACCGACAACAGTCCCTCCACCACCGCCTCAAAGCGGCGCTCCGCGGGGTTGTGCCGCACATCGATCGCAGTTGGTTTTGATTCGCTCATGATAGCTTGTCCTCGCCCTGGGCGCCCCAACGCTGCGCGAGGATGCCGCCAATCACAAGTTGCAGGGAATGATAGATCATGATCGGCAGCAAAATCAGACCCATGCCCGGATGCGCGCCGAAAATCAACTTCGCCATCGGCACGCCCGAGGCGAGGGTCTTCTTCGAGCCGCAGAACATCGCCGCCAGCTTGTCCGCCCGCGAAAATCCCAGCAGGCGGGCCGCGGTCGAGGTCAGCACCATCACGAGCGCAAAGACCCCCACGCACACGCCGGCGAGGAGCAACAGCTGGCCGAAGCCGTGCCCCGACCAGACCCCCTGCCGGAAGGAATCGCAAAACGAGGTGTAGACGAGCAGCAGGATCGTCGTGCGGTCCGCCAGGCCGATGCGTGACTTGTTCCGCAGCGCCCACGCCCCGAGCCAGGGCCGCAGCAACTGCCCGACGACGAGAGGAAGGACGAGCCACCGCACCAAATCGAGAATCACCGGTCCAAGCGGCTGCGCCTGGCCGCTCGTCTTCATCACGAAGGCGACCCACAACGGCGTCAGCACGACGCCCAGCAGGCTCGAGAGCGTCGCGTTGAACACCGCGCCGGCCACATTGCCGCGCGCCGCCGCGGTCATGGCAATTGACGAGGCCACGGTTGACGGCAGCGCGCAGAGGTAGAACAGACCGAGGTTCAGATCGGGGGCGATGCGACCGGCCAGCGCTGCGCCCAGCGCGAGCCCGATGAGGGGAAAGAGCAGAAACGTACAACCCTGCACCAGCGCATGGAGCCGCCAGTTGAGGGCGCCGGCCCGCAGCGCGGCGAACGAAAGCGCGACGCCGTGGAGAAAAAAGATCAGCGCCACGCCGCCCTTCGTGAGCAAATCCGGATGCATCCAGCCACCCGCGGCGCCAGGCCCGGGAAACGCCCACGCCACCACAATCACCAACCCCATGCCGAGGAGGAACCAGTCGGGTTTGAATTTCATCAGGTAAACCTTGCGCGCAGCTTCTTCAGGATCGCCGCGAGGTCGTCGCGGCCTTCGATCTTCAACCACCACATCAGCACGGCATACACCGCGATGCCGCCACCGATCAGACCGGCCAGCGCGCCGGCATCGCTGATCGGAGTCGCGGGCATCCAGTGCGACCACCCCCACCATCCCGCCGCGACCAGCCCTCCCATCGCTACGCTGGCGCCAACCACTTTCGCGAGATCGTTCACCACGTGGTGAAACGCCAGTCCAGGGTGTTTGCGGGCCAGATGCCATTGCAGGTAGGCCGCCTGCACGACGATCGCGACGTTGCTCGCAATTGCCAGCCCCACGGTACCCAACGGCCGCATCAGCGCGAGGCTCAGGCCCAAATTGACCAGGAAACTGATCAACGCCGCCCGGACCGGCGTGGCGGTGTCTTTTTGCGCGTAGAAGGCCCGCAGCACGATGTTCACAAACGAGAAGAACGGCAGCCCGAGCGCAAAGACGGCGAGCACCGGTTGCATCAGGTCCGTGTCGCCGGCGGCAAAGGCTCCTCTTTGGAAAAGCAGCCGAATGATCGGCCGCGAGAGGACGAGCAGACCAACGGCCGCCGGCACGTTGATCACCAGGATGAGCCGCATGCCCTTGCGGTAAGAAAGCGCGAGGTTGTCCCAGTCGCCCGCCGCCGCGTGCTTGGAGATCAGCGGAAAGATCACGGTTGAAATCGCCACCGCAAAAACACCGATCGGAAGCTCCATCAAACGCGTGGCCAGGTTCAGGATCGTGACCGCGGAATCGTTCAACGACAGGCCGATGAACCGCGCCACCGCCATGTTGACGAGATAGATCGCGGAGCCGAATACCGTCGGCACCATGAGCCGCACGATCTGACGCAACGGCTCGCTCACCGACAAATCGAAACGCGGCCGCCAGCCCTCATGCATCAACGCCACCGCCGGCACGACCATCTGCAGGACTCCACCCAGCAGCGCGCCGCCGCAGAGCCAGAGCATCCGGCCTTCGCTCGTGTCCGACCAACCGCCGTACGCCGCCCCGCCGAGCAGCCCGAGCATCGCGACATTCAGCCAGATGGGCGACAGCGCCGGCTCGAGAAAACGATGCAAAGTCTGCAATGCCGCGCTGAAAGCCGCCGCGAGGCAGACAAAGACGAGGTAAGGGAAAAGCACGACAGCGAGATCCGCCGCCGCCAGCCACCGCAGCGCCGTTGCCGGGTCGACGCCCCACCCCTCCCCGTTGCCCGAAGCCCGCGCCAACGGCCAGATCGCCGCCATCGCCAGCACCACGACCGAACCGGACACCACGAATAGCCAGCTTGCCACCTGGTTGATCAGGCCGAACGCGCCGGCCCGCGCGCGGTGCTTGAGCTCGTCATTCAGCGTTGGCACGAGCGCCGCCGTCAGTGCCCCCTCACCCAGCAAGCGGCGAAAAAGATTTGGCAGCGTGAAGGCCGTGTAGAACGACGAAGCCAGCGCCGACGTGCCGAACACCGCCGTGACCATCACATCGCGCCCCAATCCGAGGATGCGCGACACCATGGTCGCAGCGGCAACCACGCTGATGTTCTTGAGACTTTTCGACACGCGTAAAGCTTCGCGCCAGCGCCAAGACCTTAGCAAGCTCCGGGGTGGAGCGGAGCGATTGCCCGGGAATTCCGTAGCCCTGCGCGTGAGCGCAGGGACCGAAGGCGAGAACGGCACCATTTTGTCCCGCCGCTCACGCTGCGGGCTACAGAGACAATCGCGGAATCCAGATTCACGGCTTCCCGGCGACACCCGTCCCGAGCTTTTTCTCCCAGGCATCCAACGCGGCCGTTGTCGCCGCCTCCAACTCCAGCGCATCCCGCCAATCCTGCTCGAACGCGGCGCCCAGTGCGCCCCTGCGCTCCGGCCGGATGCGGCTGGCATCAAAGGCCTCGGCCAACGATAGTCCGGCGTTGCGATAAAATGGATGCAGGGAGGAGAGCAGTCGTCTCAGATCCGCGGCCCGCCGGTTCAATTCCGCCTCGACGATTGGCTCGCTGGCGTGGGCGAGGACCGTCGGGAGCGGCACAACTTCGTCGACATCGTCGCGGGCAAAAACGAAGCGCGCGAGCGCAGCCACCTCGGCACGCGACTCCGCCGCCTCCGGGATCGGCAACGCCCGCACGCGCCGCAAATGGTGCCAGCCGGTGCGCCACCACAATTCGCGTTCATCCTCGTGCGCAAAATGCCCCGCGCCTGCCGCCGCCACCACCGCGGTGGGGTTTTCCCCGGCAAGCAACCTCTTCAGAACGTCCGGCCACCACCCGGCGCGGCCCGACTCGGACGGCAAGAACGTGAGCAGCCAGATCGCGCCCAAGACCTGTGCGCGGGGCTCCTCTGCTCCGCGCCGCCAGTCAAGCAATTCGCCCAGCCCGGGCGGGACCAACCGCACCGTCTCGTGTTTCAGCGCATCGAATCGCGCGGCGTCGGCCCGCGTCTGCCACCATCCGACACACCCGTGCTCCAGCCAGAGGGGCGCAGTGAGACGTTCATTTACCCCGTGATGCGCGACCGCCAGGCGCAGCAGCAAGCCCTGCACCAGCGCGCGTTGCACGATTACCTCGGGCGTCTTGTCACTCCAACCAATGAGTACCGACACGACTCCACCCGCTTCGACCACAGTGTGAAACGGCGCCCGTCCGCTCGCTTCGACCTGCGGCACCAGCCGCACCAGCACGGGCGACGAAAACGCCTCCGGCAAGCCCAATGGGCCGGCAAGAAAACGCCATGCGTCCTCCGCCATCCCCGTTACCGTGCGACCGGCGCCGGCATCAACCGCCGCAATATCGAAACGTCCGCGACCGCTCTGAAAGAGCACCGGCGCGGGCTCGGACGACGACCACGCGACCGCCGGCCCCAGCGCCAAAACCGCCAGAGCCAGCAACCGCAACCGACGGCCACCCGGACTAGCTGCACCACCCATTTTTCCGGCCGGAACGATGGTCAGTGACCACCGCCACGGGTTCGCGTTCACGGCATCGCCAGCTTCAGCGCCGCACCCTCGATCGTGACACCAGCGAGCTTCGACCAGGAGGTCGCGATATCTTCCGGCACCGCCTGCGCCGACAGAAACTGTTTCCGCACGAGGTCGCCGACGAACGGCAGCCGCTGCACCGGACACGATCCGACGTACAAAGTGCTGGGCTCAAATACAAATCCGGCGCCTTGCTTGGCAAATCCGCCCCGGGCCTGAACCGTGACCTTATGATCGAGCAGGCTGATCGTGACCGGAACGGCGATCTGCATCGCACCATCGCGAATTCTGAAATTGGGGTTACCCACCACCAACTGGCCACCGGCTGCCGGTGCCGCTGCCGGAGCGGCCTTTTCGTCGGCCTTGGGCGCGGCCTTCTCGCCGGGTTTCGGTGCCGGAGGAGTTGCCGGCGCGGCCGCCGGGGCGGCGAGGGAATTGATCTCGTCCTCGGTTACCGTGACCGACTGGCCTTGGGCGAATGCCTTGCGCTTGGCCAGCGCCTGCTTCGCCTTGGCGGTATCGCGCGAACCCTCGATGTAGTAAACAGCGCCTGCGACCGGCTCCTTGGGCAGCTCTTTAACCGCCGCAATGGGTTTCAGGATCAGCAGCGCGGCGCCGATGACGACTCCGAGCACGGCGCTGAGGACCGCACCGAAGATGACTTCGCCCCAGCCGGGGCCATGGATCGCACGATCGATTTTCTTGCTCATGGGAAAACTAGTTTTTGGGTGATTTGGGTGCCGGTTTAACTGCAGGGGTCGAGGCGGGTTTCACCTCGGCCGGTTTTGTCACGGTCGTTTTCGATTCGGCCGGCTTGGGCTCCTTGGGCTTCGCGTCGTCGCCGCCCTCTTTTCGGTTCATGCCTTTGTATTTGTAATCGGTCAGGTAGAAGCCGGTCCCCTTGAAAATAAGTCCCTCCCCTTTGCCCACGAGCCGTTTGACCCCGGTTTTCTTGCACTCCGGACACTTCTTCAGGGGTTCATCGCGCATTGACTGAACCAGCTCAAAAGTGTGGCCGCATTTCGGGCAGGCGTATTCGTAGGTGGGCATGACGTGAATCTTCGGCCGGTATGACTCTCCGCGCCCGAGTTGGCGAGTTTGGATTATCGCACCCAACCATTTTCCAACCGAACGGGGCGATCGGAAGGGGCGGTAGGAAATGGTACGCCGTGCTCAGGGCTTCCCGGTTCGGGCTGGCACGGTGACCGCTTTGGGCCGTGTAAATGTCCCGGGCGAGAGTTCGGGGTTGGCCTCGATGGTCTCGATTCTGGTCTGCTGCGTGCGGCGACCATCGACCGCGACGATGATTTCGTGCGGCAGCAACACGCCTCCCACCGGACGGAAGTCCTCATAACGGGTGACGATCTGCAGCTTGCGGCCGGTGGCGCTGGTTCGCGATTCGGTGCGCAGCATGATCAAGTAGGTTTCCGCGTCGATCAGCAGGTGCGACATCTCGGTCATCTTGCGCGTAACCAGCACGCGCAGCAGCTTCCGTCCCTCGACTTCGACCTCACCGGCGAAATCGAACACGAATCCCCTCGCCGCGCCGGCAACCAAAGGGTCGTCGAACTCCGCATCCGCGACAAATGTCCTCGCCGCCCCTTCCGGCATCGGGCGGTAGTGCGGCGGCCAGGTGCCGGTGTCGAATTCCCACGGTGGCTCGATCCCGTCGCTCCCCTGCACCAGGGTCCGGCCCGATCCTTCCGTTTCCAACCGGATGCGATCCGGACGTGCCGCCGTGAGGGAAAAGTTCACGCGCTTGCCGCCCGTGACGACGTAGCCTGAAGCCCGCAAGGCCCCCAACGCCGCGATTCGTTCCCGACCGCCAATCACTTCGATGTGAATCCGGGCGATGTCCGCCGCCTGATCGGCGTGCGCCGTGACGGCGGAAAGGAAACCGAACAAGAGAAGCGGGACCGTGCGCATCCCTGACCTTCGCATGACTGCGAATCTGGCGACAAGCTTCTCTCACGCTGGCGTCCGGCGCCGGGCGCATTTGCCGTTGTTGACCAGAATGGTGGTGGTCATAGACCGGGCACCTCCGTTCCCGTGCCCGACAAGATCATCCGCATCATTTCCGATGTCCATTACGGCGATCACGCCAGTCGGGTGCGTCGCCTGGCGCAACTGCGTCCGCTGCTCGAGGGGGTGACCCGGCTCGTCCTCAACGGCGACACGCTCGACACCCGGCCGGCCGCCAATCAGTTCCATTCCAACGCGTGCCGGGACGAAGTGCTCGATTTTTTCCCGCGCGAAGTCGAGTCCACCATTTTCCTCAGCGGCAATCACGACGCCGACTTTTCGCCGCATCATTCGCTCGACCTCGCCGGCGGCGCCGTGTTCGTCATCCATGGCGACATCCTCTTCGACAACATCGTGCCGTGGGGCCGGGACGCTGCGCTGGTCGGGCGGCTCATCGCGACCGAATTGCGTGCGCTCTCCCCCGCCAGCAGGGAGGTCCTCGAAAACCGTCTCGTCGTCTGGCGTCGTGTCGCTGCGTCCATTCCCCAGCGCCATCAATCCGAGCGCAACCGCCTGAAATACGCGCTGCATTTCGCGGCCGACACGGTGTGGCCGCCCCTGCGGATCTTTCACATCCTGCGCGCCTGGCATCTGGAGCCCATACGCGCGGCCACTTTCGCCCGCCAACACCGGCCGGCGGCGGGATTCATTCTCATCGGGCACACCCACCGGCCTGGAGTCTGGCGCACGCCAGCCGGAGTCGTGGTGATCAACACGGGGTCGTTCTGCTGTCCGCTGGGCGGTTGTGCCGTCGACGTTGCGCCCACGTCGATCACGGTCCGGCGCATCGATCGCCGCGGTGATGAATTTTACCCCGGCGGCACGGTGGCCGAGTTTCCGCTCGCCCGCGCGTGAGCTTTCGCCGAAACCCTTCCCATGAGCATCGAGTTTGGCTGGTGGAACAAGGACGACGCAGGCAGGAAATATCAGGTCAATGTCGTCGTGCATGGCGGCAACATCGAGTGGACGCGCCACCAAGGCCACCACATGCCTTGGGAGCCGCACGTGCCCGACAAGGAGGATCAGGCCCGGCTCATCGTGGAGGCTGAGCGCCGCGTGCCGCGACGGCTGATTTCGCAGAAGCAGTTCGATGAAATCAAGCGCCTCAGCGCCAATGACGGGTCCGGTGGCATTTCCGGCCGGCGTTTCCGGGAATCCCCGTCACTTTAACAACTCCTCCACCATCGGCCAGAGCAGCTTGAACGACGGACAAAACTCCTCCGGCCGCGCCGCCACCCGGGCCGTGACGTCGCGCGGCGTCACCCATTCGCCGTATTGGATTTCCTCCGGCTCCAGCGTCATCGCTCCGTCGTAACGCAGGCGATACACCCAGACGAACTCCCACCCCGTTTCCGGACAGGAATTGAGTCTAAACCAGCGCTCCGGCGCGGCGGCGACCGTGATGCCAAGCTCCTCCTGCAGTTCCCGGATGGCGGCGGCATCATAGTCTTCGCCCGCATCGAGGTGCCCCGACGACGAGGAATCCCACTGCCCCGGCGAAAGATCCTTCGTCATCGATCGCTTCTGCAGGAAAACCCGGCCGGCAGCATCGAACACAAGCACGTGCACCGCGCGATGCCAGAGTCCGGTGGCGTGGACTTCGCGGCGCGTCGCCTGGCGGACCACCTCGTCACGCTCATTGACGACATCAAACCACTCGTCCGCGCCGCCGGCCTTTACATTGAAGCTCATTCGTGTCCATTCGTGCTTCTCCAACAGGAAAACACCATGCCGAAAATCGAGGTCAACAAAGTCGCTGAAATTTTGAAGAAGAACCATGTCGATCCCGCGATTCTCCGTCGCATAGTCGAAGAGATGAACCTCGCCGTGCAGCCCGACCCGGGCGAAGAGGAAAAGCCGCCCGCGGTGAAAAAGCAGTTCGTGATCCTGGTGAGCGACCCCGATGGGCGGTTGCCGAAATACGATTTCGTGGGCTGGGTGCTACAGATCCCCGACAGCGAGAGCCCCGCGACCACGCTGGATCGGATCCACCGCAGTTCGTACGACTTCAACACGACCAAGAAGGGCCAGTTATTGCCCGTGAAGACGATCGGAGAGGCCATCGAGAACGTGCCGGGAAAATTTTTCAAGGAGACCGAGGTCTGGGTGAAGACCAAGACCCCGGTGCTGGTGCTCAAGACCGACAACGACATCCCGAAGGAATGACGGCCGGCCGCAGACCGCCGCTATTCCAGCCCGTACTTCTTGGGATCGAAGCCGCGCGCCTTTAGGGCCGCCACGAGCGACTTCAGGTCGAGCTGTGCTCCCGGCTTGATGCCGTTGGCGCGAAACCAGCCTTGGTTGACCTCCACGGCAAAGTGCAGCCGCTCACTGCGCGAGCTCACCGTCCGCTCATCAAACGGGTACAACGGGTAGATTTCCTCGAGCACACCACCGCGATCGAAAAATCCGATGTCGAGCGGGGTCGGCGTGTTGCGCATCCAAAAATGCATCTGCTGCGGTTTCTCGTAGATGAACATCATGCCATCGTCCGCTCCGAGGTTCTGGCGATCCATCAAGCCGCGCTGCATCTCGTCCGGCCGAATCGCGAGCTGCAGGCGGACCACCTTTCCCCCGATCGTGAGCGGAAAAAAATCCAGGGCGGTTTTCGGCGCCGACACCGGCACCGGCGGCTTGTCGCTGCCGCACGCCGTCAGCGCGAGGATCAACAGCAACGCCGCGACCGCGGACACCGGCGATCCGGGTCGTCGTGAACCAAGACTCCACGACCAAGTCATCAGTCCTCGAACGCACGGCAGCATACGTAAAACCAGATTTGCATTTTTCAAACCCCCGGTGGCTAATGGGGCTTGGGTCCCAACTCAACCTCTCTCTTTTTTGTGCCTGGAAAAAACGCTCCGCCGCCGCTCCTCTACGCTGACACCGAACGCAGTGCGGACGCGCTCTATTTTGGTCGGGTCGACGTGCCCGATGCCTTTATCGCGTTCGGCCTGCGGGGAAAAAAATACGCCGTGGTCAGTGCCCTGGAGTTCGGCCGCGTGCGCAAGACGTCGGATTTCGACGTTGTCCTGCCGCTCGATCGTTACCTGAAGCGCGCCCGCGAGCTCTGGCCGGAACGCAAGCCCGGCGCGGCCGAGGTAATTTTTCTGCTGGCCAAGGACTACCACCAGACGCGCTTCACCGTGCCCGACGATTTTCCGGCGGGGGTGTACGACAAGCTTTTCGAACTGGGCCTCGATCTCACCGTCGCCGATGGCGCTCTCTTCCCCGCGCGCGAAATCAAGACGCCCGCCGAAGCCGCGGCCATCCGTGAGGGCAACCGTTGCAGCGCCCTGGGTTTCGCCGCCGCCGAGCGTCTCTTGCTTGCCAGCCAAATTCGGGGCCGGAAGCTTTGGTCACAGGGGCGCGTGCTGACCAGCGAGACGTTGAAATTCGCCATCGAGGTCGCGTGCCTGGAGGCCGGGGCGGTTTCGTCCCATACGATC